>NZ_JBHRTP010000037.1:0-3180 GCF_042646465.1 Pseudundibacterium arcticum
GGACAGATTCCCAACATGACCAGCATTGATCAACGTCCTGCCGACATTGCAGAACGCCTGGTGCCGGGGCATTGGGAGGGTGACCACATCAAGGGTAAGGGTAACCGTTCCCAAATCGGCACACTGGTCGAGCGCACGACCCTCTACGTCGCGCTTGTCAAGCTCGATAACGGCACCGCACAGGCCACCACCGAAGGCTTCGGCGCCATCTTGCAGCGCTTTGATGGCGATATGCGCCGCTCGCTCACGTATGACCAGGGGCGCGAAATGGCACAACATGCGAAACTGACTGAAGAAACCGGCATCAAAGTCTACTTCGCTCATCCGCACAGCCCCTGCGAACGCGGCCGCAACGAAAACACCAATGGCTTGCTGCGTCAGTATCTGCCAAAGGGATCTGACCTCTCTCACAATTCACAACAACAGCTTGACGACATCGCTTGGAAACTCAACACCCGGCCCAGGAAATCACTGGACTGGAAATGCCCAGCCGAGCTGTTCCTTCCTGTAGACGCTTTTGACTTTAACGCATACTGGGCAGATAAGCTTGGTCTTGTTGCACTTGGACATTGAAACCGCCCCGCAATAAATCCTTGGGTGATGGCGGATATTTGAGCAATACTCCCACCAATGTGCGGCCAGCCGCCAACATCCCATCACGGAAAGACGACCCAGCATGAAAACCTTGACCGATATCGTGCTGGGCCTGATTGCGCTTGAACACGTCTGGATTTTGGTGCTGGAGATGTTTTTGTGGACCCATGCGATCGGCCGCAAGACCTTCGGCATGAGTCGCGACGAGGCCGAGAATTCAAAGATCCTGGCCGCGAATCAAGGCTTGTACAACGGTTTCCTGGCGGCCGGACTGCTGTGGGGACTGATCGGCGGCGCTTGGCAGGTCAAGCTGTTCTTCGTCGGCTGCGTGCTGATCGCAGGCATTTACGGCGGCGTTACCGCCAAACGTTCGATCCTGCTGGTGCAGGCGCTGCCGGCGCTGATCGGCTTGCTGTTGCTGCTGGCGACACGTTGATCGATCACCCGCGCGAGCTTAAATCCCGGCGCTCTGGACGGTGTTGGCAGCCGATGCCGCTTCAGAACTGGTCGGGGCCATCTCCCAGGCGCTGACCGGGATTCAGCCGCTCCAGCGCGATCAGCGCTGCCGACTGATCGGCCTGCGGCAGTTCGGCCAGAATGCTGCGATAGCGTTCCGTGACGAGTTCGGTCACCGGCAAGCGCACTTCAGCGGCTGCCGCTGCCAGCAGCACGTTTTCCATATCCTTGGTCTGACTCTTGACCTGGCCCCCGGGCACAAAATTGCGCTCGAGCATGCGCTGTCCATGCACCTCGAGAATCCGGCTTTCGGCAAAGCCGCCCCGGATCGCCGCCCTGACTGCGGCCGGATCGGCGCCGCCGGCCCGGGCCAATAACAAGGCCTCGGCCACGATGTTGAGCGTGCCGCCAACGATCAGTTGGTTGCACAATTTGGCCAGCTGACCGCAGCCGGCGGCGCCGACCAGAACCGGACGGCCAAGCACCCGTAAAATCGGTTCCGCACGCGTGAAGTCGACATCGGCGCCGCCCGCCATGATGGCCAGGCTGCCCGCCTGCGCGCCCTGTACCCCACCCGACACCGGCGCATCGAGAAACGCCACGCCGCGCGTCGACAGCAATTCGGACAGCGCCACCGCTTCCGCTTGCCGGCTCGAGCTCATGTCAATCAGCAGGGTGCCGCGCGCCATGGCGGGCAGCGCCGCGCTGACGACTGCCGCGACAATCGCGCCCGCCTCCAGCATCGTGATCACCACATGTGCCTGATGCATCGCCGCGGCAGGCGACGCCGCGACAGTCGCGCCGAGTTGGGCCAGCGCGTCAGTTTTGGCGATGGTACGGTTCCAGACCGTGAGCGGATAGCCGGCCTCGATCAGTCTGGTGGCCATTGGCAAGCCCATCAGGCCGGTGCCGAGAAATGCGATGCGTGGCAAGGATAGTGTGGTTGTCACTGTGACTCCATCGTGTTAAGGCGGGTCGCACCCAATGGTGCGGACCCGCCGGTGCAAGCTGCGGATTTGTTGCGCACCGCCCGTTCGCATCAAGCGCGCCAGGAACGATGCGCACGAAAGCAGACGGCGAATCGAACATCGCCCAACATCCGCGCAGTTCCTGGATGTTGCCCAGAAGACTTGATCTGTATCAACGCGGCAATATTGGCAGTGCAACATCGATCGAATTTGGGGCATACTTGTTCTCAGGAAAGCGCCCGACTGCGCCTGAAACCGATGCGCGGTGGCATCGATCAAGCGCAGATTTACGGTCCAGCTGCGTCGATCCAGCTTGGCCAACCTAATCCGCTATTTAGCCGAAAGCTCTTATGATGATGCTAATCAGTAGGAAGTTTGCAGTCGCCATTGTCGCATGCATTGCGATGCCATTGACCTGTTCTGCGGTGGATACGGTGTCGATAGAAGTGGCGCGGGGGCCGCAGAGCAGTCAGGTGCGCGCCGGACTGCAATGGGACTGGAACCGGCGCTGGCTGGAATCGGACAAGGCGTATCTCGGCGGCTACTGGGATCTGACCTTGGCCGAATGGCGCGAAAGAAAATATCAAAACGTGGAAGGCGCGAGCAAAAATTTCGGCGATATCGGCTTGACACCGGTACTACGCTATCAAAGGCTCGGCAGAACCGGTTTTTACGCGGAAGCCGGCATCGGCGCCCATTTTTTGTCCGACCTGTACGACAACGACGGCCGCCAGCTATCGACCAGATTTGAATTCGGCGACCATCTTGGCGCCGGCTACATATTTGAGAACCATCTCGATCTGGGCCTGAAGTTCCAGCACTTTTCAAACGGCGGCATCAAAGAGCCGAACGGTGGGGTCAATTTTACGGTGTTACGGGCGAGTTACCGGTTCTGAGTCCGCGGTTCTGAGTCCGGACTCTGCTACGTTATGCCGCCTCTGTCGAGGCAGATCAACCCGAATAGAGTGCCGGCGACGTTAAGGCAATCCACCGCACCGATCGCCGATGCTCGCTGCATCACGCCCGATATCGCGCCTCAGAGGTTTCTTGTGCTGCTTAAAAGGTGCCGCGCCAAAGCAAAAACCCTCCGGCACGTGGCACCGGAGGGTTTTTGGGAATAACAAGCCTGACGATAACCTACTTTCACATGCGAATACACACT
>NZ_JBHRTP010000038.1:0-163989 GCF_042646465.1 Pseudundibacterium arcticum
GTGGGGCAGACGAGCCAGGCTTTAAAAGATTCTCTTCCGCAATTGCACGGCATGATCAACGACTTTTCTCGTAGCTCTCATGTGCTGGACCGCGTGCTATCGGACGTCCAGCAGCAACCACAAAGTTTATTGTTCGGGCGAACGCCAGGATTACCCGGCCCCGGTGAACATGGATTTGTGGCGCCGCCTGATGCACATTAATTCATTGCGCCCCTATTCTGTCGCAATCGAAATCGCGCTTCATCCTGCTGACAATTCTCCGCCTCTTTCGCAGATCAATCGCTGGCGGAATTTTAATGGCGCATGGTGGTTTAAGTTGAAAAAAGTGCTGGCGAACGGTGATCACTCACGCTGTAATGATTGCGGAATTTTGCCAACCATGAATTTTCCAGCTCGGCGCAATTTAGCGATTCGCCAATATTGGGCTCAGCAATGAAGCAATCACTAAATGGCAGCACAGAAAAATTCCTGACAGCAGGCGCCATTCCACAGCGCGACTGACTCATGAGCAAAGTCATTCCATTTTGCTTGATTGCTCCTATACTTTTCTGGTGGCGGCATCGTCAACGCTAACCAACATTTGAGATATGACCATGAGCAACCAACTGAGCGAAGACGGACTTGATCTCCTATTTTTCAAGGCGCGCACGCACAATACCTGGCTAGATAAGCCGGTGAGTGACGATACCTTGCACCGCCTCTATGACATCATGAAATGGGGGCCGACCAGTGCCAATTGTTCTCCGGCGCGAATTTTATTCCTGCGCACGCCCGAAGCGAAAGAGCGACTACGACCGGCGCTGGCACCGGGCAATGTGGAGAAGACCATGGCAGCACCGGTCACGGCCATCATCGGCTACGACGGAAAATTTTTTGAGCTATTGCCAAAACTATTTCCCCATGCGGATGCACGCGCCTGGTTCGCCGATACCCCGGAACTCGCAGAGGTCACTGCCAGGCGGAACAGCTCGCTGCAGGGAGCCTACTTCATGATCGCGGCGCGCGCCCTCGGATTGGACTGTGGGCCGATGTCCGGATTCGACCAAACGAAAGTCGACCATGAGTTCTTCCCGGACACGAAGCGAGTGAACTTCGGGTACGAGTATTTTCCGGACAGCCACATCAAGACCAACTTCCTGTGCAACCTAGGCTACGGAGATCCAACTAAACTTTTCGCGCGCAGCCCTCGCCTCGATTTCGATGAGGCATGCAAACTACTTTGATCCGGAAACCAAAAACTTATAGTGTCTTAAAAATAGGCACTCTTTATCCGTCAGGCAGATACGGGAAAACGGTTTCCTTATTCATGAAAAAATACATCAACGGCAATGTCAATATGCCGACGTTGCCCTCCAACCGACGGTGACTGCCTTTGGGTTCCTCATTACCAGTCGTATTTCTAGTGTTGGGTTTAAAGGCGGCGCCGATCGCACAAGCCGATGCTGACGCGCTGCTGACGGTGATGACCGGCATGTTCGGCGTGGCGGCGATGGCTGTGCAAAACGCCGCATCGCGATTGCTGTTCGGCGCGCTGTCCCCTACCACAGTCATGACGGGGAATGTGACACAGGTGGTAATCGACGCGGTCGACATCTTGCGAAACGTCGGCAACCGTATCGGCCAACACCGGCGCGCCTAACACCGACGCGGCCAAAATACCAGCAAAAAAGATGGCACCCCTGGTGTTAGCCTTTGCCGTGGGCGCCATCGCCGGCGCATTGGGCTATCACACGCTGGGTTTTGCCTGCCTCGGCATCGCGGTAGTTATCTTGGCCGTGGTTTGCTGGATCGTGCCATCTGAGCAATCGCTCCTGCCTTAGGAGCGAGTCCCATTGGTCGAGGGCGAACGCGCACCGGTTACGCCGCCCTACTCCTCCTCGAGCTGCTCAAATCGCATTGCCAAAACGTCAATCAGCTTGCGAACGGAAGGACGCAATCCGCGCCTGGCCGGAAATACCGCTGAGGCGAGACAACGGCGCTCATTGGCCTTACTATGCTATCCGTATAGCAACATGTGATCGGCCGGTGTCGGACCAAACACGGTCGACTGCAAATGCTTATAACAACCATCCATGGAGCCCACACTATGTCTTTGCGTACCGCCGCGATCGTGGCATTACTGATTTCTGTGGCACCCGCCTTGTCGATTGCCGCCAACCTGAAACCCGCGACGATGTCTGCGTCAGGCCAGGCAAAATCGCCTGACGGTATCGCTTGGTACGATGGCGATATCGATGCTGCATTTGCTTATGCGAAAGCGCATGACAAGCCTTTGTTCTTGTATTGGGGCGCGGCCTGGTGTCCGCCTTGCAATCAGGTCAAGGCTACGATATTTAACCGTCAGGACTTCATCGAACGCTCCGGTTTCTTTGTCCCGGTCCATATAGACGGCGACGCACCAGGTGCCCAGAAGCTCGGCGATCGCTTCAAGGTGCGCGCCTATCCGACCATGATCCTGTTCAAGTCCGACGGCAAGGAAATTACGCGGTTACCGGGCGAGGTGGATGCAGACCGGTATTTGAAGACCTTAACCCTCGGCCTGAACGCCAATCATCCGGTCAAGGAAACCTTGGCGGCGGCGCTGGCCGGAAAAAAACTGTCCGCCGACGAGTGGCGGCTGTTGGCATTTTATTCCTGGGAAACGGACGAGCAGCAACTCGTCGGAAGCAGCGACCTGTTGCCGACCTTGCAGCGACTGGCCAAAATCGCTCCTGCCGGCGATACCGCAACGCGGTTGGCGCTCAGTGTACTGGTGGCCGCGGCTAACCAAAAGCCGGAACCAGTGTCGTTCGATAAGGCCGCCGCTAGCAAACAATTAATGGGCGTGCTCGCCACTCCGCGTATCGCCAGGGACAACATGGATTTGCTGGTGAATTATCCTGCCGAGATCGTTGGCTTCGTCGCGCCACCGAAATCCGCTCCCCGTGCGGCGTTGGTTCTGGCTTTCGATAAGGCAATGCAGGTACTCGACGCCGATCGCCGCCTGTCAAAAACTGATCGCCTGTCGGCGCTGGCGGCGCAAGTGTCACTGGCGCGCATCGACGTACCGCAAGGGCCCCTGTCTGCGGGCTTGCTGCAGCAAGTGAAAGCGCGAATTGCCGAAACCGATCGTGCTACCACCGATGTGTACGAGCGCCAGTCGGTGATTAACATCGCCGGCCACATCCTGACCGATGCCGGTCTGCTGGCTGAGTCGGACCTCCTGCTCAAGGCTGAGCTCCAGCGCTCGCATTCGCCCTATTATTTCATGTTGAGCCTGGCATCGAATGCCAAGAAACGCGGCGATAATGCCGCGGCGATCGGTTGGTATGAGCAGGCATATCAGGCTTCCAAGGGGCCCGCGACTCGTCTGCAATGGGGTGCAACTTATCTCAGTGGCCTGATCGATCTGGCACCACAGGATGAAGCCCGGATCGGCAGCGTGGCGCGCAGCGTTTTCGAGCAGGTCGGCCAGACGCCGGGGGCCTTTTACGAACGCAATCGTTCGGTGCTGGAACGCGTCAGCCGCAAGCTGACCGACTGGAACAAATCGGGCCAGCACGCAGCGGTATTGCGCAGTGTGCGTGCTCAGCTTGACGACGTTTGCCGCAAATTGCCGGCGGCCGATGACCAGCGTTCGACCTGTCAGGGGCTGCTCAAACCGGCCAAAGTCTGATCTCCCGCCCTTCCCGATTGCGTCTGCGCCGCAATCGGGCGGGGGACTGATCGTTTATTGAATGACGCCAGAATTGGCGTGCTGATTGTAGCCCTCGCTGCAGGATTGCGGCGACCTGAGCAAGGTGCAGGCGCCCATCGGCTACACGATAGGCGAACTCGTTTCAACCTCGCGCCGGTGTTTCGCAAAGAAATCCCACATCATCTTGCTGGCGTCGGGTCCCTTGTGCTCGTGAAAGCGCACCGAGGCATCCCCGCCACTCCATGCGTGATCCAGTTGCTGAATCTCGCAGATCTTCAATATCGGCTGTTTACCGATGAAGTATTCACTGGTGCTGTATGCATTACCGGAGCGAGGGCCGCCCGGCTTGCTCCCCTCCTTGATCAGTAGTGGCGCGCCTTTGCTGCCGGACAAGCGGTTCAGTACTCTGAATTGTCTGGTCAGGTGCACCAGATTGATCGGGCGCACGATTCCGTCCTGCTCGCCATGGATCAGGATCGCCGGCATGATCGGGAATAATTCGAATTTGGAGGTCGCGTGCCTGATGGCCGTTTTCAGTGCATCATCGGCACCGTTCTGCATCACCGAGTAGGCTTCCATGCGCGAATCGGCAGCGCCAAATACGGTCCCGGAGTGCAAACCGACGGCGGCGATCAGGTGCGGATGATTCAGTGCGACGATGTGGGCCATTGCAGCGCCGGCCGACAGACCGGCCACATAGATACGGCTCGGGTCGATCGGGTGTTTCTGAATCGTATTCTCGAGAATGGCGACGATCGATTTGACTTCGCCACCACCCTGCTGCACCGTTCGTTTATACCAGCGCCAGCATCGGCTCGGGTCGGGCGTCGCCGATTGTTGCGGATAGAGGACGGCAAAGCCGTGTTGTTCGGCCAGCAGATTCATCCGCGTACCCTGCGCAAACTGGGTCGCGCTCTGCGCGCATCCATGCAGCATCACCACTAGCGGCATCGGAGTGCGCATCTCCCGATCAGGCAAATAAAGCCAGTAGCTCATCCTGCTGGCCGTCCTCGCGCCGTCGATCAGCGGCGATGTGTAGGTTGATTTCAGCCATTTTCCTGGCGCAGTCGTCGCAAAGGCATGCGCCTTCTCAGGCGCGCTTGCCGGAGCCGAGCGGGTTCGTGATGGATTGACGCGGCGCTTCGCCTTGCCTGCCACTGTGGCAAACATACCTTTGACCAGCTTTAGATTCTTGCTTTGTTGGGATTTGATGATGCGTTTGACACTGCGACCCCAGATACTGGTGAGTTTTTTGAGTATCATTCGTTGCCTCGTTCAGTGCCGGACCATCCCGACACTGTGCTTCTGGCACATTCGTTGCGCCGACAATCGCCCGTTAAAACGATGGCCGAAGACGACAACGGGCCGCAAGCGCGACCCGTTTACTTCCTTTGGCTGAATATTCCGCCTCGTATGCTGCTTACATCTGACTCATGCTACCAATATTTATTTCTTTGAGGAAATATTCACTGCTTTTTCGGCGGCTTGGGTGAATTGGTCGGCGGCCTTGGTGACATGGGCTTCGACTTTTTCGGCGTTCTGCTTGACGCTCGTGGATAGTTGCTCGTAACCGGTATTGGCATTGGCTACGACCGACTTCAGAATGCCGACTGCGCTTTCGGAACCGGCAGGCGCATTTTTCGCGACTGCGTCGACTGCTGCATTCAAATTTGCCTTGGCCTCTGCGATTTGCGCTTCGGTTGTCTTGGCAAACTCTGCCTGGATGCCGGATACGATCTCGCCCAGGTGGCGGCCATACGACGTGGCTTTCTCGGCAGCCGGTTTGGCTTGGGACGCCGCTAATGCGAAAAATTCCTTGGCGTCCTTGGCGGCAAACAATTCCTTGGCCGATGCGGTCGATTCCTGTACCGATGCTTTGGTCGCGGCCAAATTCAACGCGATCACTTTTTCCGTACCTTCGAATGCTTTTGCGGCCAGCGCATGGAATGCGGCCAGTTGGGATTCGAAAGCGGCTTTGGCATTGTTTGAAAATTGTTCTTGAAATGAAAACATAAACTTCTCCTTGGAATGCAATGGGTTAAGTATGTAGATCGCCGTGGAAATGGTGCGCTGCAACAAAACCCATTTTACGCGAGGATGGCCGTATGTCTAGCGTTTTTTTAGCAAAAATTCGAATTCATGGAGATAACTGGCGTAGATTTTATTTAAGGCAATAAAATCAATTGCTTACAAGGAAAAAATTTACCTAAAGCATTACAAGACCTGCTTTCACGCGAACTGCCGTCGATGCTTTCGCAGCGTGAACTGATGTTGCTGCCGCGCAGCATGATGATGATGCGCAGCAGCGGTTATTTTACAATCCGATAACAAGGTTTGTACACGGTGCCAGGCAATTTCATCCGGTGTTGTGCGACAAAGGCTGCCAACAAGGCATCCATCGGTTCCATGATGCTGGCGTCGCCGTGAATCTCGAAAAGACCATATTGTTCGATCGCGCGTATGCCCTGATCCTTCACGTTGCCGGCCACCACGCCGGAAAATGCGCGGCGCAGATTGGCCGCCAGCAAGTGTGGTGGCTGATCACGTTGCAGGTGCAGGTTGCGCATGTTGACGTGCGTTGGAACGAACGGCTTTTGAAATTCATGGTCGATCCGCAACAACCAGTTGAAATAGTAGGCATCGCCCTTGCTCTTGCGGTATTCCCGCACCTCCTTGATACCTGCCTGCATTTCCTGCGACACCAGCGCCGGGTCGTCGATGATGATTTTGTAGCGTCGCTGGGCTTCCGGGCCCAAGGTAATGCCGACGAAGTCATCGATCTGGTTGAAATAATCGGCAGCGCTGGCGGGACCGGTAAAAATCAGCGGGAACGGCAACTGGGCATTATCGGGATGCATCAGGATGCCGAGCAGATAAAGGATCTCTTCGGCGGTGCCGGCGCCGCCTGGAAAAACCACGATGCCATGGCCGGTGCGGACAAATGCTTCCAGACGTTTTTCGATGTCCGGCAATATCACCAGGTCGTTGACGATCGGGTTCGGTGATTCCGCGGCGATGATGCCCGGTTCGGACAGGCCAAGATAGCGGCCGCCGGTGATACGCTGTTTGGCGTGACCAATGGTGGCGCCCTTCATCGGGCCTTTCATCGCGCCGGGACCGCAGCCGGTGCAGATGTCCAGTCCGCGCAGGCCCAGTTGATAACCGACTTCCTTCGTATAGTTGTATTCGGCATTCGAGATCGAATGTCCGCCCCAGCACACCACCAGATGCGGATTGCTGAGCGGTCGCAGCACATTGGCATTGCGCAGGATGTGGAATACCGAATCGGTGATCCCTTCGGACGTGCCGGCGTCGAACTTCGGGTTGTCGGTGATCTCGTCGCTGACAAAGATCACGTCGCGCAGCACGGCGAACAGATGCTCCTGGATCCCCTTGATCATCTTGCCGTCAACGAAGGCATCGGTCGGTGCGCCCTTGACCTCGAGCTTGATGCCGCGCTCGCGCTGAATGATGCTGATGTCAAATCCCTGGTAGCGCTCCAGCAGTTCCTTGCCGCTGTCGATCGGACTGCCGCAGTTAAGGGCGGCCAGCGAGCAGTTGCGAAAGATGCTGTACAAGCCGCCCTGGCTGGTATCGAGCAATTTGTTGACTTCGGCCTTGGACAACACGTCCAGACGGCCTTCCGGCGAGATTTGGGTGTCGATTACGTCGTATTTCATATTGCGCTTTCTGAAGAGGGGGCAATCCGACCTTGGGTGGAATGCCTCAGTACTTGCCATTGCCGCTGATCCAAAAGCCCAAGGGCAAGGTTAATGCGGCGCCATACATTGGGGCCGCGAATGCTACATCTTACCTTGATATACTCCATAGATTATATGGCTGCAGCCGCATACAATACAGTCTAATTTCACACATACTGTCAATGACGCATATGCCGATGATGGTGCCTCGACGTGACAGCGGCGCTGCAAGACAGGCCCTACCGTTTGCCCGCCTTCTTGAGCCGATAGGTCAGGCCTTCTGCAATGTCCTTGTGCTCGTACATCGTCGCGATATCGATTGCGGAGAGCCCCTGGACGTTCCTCAGCGTAGCGTCGGCGCCTTCATCGAGTAGCAGCTTTACCGTATAAATATGGCCGCCGCGTGCGGCCATCATGATCGGCGTCGTCTTGTTCGGGGATTCGGCATCGATATAGGCCGATTTGTCGAGCAGCAACTGGACGATCCGGTTGTTGCCGCTCGCCGCGGCGTAGTGCAACGCGGTCCAACCCGGTTGGTTGACCTCGGCGTCCTTGGCCAGCATCGCCTCGACCGCCGGCAGATTGCCCTTGAAGGCGGCGATCATCAGCGCGGTGTCGCCGTTGCGGGAACGCGCTTCGAGATTGATATCTGCGGCGTGCAGCAGCACCTGGAATACTTTCATCGAATCTTCACGCAGCGCCAGGATGAGACCGGTATCGCCGCGCTCTTCTTCGATCAAATTCGGATCGAGACCGCGCGCCAGCAAGGATTGGACCGCACTCGCGTTGTCGATCTGAACTGACTTGAAAAAGTCTGAATAAGACCCGGCGACACTGACGGCAGGCATCAGGAGCACGATGCACACGACCCAGAACCAGCGTCGAATTTTCGTCATAATCAACATTAAATTATCACCGTACTATATTGAATAATTTAAAGAAATTATCGGTAGTCTGCTGTGCCACCTGGGCCAGCGGGAGGCTTTTCAGTTGCGCCAAAAATTCGGCGACATGCTTGACATAGGCCGGCTCATTGGTCCTGCCGCGAAACGGTACCGGCGCCAGATAAGGAGAATCGGTCTCGATCAGGATCCGCTCCAGTGGGACGGCGCGCGCCACGGCCTGCAGGTCCTTGGCACTCTTGAAGGTTACGATGCCGGAAAACGAGATGTAAAACCCCATCGCCATCGCCGCCTCGGCAACTTCCAGTGATTCGGTGAAGCAGTGCATCACGCCGCCCACGCCGCCGGCATCGGTACCGGCGCCCTCCTCCTGCATGATACGGATCGTGTCGGCCGAGGCCGCGCGGGTATGGATGATCAGCGGTTTGCCGCTGGCGCGCGAGGCACGGATATGGACCCGGAAGCGCTCGCGCTGCCATTCCAGGTCGCCCTGCAACCGGAAATAATCGAGCCCAGTTTCGCCGATAGCGACGATGCGCGGGTGCCTGGACAACGCCAGCAGCGACTCGACGCTCGGTTCCGGCGTATCTTCATAGTCCGGATGGACCCCGACCGACGCATAGACGTTCGGATATTTTTCCGCCAGATCAAGCACTTGCGGGAAATCCGGCATGTCGACCGACACGCACAAGGCGTGACTGACCTGGTTTTCCGCCATGTTGCGGAAGATTTCCGGCAGGCGGGCCGCGAGATCGGGAAAATTGATGTGGCAGTGAGAATCGATATACATAGGGGAATTGTACGCTGCGGCCCGCATGTCTTGGCGTACCGGCCAGCACGGAAATTGAGATTTGGCAGGGGCCGACGCATATGGCCCGCTGAAAGAATGCAGCAATTAGAATGCAGCAATTGCGCGCCGCTGGTCAGACTAGGCGACGCGCTTGCCGACGATGATTACGTCCCGCTCGACGCCATCCAGTGTGGCCACGCGTGGCAGGGTGGCCCAGCGCTCGAAACCGAACGCATCAAACAAGGCCAGGCTCGGCATGTTGTGCCCGAAGATGAAGCCGAGCAGCGTGTGGACCGATATCTGCGGCGCAAATTCGATCGCCTGCATCAGCAGGTAGCGTCCCAGCCCTTTGCCGCGCGCCTGTTGACTGACATAGATCGACAGCTCGGCGGTGCCGGCATACGCCGGTCGACCATAAAAGTCGGAATACGACAACCAGGCAACCACCTTGTCATCCTGCTCCACCACCCACAGCGGGCGCCTTTCCGGGGTATGTTCCGCGAACCAGGGCAGTCTTGATGCGACCGTGATCGCTTCGGTATCGGCGGTGACCATCCGTGACGGAATGGTGGTGTTGTAGATCGCGACGATGGCGGCTAAGTCATCGATCACCGCATGGCGGTGGGTAGTGGACATGGGATGAAGTCGGTGTTGTTGCCAGCGGTGATGGCAGTTTTCTATGTTGATGAATTGCGGCAATAAAAAGCAGCGTTCTAAACCGCAACGCCTGTATCAAGCCTGTATCACAGCGTGTGCGTGCTGCGCGTCGATTTCAGCGCGACGCCGAGGAAATCCTCGATGCATTGCTTGGCGCGCAGGCCGCTTTCATCTTCCGGGAAGTGCACGCCGATGCCCTGCGCCTTGCTGTTGTTGGCGCCTGCCGGTGTGATCCAGACCACCTTGCCGGCGATCGGATATTTGTTTGGATCGTCCATCAGGGTCAGGATCAAATAGATCTCGTCACCAATCTTGTACGGTTTGTTGGTTGGTACAAAAATGCCGCCGTTCTTCAAAAATGGCATGTAAGCCGTGTACAGCGCCGACTTTTCCTTGATCCCGAGCGACAGAACCGATGGCCGCGCAACTGCAACGGCTTTTTCTGGGGTGGCATTGGTGGTGCTCATAATGGTCCTCGGTGTTCTTGTCAGGTCTGCAGTGGCAGTGGCGAAGGTAGCGACACGTAATCGAGCAGCATGTCTTCAATGAAGAGTTTGGCCGACAACGGGTGATCCGCGATCGCGCGGCGGTCGTTGATTGCCTTGCACGCACCGAGCAAATGCGTGACGTTGATCTGTGCCGCTTGCGCCATAATTTCTTTGCGGTAACGAGGATAATACCGGATTGTGCCCGACATCTTGTAAGAAAATAGGTCGTACAACCAGCGTTGTAACCACGCAACGAGCTGAATGGCTGGCGTTTTTTGCAATTTTTCCGCTGTTTTCAGCGCACCGTCGACACTCGGGTTCGATAATTGGCGCAGCAACTCTTCCATCTCGTCCCGATTGCCGTCCTGCGCCAGTTGCAACGCTGTCAGGGGTGCACCGCCCTGCTCCGCCAGCCACATGTCGGCATCCTTGACCCCTTGTTGTTGCAACCAGAGCAAGGACTCGGCCGGTGATGGCGTCGCCAGTGCAAACTTGCGACAGCGCGACAGGATGGTCGGCAGCAAGCGGTCGAGGCTGTTCGAAATCAGCAGGAATACGGTATTCGGTGGCGGTTCTTCCAGCATTTTCAGCAGCGCGTTCGAGGCGGCGGTATTGAGCGCTTCGGCCGGGTACAACACAATCACGCGCATCCCCTGGCGATGCGTCGAGACATTCATGAAGTCGGTCAGCGCACGGATCTGATCGATCTTGATTTCCTTGGACGGTGCTTTGGTCGCCTTTGCGCCTTTTTTTCCGTCGCCGGGATCGGCGGCACCAGCCTCTTCCGTGTCGGCGACGTCGCCATCTTCCAGTACTTCAGGCCGCACCCGCCGATAATCGGGATGTCCATATTGCAGGAACCAGCCACACGATGGACAGGTTCCGCAGGCATGGCCGTCGTCGGCCGGCGCCTCGCACAACAGCGATTGGGCGAATTGTTCGGCAAAAGCAGTCTTGCCGATGCCTTCGGCACCATGCAGCAGGATCGCGTGCGGCAGCCGCACGCGCATGTGCTGCAACTGCTGCCAAGCCTCATGTTGCCAAGGATACATCGAGTTAGTCATGCCGCTTCAAGTAGCCTATTTTTTTTAAAAAACATCAATAAATCAAATGCTTGCAACGATGTCCGCAAGTAGTGCGCGAACATCATTCAGGGGCCGCGTCGAATCGATCACGCGAAAACGCAGCGGAAATTGCTTGGCCCGCCGCAGGTATTCGTTGCGGGTCGCGGCAAAGAATCCAGCCTGTTCCTGCTCGAACTTGTCGAGTGCACGCGTCGCGTCCAGCCGGGCGCGCGCGATTTCCAACGGCACGTCGAACAGCAACGTCAGGTTGGGCTGCAAATGCGGGTGCACCCATTGCTCCAGCGCTTCGAGCTTTTGCAACTCCAGTTTGCGTCCGCCGCCCTGATAGGCAAAGCTGGCGTCGGTAAACCGGTCAGTAATCACCCAGTCGCCCCGCGCCAGCGCCGGCTCGATCACCTGCGCCAGATGTTCGCGCCGCGCCGCGAACATCAGCAGCGCTTCGGTTTCCAGATGCATTTTTTCGTGCAGCAGCAATTCGCGCAATTGCTCGCCGAGCGTGGTGCCGCCCGGTTCACGCGTCGTCACCACGGTCAGGCCGCGCGCCGCCAACAGTTCGGCGACATAACCGATATGGGTCGATTTGCCGGCGCCGTCGATGCCCTCGAAACTGATGAATTTGCCGCTTGCAGCCATGTTTACAGTCATCTTATACAGTCACACTCATTATGCATTGCTCTGAGAATCGATCTTGCTCATGAACCTGCTCATCTTTGGTATTGATTGACGGCCCGGTTGTGATCGGACAGCGTGCTGGAAAAGTGGCTGGAACCGTTGCCGCGCGCGACGAAGTACAGCGCATCGGTGCTGGCCGGATTCAGGGCTGCGTTAAGCGACTCGATCCCGGTCAGCGCAATCGGTGTCGGCGGTAAACCGCCGCGGGTGTAGGTGTTGTACGGCGTATCGCGTTCCAGATCACGCTTGCGGATATTGCCCTTGTACAGATCGCCCATGCCGTAGATCACGGTCGGATCGGTCTGCAGGGGCATCCCGAGCCTCAGCCGATTGACGAAGACAGCGGCGATCATGTCGCGTTCGGACTTTTGGCCGGTCTCCTTTTCGACAATCGATGCCATGATCAACGCCTCGTACGGTGTCTTGTATGGCAGCGACGGGTCGCGCGCGCGCCAGGCATCGTTCAGATGCTTGAGCATCGCCTGATACGCCTGTTTGTAGATTTGCAGGTCGCTGGCGCCCTTGGCAAACAGATAGGTGTCAGGGAAGAATAATCCCTCGGCAACCGGGTAGTCGCACGCAATTTTCGCGAGTATTTCCTGGTCCGACAATTGCGCCGTGTCATGCTTCAGCGCCGTATTGTCGGCCATCGCCTGCCGCATTTGCTTGAAGGTCCAACCTTCGATGATGACCAGCGATTCCTGTGCGAATTCGCCGCGCACCAGTTGATCGATCAGACGCAGCGGCGTCGTGTTCGGTTTCAATTCATAACTGCCCGCCTTCAGCTTTGCGCTCTTGCCGGTCGTGCGCGCCAGCAGGATCAACAGCATCGGCTCGACCGGTACGCCGGCATCGGCGATCTGCTGAGCGGTACTGCGCAGGCTGCTGCCGGGCTTGATCGAGAACTCGATGGCTTGCGGCGCCGTGCCGATTGGCTGTTGCGCCCAGAACGCGAGGCCGGCAGCGCCCAGCAGGCCGAGGAGAATAATGCCGACGAATAATTTTTTAATGAATGCCATGCGTGAAGTGGTGAAAGCGCTGAAAAAATGCTACTGCCGACGTGATTCTGGCGACATATCTATAATAAGACCGTAATCATAACGGCTAACCGGGAATCCTCTGAGAATATGCATAATTTGGCAAGCGACATGTTGAACAATACGGCCGGCGAAACGGTAGCGGCAAGCCTGTCGGACTGGCACCAATTTTTGACGCAATACGGCACGGCGACTAGCGCTGCACCTAATGGTGAGTCCCCCATCAGCAGCGGCGTCATTGGCAATGGATTTGTCGCCCCCTTGAACGATCTGGGCCTGATTGCCGTGGCCGGCGAAGACGCGACCAGTTTCCTGCACAATCAATTGACCAACGACGTCGAGCATCTGGGCGCCAACGACGTAAGACTGGCCGGCTATTGCTCGCCAAAAGGCCGGCTGCTGGCGACCATGCTGATGTGGAAGAGCGCGGACGCGATCATGTTGCAACTGCCGCTGGAGATTCAAGCGGCGGTACAAAAACGCCTCCAGATGTTCGTGCTGCGCTCCAAGGCCAAACTGGCCGATGTCGGCGCCCAGCAGGTGCAGCTTGGACTGGCTGGGGTAGCGGCGCAAGCCGTCCTCAAGAACTGGTTTCCCGATCTGCCTGGCGCGCCGTATGCGAAAGTCGACAGTGCGGCTGGGTCCTTGCTGCGCCTGGCCGACGCGCTCGGTGCGCCGCGCTATCTGTGGATCGCCACACCCGACACGGCAATTGCCGCCTGGCCGAAGCTGGCGACCAGCCTGACGCCGGCCGGCAGCCAGTGGTGGCGCCTGTCGGCAATCCATGCCGGGGTGCCGCAAATCACGCTGCCAACCCAGGAGCAATTCGTGCCGCAGATGGTCAATTACGAACTCATCGGTGGCGTCAATTTCAAGAAGGGTTGTTATCCCGGCCAGGAAATCGTCGCCCGCACGCACTATCTGGGCAAACTCAAGCGCCGCATGATGCTGGCCTCGATCCCGATGTCCGGCGCAGCAGTCGAAGCGCGCGCCGGCGCCGAAGTGTTTTCCAGCGCGGATCCGGATCAGCCCTGCGGCATGATCGTCAATGCGGAAGCCAATGGCGATCAGCGGATCGACTGTCTGGTCGAGCTCAAGCTGGCGGTGCTCGATGCTGGTAGCGTGCATCTCGGTTCGGCCAATGGCCCGGTATTGCAGTTCGCCGACCTGCCATACGCGTTGCCCCATGAGTTGCCGGCCGGGGCGAGTCCCGGCTGAGTTATTTGGTCGAAAATATACTGGATGGGGTATTTTTTTATCCGCGCCATAGCATTGCGGGATAACCCAATTATTAACCATACCCCCGCATTTTTTGTAAAAAGTGCATAAAATTGGAAGCGCCGCCGGCATGGATTTTTATATTTACTATCGGGTCCGGCCTGAGCACGCCGCGGCTTTGCAAACACGCGCCACCGCCATGCAGATGACGCTGCGACAGACCTTTGGCATCCGTGCCGGCATCAAGCGCCGTCCGGTGCCAGTCGAGAGCGGTGAACCAAACATGCAAACCTGGATGGAAGTTTATTTAGCAGTACCGCCGGAAGCCAGCGACGATTTCGCCGTCGCGCTGGACCGCGCAGTGCAGCAATCCGACTTGGCCTTGTTGATCGACGGCCAGCGTCATGTCGAACGTTTTATGGATGTCAGCCCATGTGCCTGATTGTTTTGGCGTGGCAGGTGGTGCCGTGCGCACCGTTGATCGCAGCCGCCAACCGCGATGAATTCTATGATCGTCCGACTGCCACCGCCGACTGGTGGCCTGACCATCCGCAGATCTACGCCGGGCGCGACTTGCGCGATGGAGGCAGTTGGATGGGGGTGACCCGCGACGGTCCGCGTGGCAGCCGCTTCGCGGCCATCACCAATATGCGATCCGCCGCAGAAAAGAAACAGGACGCGCCATCGCGCGGCATGCTGGTCGCCGATTTCCTGGCGTGCGAACTCACGCCGCAGGAATATATGGCGCAACTGGCGGAACGGGCCGATCAATTCAATGGCTTCAACCTGCTGGTCGCGGAGCGCGACACGCTGATCTGGTTTTCCAATCGCGGGCAGCAGGACCCGCGCAACGGCGTCCCGCTGGCGCCCGGAATTTATGGCTTGTCGAATGGGCTGCTCGATTCGGCGTGGCCGAAAGTAGTCCGCACCAAGGCGCAATTTGCCAGCCTGATCTGCCAGTGCGCGTCCGAAGAGGCCTATTTCGAGATGCTGGCCGACACCACGCGCGCGCCCGACGTGCGCCTGCCCGATACCGGTGTCGATCTGGAATGGGAAAGAATCCTGTCGTCGGTCTGCATCGAATCACCGAGCTACGGCACCCGTTCATCGACGTTGGTGCGCCTGCATACCGAGGCGCCGGCCATGTTGCACGAGCAGATCATCAGATAAGGTACTGTCTGACGGGGCGTTGCGTTAAAACATGTTCAGCATGATCGCCTGTCGTTGCTGTCACGCGGCACCATCAATCCTCCGACCACGGCGAGGCCGAGCGGTCTTCTGGCCTCGCCCCCGGCGCCGATACCCAAGGCGATCGGCAGCGTCCCGAGCAAGGCCGCCATGGTCGTCATCATGATCGGACGGAAGCGGGTCAAGCAGGCCTCGTGGATCGCTTGGTCAGCAGGTAAGCCGCGATGGCGGCTTGCTTCGATGGCGAAGTCGATCATCATGATGGCGTTCTTCTTGACGATGCCGATCAACATGATGATGCCGACGAAGGCGTAGATATTCAGATCGATATGGAACAACCAGAGTGTCAGCAGCGCCCCCAGTCCAGCCGTCGGCAGGCCGGACAGAATGGTAATCGGATGGATGGTGCTTTCATAGAGTATGCCAAGCACCACGTAAATGACGAATACCGCCATCACCAGCAGCAATCCCAAGCCGGTGACCGATGCCTGGAAAGCCTGGGCCGAGCCCTGGAAGCTGCCGGTCAGCGTATTGGGTATCCCCAAGTTGGCCTGTGCCTTGTTGATGTCATTGATAGCGGTGCCTAGCGCTACCCCCGGTTCGAGGTCGAATGAAATCGTCACCGCTGGCAATTGACCGAGATGATTCACAGTCAGCGGCGATACGCCACGACTCACATGCGTGACGGAGGACAGCGGCACCAGGCTGCCGCTGGATGAGCGCACATACAGCATCGACGGTGTGGATGGGTCGGCCTGGTATTGGGGAGCGACCTCCAGAATGACCCAATACTCGTTGCTCGGCGTATAGATCGTCGATGCCTGGCGCGATCCATATGCGGTGTACAAGGCGTTTTCGATCTGCTGGGCCGTCACGCCGAGCGCTGCCGCGCGGTCGCGGTCGATGTCGATGGCGATTTTCGGGTAAGTGATCTGCAGGTCGCTGGTGACGTCGCGCAGCCCAGGCAATGAGCGAATCTTGCCTTCGATCGCCGGTATCCAGCGATAGAGTTCGTTGGTGTCGGCATCTTGCAGTGTGTACTGGTACAGGCTTTTGGTGAGCTGGCCACCAATCCGTATCGACGGCACATTTTGCAGGAACACCCGCATGCCGGGAATCTGCGTCAACCGCGGGCGCAGCGTGTTGATGATGTCCTCCACCGGCGCACGCTGACTGCCTGGTTTCAGGCGGATGAACAGCCGGCCCTGGTTAAGCGTCTGGGTCGCGCCACCAGAGCCAATCGCCGACATCACCGATGCCACTGCCGGGTGCGCCAGCGCGATACGGGCGGCTTCGCGCTGTTTTGTCGCCATCGCATCGAACGAAATGTCTTGCGCCGCCTCGGTAATGGCAAAGATCTGCCCGGTATCTTCGCTTGGCAGAAAGCCCTTGGGCATGGTGGCAAACATCCAGCCGGTCGCCGCCACCACGACAGCGAAAGCGGCCATGGTGGCGCGGGGATGGCGCAACACCCGTTGCAGGCTGACGTCATAGCCATGCCGCCAGGCGTTGAACATCGACTCCATTAGATTGTAGAAACGGCCGTGCCGGATGGTGTCGCTGCGCTTGAGCATGGTCGCGCAAAGTAACGGGGTCAGCGTCAATGACACGAAGCCGGACATCAGCACGGCGACCATGATGGTGATCGAAAATTCACGCAACAGACGGCCGAGAATGCCGCCCATGAACAGCACCGGGATGAACACCGCCATCAGCGACAAAGTCATCGAGACAATCGTAAAAGCGACTTCCCTGCCCCCCTCGAGCGTCGCCTGCAACGGGCTTTTACCCATTTCCAGGTGGCGCGCGATATTCTCCAGCATGACGATCGCATCATCGACCACGAACCCGACGCAGAGTGTGAGCGCCATCAGCGAGATATTGTCGAGGCTGAAATGGAACAGATACATCACCGAGAAGGTGCCGATGATGGACATCGGCAGTGCGAGGCTAGGAATGATCGTCGCCGACAGGTTGCGCAAAAACAGGAAAATGACCATCACCACCAATGCCAGTGCCAACACCAGCGTGAATTTCACGTCGTTGACCGATTCCCGGATCGTCTGTGAGCGGTCATACAGAATGCTCATGGTGATGGCGGGCGGTATCTGGGCGCGGAACGACGGCAGCAGCGCGCGGATCGCATCCGCCAGGCCGATCGTATTAGTGCCGGGCTGGCGCTGAATTGCCAGGATGATGCCGCGGTTACCGCTGAACCAGGCTGCCACCTTGTCAGTCTGGACGCTGTCGATCACCCTGCCGACATCGGCAAGCCGCACCGGCGAACCGTTGCGGTAGGCGACGATCATGCGCCGGAATACGGTGGCGTCCTTTAACTGGCCGTTCGCTTCCACGTTGAATACCCGCTCCTGGCCGTACAGCGTGCCAGTCGGCAGATTCACATTCTGGTTGCCGATCGCGGTTTGCACCTCATCTAACCCGATGCCGCGGGATGCCAGCGCGTTGGGATCGACCTGTACCCGTACCGCGTATTTCTGCGATCCGAACACCTGCACCTGCGCCACGCCGGCGATGGTGGAAATGCGCTGGGCAAGCAGCGTTTGCGCGTATTCGTCCACCGCCGAGAGCGGCATGGTGTCTGAGGTCAGCGTCAGGTAAAAGATCGGCGAATCTGCCGGGTTAACCTTGCGAAATGACGGTGGCGTGGTCATTTCCGGCGGCAACAGGCGCAGTGCTGCGGCGATTTGCGATTGGACGTCGAGAGCCGCGGCGTCAATGTTGCGATCAAGCGAAAACTGCAGCGTGATCTGGGTCGACCCTTGCGCATTGACCGAGCTCATCGAGTCCAGCGCTGCGATCGTCGAAAACTGCTTTTCCAGCGGTGTCGCCACTGCCGCTGCCATCGTTTCGGAACTTGCCCCCGGTAGCGTCGCACTGACCTGGATGGTCGGAAAATCGACGTTGGGCAGGTCGGATACCGGCAGTGAGCGATAGGCAACGATCCCGAAGATCAAGATGCTCAACATGATCAAGCCCGTCATCACGGGGCGCCGCACAAAGGGCTCGATAACGTTCACGATCCGCTCGCTGTGCTCTTGATGCTGACGGCTGCGCCCGGTGCCAGGCGTGACTGGCCATCGACCACCACCGTTTCGCCGGGTGCCAGCCCTTTGGCTACCACGGTCAAAGGCCCTTCGATACGATCGACTGCAATATCGCGCGGCTGCACAATCTTCGTGGCCGGGTCCAGCAGATAAACAAATGTCCCGTTGGGCCCGTTCTGAAGCGCCGTGGACGACACCACGACCGCCGGTTGCTGGTTGCCGAGCAACAAGGCCGCGTGCACGAATTGTCCGGGCCATACGGCCGCATCGGCATTTTGCATTTCAGCGCGCAGCTTGACGGTTCCCGTGGCTGGATCGACGGCATTGTCGAGAAAGGCAAGTCGGCTGGTGCGTTTGAACCCGCCCGGACTACCGGGCAAGGTACTCACTTCCACCGCCAGCGGTCCGCCAGTCATTGCCGCGCGGATGCGCTCGATCTGAAGTTCTGACACGGCAAAGTTGACATAGATCGGATGGATCTGGTTGATGATCACGAGCGAATTCACGTCGTTGGCCTTGACCAGATTGCCAGCCTGGATCAGCGTCTTGCCTACGCGTCCGGCGATCGGCGCTCTGATGGTCGAATAGTCCAGTTGCAGCTTGGCCGATTCGACCGCCGCCATGTCGGCCGCGACCACGGCCCTGGCAGACTCCAGTGCGGTGCGGATCTGCGAATACGCATCGGCCGAGATGAAATGCTTGTTCAGCAAATCCTGGTAGCGCACATCCTGATCCTGAGCATGGTGCAATTGCGCGGTGTCGCGCGCCAGATTGGCCTTGGCTTGATTCAGTTGAGCCTGAGCAGGACGCGGATCGATCTCGAACAGCAACTGTCCTTTGCTGACCGCGTCGCCATCGTGAAACTTGACCTTGGCAATTTCGCCGTCGATGCGCGATTTTATTGCGACTGACATGATCGTTTCCACGCTTCCTACTGCTTCAATGCGCAACGGCACTTGGCGCCGCTCGACTTGGGCCACCACTACGGGCACTGGGTTGGGTCTATTCTTGGCGGCGGCATTGCGGGCATCCCCGCTCTTGTCGCAGCCGGCAATCGCCGTCATGAAAGTTATGGCCAGCGATGCGATGAGAGGCGAAAGCAAGCACTTATTCGCATTTTTCCATACCGGAAACAACGCAATCCGTCTCATGACCGCCTTGGGCGTATATCGCTGCATGAACCGCTATGTCGTCATGCAGGTGTTATGGAGGATTATTTTTCTATCGTCACGATTTTAAAAGACTGCGCACGATTTGAAGATTGTCCCTGCGATCATCATAGTATGAAGATTCAGCGGTATTGTTTCAATTTGTAACGACTTGACGAGGGGACGGATTACATGATGAAAGGCACTAACATCCGCATGAAATCATGGCGCTGGCGCGTGGCAGAAGGAAACGCACCATGCCCGTACGGGCCGATCCTGGCGCAAGCTGCAACTGGCCGTTGATGCCAATACCGACACACGCGGCAGCCCGGGCAGAGACTATTGAGTGCGTCATGAAGCGTGTGAATGGCGAATGATGAATGGTGAATGAAGCGCAGCTGGCGCGGTCACGCAAATTTCAGGCGCATCTCGATATGCGGGATTCCGGCATCGTCAAATTCATCGCCGTCGCGCACAAAGCCGAAGCGTCCGTAAAATCCTTCGGCTCGCGTCTGCGCGTTCAGCACCACACTCCTGTCTCCGCGTTGCTGCGCGGCCTGCATCAAGGCTTGCAGGATCGCGCCACCGACGCCGGTGCCGCGCGCCACTTTCAGCACCGCCATGCGGCCGATATGCCCGTCCGGTAACAGGCGGCCGGTGCCGACCGCTTGGCCGCCGGCGTCGTAGGCGAGCGCGTGCAGGCAGACCGGATCCATCTCGTCGAGTTCGATGTCCGCCGGGACCTGCTGCTCCCTGACGAAAACATCGAAACGAATCGCCTGCGCTTCCGGTTGCAAGGTGGTCCAGTCGCCGAGTTTGATGTGATATTTCATGATCGATAGATGGCAAATTTCAAGAGGCAGCATTATCACACGCGGAACCAGCGCCGATTGCGTGCAGACCGCGGCGCGCAGACCATGGCGCGCAGTCTGCCGGATGCAATGAAAATTTTATGAAGAGAATATACTGCCTTCAATACATCGCCATTTCGCTATAATTTAATGGCAATTATCGATATACTCTTCATTTAATGAAATATTTCAATTTCTGGCACGTTTGAAAATGACGCAACGGGCAGCTTTGTCCCGGTCCATGCCGGAGCGCCTTGCGATTTAAATAGTGCCTTCTACGTTACACTGCATTTTCGCCTTACTGCCACCAGCCGCCCATGCATTACGCGCTCAATCCCCGCACTTTCCTGTTCAGTCATTATTTTTATAGCGGCCTGCGGGTCGCGGTCGGCGTGATCGGATTGACGCTCGCGGTATTCGCCTACAGCAGTCTGCCGGTGGCGATGACGGTCTGTATCGGCGCGCTATGCACCAGCCTGATGGATCTGCCGAACCCGCTGCGTCACAAATTCAATGAAATGCTGGCCAGTGTGCTGTTGTGCACTGCCGTCACCCTGATCATCAGCCTGTGCGCGCCGGTGCATTGGCTGCTCGGTGTGATGCTGGTGCTGGTTAGTTTTCTGGCATCCATGATGGTGGTGTATGGGCGCAGGACCTTGCCGCTGCAATTTGCCGCGCTATTCATCATGACTTTATCGATGGAAAACGAGTTGACGGTGCCGCAAGCCTTTTTGCACAGCGCACTGTTCCTGGCGGGCGGGTTGGCCTATCTGGCGTATGCGATGCTGGTGGCCTGGTTTCTGCGCCGCCGGATCAAGCAGCAGGTGCTGGCCGAGGCCTTGTTCGAACTGGCGCGCTACATCGAGATCAAGGCCGATTTTTACGACATGCACACCAATCTGCATGCGCAGTTCAACAAGTTGGTGCGGCAGCAGATCGTGTTGGCCGACAAGCAGCAGGCATCGCGCGACCTGATCCTGCGCGGCACGCCCGGCGCGCGCGATGCGGTGCTGATCCAGGTGCATTACAGCATGATCGACCTGTACGAAACGATACTGTCGACGCACACGGACTATGCGCTGCTGCGCCGCCATTTCGCGGATACCGATGTGCTGAACCGGCTGCACGAACTGATACGCAAGGCGGCACACGATCTCGAATCGATCGCCTTCGCAGTAACACGCAAGCGCGCCTCGTATGCCGATGTCAGCTACGAGACCGAGTTTCAGGCGATCGAGACGGTATTGCAGCAATTGCAAACTGCGCATGCCCATGAAGACCGCCTCATGCCAGGCATGCCGGATGAAGCGGTGATCGTGTTGCGCACCTCCTACAACAAGGTGCGCGAGGTGGTCGACATGATCGGTCAGCTGCATCTGGCATCGCAAACCGCGGTTGCGCCGTTGCCGGTCTTGCCGCATGCCGACATGACGCCGTTCTTGACCCAGCAGAAGTATGAGCTGGGTCTGTTGATTGCCAGCCTGAATTTGCGCTCGTCGGTGTTCCGTTTCGCACTGCGGGTGGCGATGGCCATTTCCGTCGGTTTGCTGGTGGCCGAACATCTGCCGTATGCGTCACATGGCTACTGGATCGTGCTGACCATCGTCATCATCCTGAAACCCAGTTACAGCATGACCAAGCAACGGCGCGGCGACCGTCTGCTCGGCACTACGATCGGCTGTGCGCTGACCGCGCTGATCCTGCATCTGGTACATGCGCCGCTGGCGCTGCTGGGTTTTCTGTTCCTGGCGACCGTGGCGGTGCCGTCGTTCGTGTACATTAAATATCGTTACACCGCGATCGCTGCCAGCATGCAGATTCTGCTGCAGATCAACCTGATGATACCGAACAGCACCGGTGTGATCGGCGAACGATTGCTCGACACCTTGATCGGTGCCGTCATCGCGACCGCCTTCAGCTTCGTTCTGCCGAGCTGGGAATACCGCGCGCTACCGCGCCTGATCAAGAGTGTGCTACAGGCCAATCGGCGCTATATCGAAGCCACCCGCGACCTGTTGCAGAGCGGCGGGCGCGACGATCTGTTGTATCGGCTGTGCCGAAAACGCTTCATGGATTGCGTCGCCGGCCTGTCGGCGACGCTGGTGCGGATGCTCGATGAACCGGCCAACAAGCAATACGCGGTGGAAGAGCTGAATCTGTTTATTGTTGAAAATTACCTGGTGGTATCGCATGTCGCCGCAATCCGGTTGCTGCTGCGTCGGCATGCCGAAGGATTGCCGAAGGAGTCGGTCGACGCGATTTTGCAACAGGTCAGCGCTCGCGTCGGCAACATGCTGGATCAGGCGCAGCGATTGCTCGATGATCCGCCGCCATTGCAATCAGAAGCGGCAGAGACTAAGCCGTTGCATGATGACGTTGCCGGGCGCATTGCCGGGCCAGAACATTTAGCGTGGTCAGGTTGGCAGTTATTGCAACGCCGCTGCAAGATGCTGCAGGCGGATGCCGACAAAATAGTCGCGCGCAGCGCCGCACTCGGACGCGAATTGCGGGTATTCAGGCAGCGGGTGTGAGTGCCGTTGCCGCATGCATTACACCAGCACGTGGCGCACCTCTTCGAAGTAACGAAATATCTGGCGCTCAACCGCCGGATCGATCATGACTTCAGGCCGCTTGCCGTTAGGACAGACCAACTTCGGCGTGGTGCCGAACAGACGGCAGATCAGCGGACGCTCGTCATACACCTGACATCCGTGCTCGCCCAGATGCGGACAACTCAAGGCAGCGAGCGCCGCCTCATGCTCGACCTCGGTCTTGACAGGCAATGCCGCCATTTCTTCGGTCGAGGTCATCACCGGTCCGCAACAGTCGTGACACCCGGGCACGCAGGTGAATGACGGAATGCGCTCACGGAAAAACTTGATTTTGTGGGTATTTTCGGTCATGTAGCGAGTCCAGACGATAGGCTAAATGGTGCCGTTGCTGTCTTTGACATTCATGATTTCATTTCTTGTGCGTAAACCATACGAAGACGCCATTTTCCACTGTATTCCGGGGTTTTTCAAACAATTCGGGAAATCAGGATTACTTCGGTGAAAAAAGCCCTCTACAATTCGTTCTGGATTGATCGCGTGGCAACCGCCCACCCTCTCCAACGCAGCTTGCGCCCATATACTCCATAGTGTCGATGGCATGTTGCGCATATAAATAAACATTTTTTTCAACATACTGCCAATAGTTCAATGTTTTCGCATCAAGAGCCAGCCGTGCATACACAGAAAAGCACGATAAAATGAACGATCTGTCCACTGTTGCGCGTCGCCATGCGCAACTGCATCCCGACATCCTGTACGGGCCGAGTCAACCGGAATTGCTGCGCGACGAAGTACTGGCTGACCTGCTGGAGGCGAGCGCGCTGCGCTGTCCGGATCACACCGCGCTCATCTTCGGCGAGCGCCGGCTCAGTTATCGCGAACTGAACCAGCAGGCCGATCTGGTGGCGTCCAGACTGATCGAGGCCGGCGTGTCGCCGGGCCAGATCGTCGGCCTGTGGCTGCCGCGAGGCATCGACCTGCTAGTGATGCAGGCCGGCATCGCAAAGGCCGGCGCGGCCTGGCTGCCAGTCGATGAAGATACGCCGGTCGAGCGGCTGGAAGTGTGCCTGGACGATGCACAGGCCGCCGGTATCGTGAGTTGCGCCCAATTCGCGCCACGCCTTGAATTGCTAGGCCGCCCAGTCTGGAGCGCAGAAGCATTGCTGGCGCCGCCTGTATCCGCGGCACCATTCTTTCGCCGCAGCGACATGCTGCCGAGCCATCCGGCCTATGTGATTTACACCTCCGGCTCGACCGGCAAGCCGAAAGGCATCCTGATCGCGCAGCACAGCATTTGCCATTTCCTGCGCAGCGAGAACGCCGTCCTCGGCATACGCGGCGACGATCGCGTGTATCAGGGCTTTTCGGTCGCATTCGACATGTCATTCGAAGAAATCTGGATCGCGTACCTGGTCGGTGCGACCTTGTGGATCGCGCCGAAGGAAGTGACCGGCGACCCGGAGACCCTGCCCCGGCTGTTGGCAGCCAACCACGTCAGCGTGTTGCACGCGGTACCAACCCTGCTTGCGCTGTTCAATCAGGATGTCGCGAGCCTGCGACTGATCAATCTCGGTGGCGAGATGTGCCCGGAAACGCTGGTCGAGCGCTGGGCCAGGCCCGGGCGTCAGATTTTCAATACCTATGGCCCGACCGAGGCCACCGTGTCCGCCAGCCTGGCGCAATTGCAGCCCGGCCAGCCGGTGACCATCGGCACCCCGCTGCCCAATTACGGCTTGCTGGTGATCGATGCCGATGCCGGTGTCAATGAAAGTGGCGCGCATGGCTTGCGGTTGCTGCCACGCGGCCAAACCGGAGAGCTCTGCATCACCGGACCCGGACTGGCCGCCGGTTATCTCGGCCGCCCCGACTTGACCGCAGAAAAATTTCTGCCCAATCCATGGGCTAATGGCCAATACGATGCGCGACTGTATCGCACCGGCGATCTGGCGCGGATCGACGCCGATGGTCAGGTGGTATGTCTGGGACGGGCTGACGATCAGGTAAAGATACGCGGCTTCCGCGTCGAACTGGGCGAGATCGAGGCGCTGCTGGTGCAACAAGTCGGTGTCGGCACGGTCGCGGTGTTGCTGCGCAATGACGATGGGATGGATCAACTGGTTGCCTACATCGTTCCCGAAAACGCTGCCGATGCTGACACCATATCGGCCAGCGAGTTGCGCAAGGCATTGGCGGGACTACTTCCGCCTTATATGGTGCCGGGCCGATTCGAAATGCTGCCCGCGATGCCACGCCTGACCTCGGGCAAGATCGATCGCAAGGCGTTGAAGGCGCTACCGTTGGGAGCGGTGCCAGCCGGCAGCAACCAGGATTCCGATCTAGCGGAAACACCGGCCGAAGCGGCATTGTTTGCGGCGCTGGCCAAGCTGTTTCCGGGTCAGCCAATTCGGCGCGATGCGGATTTTTTCTCGGACCTGGGCGGCCACTCGTTCTTTGCCGCCAGGCTGGCGTCGGCCTTGCGCGCCGATCCGCGCTATGCCCACGTGACGGTGCGCGATATTTACCAGAATCGCGAGATCGGACGGATCGCCGCGGTGCTGGCCGATGCCCCAGACGGCGGTGGCACCATCGAACCGGACTGGACACCGCCATCGGCAGCGCGTCGCTGGCTGTGTGGCGCCGCCCAAGCCGTAGCCGTGCCCGGCCTGGTAACCTTGCGCATGGCGCAATGGCTGGCGCCATTTTTCACCTATCACTTCTTTACCGGCGATCCCAGCGACTCGATCCCGCGCGCGATCGCGGCATCGGTCGGCATCTTTCTGCTGGCGACGGTGATGGAATTTGGCATCGCGATCGCCGGCAAATGGCTGATCGCCGGCCGTTTGAAGCCCGGCAGCTATCCGCTCTGGGGTCTCACCTACTACCGCTGGTGGCTGGCCGACCGGCTGGTGGAATCGGCTCCGACCTATCTGTTGAGCGGCTCGTCGCTGTATGTGTGGTGGTTGCGTGCGCTCGGCGCATCGGTCGGGCGCGAGGTCATCATTGGTTCGATGACGCTGCGCGCCCCCGATCTGCTGCGCATCGGCGATGGTGTCAGCATCGGCAATGCGGCCAATTTCGAAAACGCTCGGGTTGAACGCGGTCAGTTGCGGCTCGGCATCATTACGCTCGGCAATGATGCCTGCGTCAGTTCCTACGCCATATTGGAAGGCAATACCACGGTCGAGCAAGCCGGCCACTTGGAAGGCCAGTCGGCGCTCGGCGATGGTGGCCGCGTTCCGGCCGGCCGGGTCTGGAGCGGCTCACCGGCGCGCGACATCGGCGTGTTCGATCCGAACGGGCAACCACCACGGCCGAGCGTCAGCTCCACCCGGCTGGCGCTGGAAGCGCTGTTCTTCATCTTCGGCATATTGCTGATCGCCACGCTGTTTTTCATGCCGGTGTTTCCTAGCTTCGTACTGATCGACTGGTTCGACGAGGCTAATCTGTTGCCCTGGTTGCAAGGCGATGATGTCCGGATTCAACTGGCACGTTATTTTGTGCTGGCATTCCCGGCCAGCGCCGTCCTGATCGTCCTGACCGCGCTGGTGTCGGCGGGTATCCGCTGGACTGTGCTGCCGCGACTGAAGGTCGGACGCTCGCCGGTGCACAGCAATACTTATTGCTCCAAATGGCTGGTCAGCCAGATTCAGGAGTCGAGCCTGAATGTGTTGCACGGCATATACGCGACGGTATTCGCGCCGGTCTGGTACCGTCTGCTCGGTGCCAAGGTCGGACGCGATGCGGAAATTTCGACCGCTTTAGGCGTGGTGCCCGATATGCTGACCTTGGGCGACGAAACATTTATCGCCGATGCCGTCATGCTGGGCGACGAGCAGATCGACGGCGGCTGGATGACGATGCAACCGACCGTCGTGTCCCATCGTAGCTTTGTCGGCAATGGCGCCTATATTCCGGACGGCACCGTCCTGCCGGAAAATGTACTGATCGGCGTCCATTCGCGCGCGCCGGACAATGTACAGATGGTCAGCGGCGATACCTGGCTCGGTTCGCCACCGATCAATCTGCCGGCCCGGGAACAGGTCACCGGCTATCCGGAATGGCTCACCTTCCGCCCCTCCCCGCTGCGCCGATTGGGCCGCGGGCTGATCGAAGCGTTCCGGATCGCGGCGCCGCATGCGGTCGTGATCGCCGTCGGCTACACCGTGGTGCTGGATGTGATGCCGGTTGCCGGCGCCGGCCACTGGGGCCAAGTGGTATGGGACCTCAGCCTGGCCGGGCTGGCTTACGGCATTGGCAATTATTTCTTCGTGATGGCGTTCAAATGGCTGTTGATCGGGCGTTACAGCAAACGCGCGGAACCGATGTGGACGCCGTTCGTCTGGCTGTCGGAAGGCGTGACCAACCTGTACGAAGGCATCGCCGTGCCGAACTTCATGCGTTACCTGCGCGGCACACCGTGGTTGCCGCTGGCGTTCAATCTGCTCGGCTGCAGGATCGGACGTGGCGTGTATCTCGATACCACCGACATTACCGAATTCGATTGCGTCGCGATTGGCGACTATAGCGAACTGAATGCGTTGTCCTGCCCGCAAACACATTTGTTTGAAGACCGCGTGATGAAGATCGATCACGTCAACATCGGCCGCCGTGTGTATATGGGACCGCGCAGTGCGGTGCTGTATAGCGCCGAGGTCGGCGACAATGCCAAGCTGGGTGCGCTGACCCTGGTGATGAAAGGCGAGAATATCCCGGCCGCCAGCAGCTGGGTCGGCTGCCCGGCGGCGCCGGCACGCGCCTGATGCCGGCGTCATCCTGGCTCGATCAGCGGGTCGAAAGGCGGACCGTACATCCCTGGTCGGGCGCGCTGCCGGTGCCTAGCGACGGCCTGATCGTGATTGGTATTGCGACAGCTGGCAACACAATCCGGGACCTTGCCCGCCAACAGATCAGGCTGGCGCTACAGCAACTGCTGGGCGAATTGCTGGGGCTGCCGCCGGACGGCATTGCGCTGAAGTCGGAAACGGGACAGGCGCCTCGCATCGCGCTGGGCGCCAACGCTGCCGCATGCAATGTCGGCTTGTCGATCAGTCACGAGGCGGGTCTGTCGCTGGCGGCGGTCAATCTGCATGGCGCAGTCGGCGTCGATCTGATGCAGGTGCAGGAGGTACCGGATTGGGAAATGGTCGCGCGCGATTATTTGGGCGCCGCGGTTGCCGATGCACTGGCCGGCACTTCGCCCGAGCGACGCGCGCAGGCTTTTGTCAGGGCATGGACCGCGCGTGAGGCCGGTCTGAAATGCCAGGGACTGCCGCTGACCGAATGGACGCCCCCGCCGCCGTGTCAGACTGGACCTTGCCGCAGCTTCGAACTTGCCCTGCCGCAAGGCCTGATCGGCACGCTGGCCATCCCGGCATAGCATCGCGCCTCGATCACGCACACGAATGTGCTAGCCTTGGCACAATATCTCCTTCGACAGCCATGTACACCCAATTTTTCGGACTGAATCAAGCACCCTTCTCGATTGCGCCCGACCCACGCTATCTGTTCATGAGCGAACGGCACCGCGAGGCGCTCGCGCATTTGCTGTATGGCGTCGACAGCGGCGGCGGTTTTGTGCTGCTGACGGGCGAGATCGGGGCCGGCAAGACTACGGTGTGCCGGTGCTTCCTGCAGCAAATTCCATCCAATTGCAACGTTGCCTATATCTTCAATCCGAAACTGACTGAGACGGAATTACTGCAGTCGGTCTGCGACGAGTTTCGTATCGGCCTGCCATCATCTGCAGGCAGCGTCGGCGGCGCGCCTGACAGCGCCAAGATCTACGTCGACGCACTCAATCGTTATTTGCTGGAGGCGCATGCGCGCGGCGAAAACAATGTGCTGATCATCGACGAGGCGCAAAATCTATCGGCCGGGGTGCTGGAACAACTGCGCCTGCTGACCAACCTGGAAACCAACGACAGCAAATTGTTGCAGATCATCCTGATCGGTCAGCCCGAGCTGCGCAGCATGCTGGCCCGACCGGAGCTGGAGCAACTGGCGCAACGGGTGATCGCGCGTTACCATCTCGATTCGCTGTCGCCGGAAGAAACCACGCGTTACGTCCAGCATCGGCTGTCGATCGGAGGACTGACATCGGCACTTCCGTTCGACAAACGCGCATTACCGGAAATTCATCGACAAACCAACGGCGTGCCGCGTCGCATCAACGTATTGTGCGATCGCGCCTTGCTCGGCGGGTATGCCGAAAACAAACACGTGATCGATCGCCGCATCGTGCGCAAGGCGGCGGCAGAAGTATTCGGCAACACCGCTGCGCCGCGGCCTGCAGCGATGCTGAACTGGCCCACCGTCGGCACGGCAACGCTTGCCGCAACGACCATCGCCGCTATCGCCATCGCCGCAGCCGCCGGCTGGGCCATGAACCAGCGTGTGCCATCCCAGCGCCCGAGCGTTGCGGCGAAGGCGCCGTCGGGGGCGATCAGCGCGATCGGCAAGCCTTCCACCGTGGCGGCAGCCGCCAGCGGCGCGGCTGTCACACAAACTACTTCACCGGATGCAGCCAGCAACCCGGCGAGGGCTTCCCCCAGTCCGCTGCCGATCGTCATCGAGGACTGGAACCCGATCAATACGGTCAGCCGCGACGAAACCAGCACCTACCGCCAGCTGGCACAGTTGTGGCAGGTGACGCTGGAAAATGCCGGATCGCTGTGCCGGGAGGGAGTGAAAGGCCCGTTGCGCTGCTACAAGAGCAGTGGCGGGCTGGCGGAAATCAGGCAACTTGACCGCCCGGTAGTACTGACCCTGCGCGACGACAAGGATCAGATTTATTATGCGTTGCTGACGGGCTTGACCAATGCCGAAGCCAGTTTGCGGATTGGCGATAGCAGCCAGACCGTCAGCCTGGCTGCGCTGGCACGGCGCTGGCGCGGCGATTTTTCGACCTTTTGGCGCGCCCCGCCCGGGTACCGCAAAGAACTGGCGCTGGGCGACAGCGGGGTAGAAGTCGACTGGCTGGCACGGCAACTGGCGACGCTGTCCGGTATCAAGGAACCACCCGCCGGCCGCCAATTCGAGCTGACGATGCGCCAGCAAGTGCGGGAATTCCAGTTGGCGCAGGGGCTGGCCGGCGATGGTGTCGCCGGACCCAAAACCTTCATGTTGCTCAACAACGCTGCCGGCGTGCATGAGCCGCGGCTGCAAAACAATCTGCTGGTTGCCAACGCGGTGCCGGGGAAATAAGTCATGTCATACATACTGGACGCATTAAAAAAAGCCGAAGCGGAACGCAATCTGGGCAGCATCCCCGACCTGCACGCACAAACGCATGCTGCGCCTGGAGTGCGCTCCACCGGTAGCCCGCCGTGGCGTAGCTGGATTGGCGTCGCTCTGACCATGACGCTGATATTACTGGCCGTGGCCTGGTTCAAACCATGGCAACCCAGCACTGCGGTAGTCGCGACAGCGCCTTTGCCGCAGACACCAACCGGCGGGCCGACCGCGACCGCGCTACCGCTCGCGACGGCTGCGCCTGAAGCGGTCGTTGTCACGCCAGCCAAACCAGACATGCCGGCCGGTCCTGCCAGCGCCACGGCGACCACGGCGCAGGCTGTTACAGCAATGCCAGCGGCAAAGCCGACGCCGACGGCACCAAAGGCCGCGGCGCAGCTCCCCAAAAAATCCGATGACAGAAAAACATCGCGCGATACAGCACCCGCAGACGATGGCGTTCTGACACAACGCGAACTGCCGCAGCATATTCAGAGCGAACTGCCGCCGGTGGCCGTCGGTGGCTATATCTATTCGGACAATCAGGCCGATCGTCAGTTGTTGATCAACAAGAGTTTGCGCCGCGAAGGTGATGAAGTCGCGACCGGGCTGGTACTGGAAAAAATGTCACCGCATTCGGCGATCCTGAACTACAGAGGTTATCGTTACCGGATCTCGTATTAGCGTGTATTTCGAGGGTTACGGCCCTGAGCCCTCGTTATGTCAAGCGGCATTGGCATCATCCCGGAATCGAAATATGCCGTCCCCCGTCGCAGTCAGGATCGCTTCGACCGCCGGATGCTTGATTTTGCGTTCGTTCGAGATCGCATAAAATTGTTCCCGCACCTGTGAAATTTCGCCGACCGGCACGGCGTCGAATCGTTCTTGCATGTCCCGCGCCAGTACCGACGGTGCTGGAAACAGGCCCAGTCCGCTGCTGCCGAAGGTGTTTAGCAATGCGCTGTCCTCGAATTCGCCGACCACCTCCGGACGCAAGCCCTGCGTTTCAAACCACTGATCGAGCCGGCCCCGGATCGCACTGTTGCGCGTCGGCAGTAATAGCGGCGCCCCATTCAAACTGTCGGGAAAACCGCTGCGATAGCGTTCGGCCAGTGCGCGCACGCCGAACAGCATGATTTCGCACTCGCCGAGCGAATGGCTGAACACCCTCAGGCTGGTGCCCGAACTGACCGGCCGGTCAGTCAGAACAACGTCCAGCTTGTGCAGCGCCAAGTCGCCCAGCAAGGACTCGAAGGCACCGTCGTAACATACCAGACGCACCGGTTGCGGCAGCTTCAACGCGACTTCCAGCAGGCGGAAGGCCACCAGTTTCGGCAACGCATCGGAAATGCCTACCGTCAGCCGCATGGTGCGCCCGATGTCGGCTTCATCCAGCGCATCCTGCATCTGTTCGCCCAGCAGGAAGATCTGGTCGGCATAGCCGAGCGCCAGACGGCCGGCTTCGGTCAGGACCAGACGCCGCCCCTGTTGGGTCAGCAAGGATTTGCCGATCGATTGTTCCAGCAGGCTCAATTGCATGCTGATGGTTTGCACTGCCACGCCCAGTCGTTCTGCGGCGCGGGTAATGCCGCCCTCCTTGGCCACCACCCAGAAATAATAAAGATGCCTGAAATTAACACCGGTGGTTTTCATTTTTCCGCTTCCATGGTTCTGTTTTTATGAAGTAATGATCATATTATCTTCGCTTTTTAAAAAATGGCAATGCTTCTACGATGACGGCTGCAATCGAAAGCGCAACGGCTGTGCCATGCGTGATTTGCATGAACCAACCAGGAGATAAGCATGAATGATCGTTTCAACACTCTGCGCGCGGCGCCGTCGGTCAGTACCGTGACAGACAGTTCGGCGCGGCGCGTTTTGCGCAATACCTATATGTTGCTGTCGCTCTGTCTCGCCTTCAGCGCGGTGACGGCAGGTGCGGCGGCGACGCTGGCGCTGCCACATCCGGGCCTCATCATCACGCTGGTCGGCTATTTCGGCCTGCTGTTCTTGGTCACCAAATACCGTGACAGCGGCGCCGGTGTCGCGCTGGTCTTTGCGCTGACGGGATTCATGGGCTATACGCTGGGGCCGATCATCAGCCATTATCTGAAGATGCCGAACGGCAGCCAGATCGTGATGACCGCGCTGGGTGGAACCGCCGCCATCTTCATGGGATTGTCGGCTTATGCACTGACCACCAAACGCGATCTGTCGTTTCTGGGCGGTTTTCTGACGGTGGGCGTGTTGCTGGCCTTCCTTACAGGACTGGCGGCGATTTTCCTGCAGATCCCTGCATTGTCGTTGACCGTGTCGGCCGTGTTTGTGCTCTTGATGTCGGGTCTGATCTTATTTGAAACCAATAATATCGTGCGCGGCGGCGAAACCAACTATGTGATGGCAACGGTCAGCCTGTTCGTCTCCATTTTCAACCTGTTCACCAGCCTGCTGCAATTGCTGGGCTTCGTCGGCAGCAACGATTAAATAATGCCGGCCGGGTTGCGATCTGCAACACACCACCACATCCATCCATTCTTATGGGCCGCGCCGAACGGGTGCGGCCCACGCTTTTTATGAAATCACTATTATCGTATTTCGGCGGCTCGCTGATCTTTTGCGCCATTGCAGTGATCGCGGCGTATTTTATTGGCGGCCCCCAAGCGGCGGTAACGGTCATTTTCCTGACCGTACTGGAAACCTCCTTGTCGTTCGACAACGCCATCGTCAACGCCGGCATCCTGAATGGCTGGAATGAAGTCTGGCGCCGCCGCTTCCTGCTGTGGGGCATCCTGATCGCGGTGTTCGGCATGCGTCTGGCTTTCCCGCTCCTGATCGTCGGCGTGAGTGGTGATGTCGGACCGATCCGCGCGATCGATCTGGCGTTGCATTACCCGGCAGAATACAGTCGGATTCTGGCATCGGCCCACCATCAGATCGCGGCGTTCGGCGGCACCTTCCTGATGATGGTGTTCTTCAGTTTCTTCGTCGCCCGCCACAAGACCGAACACTGGCTGCAGTTCATCGAAAAACCGCTTACCCGACTCGGTAAGATGGAAGCGATCGAGGCCGCGTTGACACTGATGGCACTCGTCGCGGCCGCCAGTCTGCTGGATCCGGCGCTGCGCAACGGTTTCATCGAAGCCGGCGTATGGGGCGTGATCACCTTCATATTGGCAAAAGGCGTGGCGGCGTTGCTGGGTGGCGACGAGTCGGGTATCGCCCAGCACGTCGTCAAGCAGGGTATCGGCGGATTTCTGTACCTGGAGTTAATCGATGCCAGTTTTTCTTTCGACGGCGTGATCGGCGCATTCGCGATGACCAATAATCTTTTCATTATCGCGCTCGGTCTGGGCGCCGGTGCGATGTTCGTGCGCAGTTTTACCCTGCAACTGGTCGACCATGGCACGCTGACGCGCTTTCGCTATCTGGAACACGGCGCGTTCTGGGCGATTGGCGCGCTGGCGGTACTGATGCTGATCGGCGTCGGCATCCATATCTCGGAAGCGGTGACCGGCCTGCTCGGCGCCGCATTGATCACGGCGTCGTTGGGCAGTTCCATTCTGGCCAATCGCAAGAAGTCAGGAGTCTCGGAAAAGGTTTGATTCAGGGCCACGAGGTAGTCCGGGGCGCCGCGCCCTAAGTCCGGCAGGCTCCTAGGATCGGGTGCGCAGCATTGCCCACTCGATCAGTTCAAACAGCAATTGCGTGACTAAGGCCAGCATCGCTGCCGGAATCGCACCGGCCAGCAACATCTGATTGTCGTTCAGCGCCAGTCCGGTCGCGATGCGTTCGCCGTAGCCGCCGGCACCGATGAAGGCGGCAATGGTGGCGGTGCCGACGCTCATGACCGCTGCCGTTTTAACACCGGCCAGTATCACCGGCATGGCCAGCGGCAAGTCGATCAACAGCAGGCAATCCTTCGGTTTCAGTCCTAGGGCCCTCGCCGCCAGTCGCAATCCTTGCGGCACTTGGCCGATGCCGGTGCAGGTGTTGCGCACAATCGGCAGCAACGCATACAGAAACAGTGCAATCAGTGCCGGCGCGGTTCCGATCATGCCCAGCACCGGGATCAGCATGGCCAGCAAGGCCAGCGACGGCACGGTCTGCAATACCCCGACGACCGCCATCACGGCTTGCCGCATGCGCGGCACAAACGCAGCGACAACGCCGAGCGGGATCCCGACGATGGCGGCGGCCGCAACCGACAGCACCACCAGCAGGATATGTTGCCGTGTCAGACGCCACAAATTGCCATCGAACAATTTGTTCCAGAATCCGTTTTCCATGTTTGCGTCGGAACCAACGCGCTTTTCTCGACTTTTCTCGCCGGACACCATGGACGATGCGAGAAAGGACTGCGCAATGCCCCGAAACGACTTGCCCTCCAGTTCGGCGGCCGCATTCATCGCAATCATGTCGTCGGCATGGATGCCGCCCTGCAGTTGCTGCAAACTGTGCCAAGCTTGCGGAAAACGCTGCGCCACGTCCAGCCGGTACAGAATCACCGCATCGTAGCGCGGAAAGTAGCCGGCATCGTCGACCAATACGGTCAGTCCAAGCGATTTGATCTTGGCGTCGGTCGAATAAATGTCGATCACGTCGACCTGGCTGCTGGCTAGCGCCTCGTAGGCGATGCCATGATCGAGGCCGACTGGTTTTTGCGGCAAGTGATAACGCTGCGCCAGCCCGGGCCAGCCATCGGCACGGCCCAGGAATTCATGCGACAGGCCCAATTTCAAATCGACGTGCTGCGCCAGATCGCTCAGGCGCTGAATCGCCCGCTGCCGGCTGTCGGTGGCGCGCATCGCCAGCGCATAGGTATTGTTGAAGCCGAACGGCACGGCGACGCCCAGACCCAGTGGCGCCAGTTCGCGATTGATCGCGTCGATGCCGCCCGGCGTGGTGTGCTTCAAGATTTCCTGGTCGATCGTGCCCAGATATTCCGGATAGAGATCGATGCTGCCGGTCTTCAATGCCTCAAATACGATTGCCGTATTGCCCAAACCCTGCCGGTGTTCCGCTTGGGTCGATGCAGCTGCGGTTTGGGTCAGGATTTCGCCCAGGATATACGACTCCGTGAAACGTTTTGAACCGACATGCAGTACCGGATCGCTCGCCGCGTGCACCATGCCGACCGCTGGAAGGAACGCCCACCAGCCGCAGCAGACTACACCCGCCATCAGACGCGCCCAAGGTACCGGTATGATACGGAAGATACGACGTGGACCCATGCGATTCCCGGAAAAGTGATCGAGCGCCGCAGCCGCGTCACGAGGGATACAGCCGGCGACCCGAACAAACATGCTATGCGGGCAAGTATAACCAGAAGCGGCAATTCGTTGGTGGCCGCGATTCCCATGATGACCAGCGTAACTATCTGAACAATTATTTGCCTGGATCAAACACTGGACGCTAAAAGCGCCGATGCTGTTGATTGGTAAAATCATTTGATCCACATCATGAAAAATAACGAGCTGCTGCGACAAACGACGATCGAACGCTATCGCAATATCGGCATTTCGGCGCATATCGACGCCGGCAAGACCACGCTCACCGAACGTATCCTGTTCTACACCGGTGTCAGCCACAAGCTGGGCGAGGTGCATGAAGGCGCGGCGGCGATGGATTGGATGGCGCAGGAACAGGAACGCGGCATTACCATCACTGCGGCGGCGACCACCGTGTTCTGGAAAGGCATGGCGGGTAGCTATCCCCGGCATCACATCAACATCATCGATACGCCGGGCCACGTCGATTTCACGATCGAGGTAGAACGATCGATGCGGGTGCTGGACGGTGTGATCATGGTGTACGACGCGGTCGGCGGGGTGCAACCGCAGTCCGAGACAGTATGGCGTCAGGCCAATAAATATGCGGTGCCACGGTTGGCCTTTGTCAACAAGATGGACCGGGTCGGTGCTGATTTTTTTCGGGTAGAGAGCCAGATGCGGGAGCGGCTAGGCGCCAATCCGGTGCCAATCCAGATTCCGCTAGGTAGCGAAATCGACTTTCATGGCGTGATTGACTTGATCAGCATGCAGGCAATCAGTTGGGACGATGCCACACAGGGCGTTAAGTTCAGCTTCGGCGAGATTCCGGATCACCTGCTGGAGTCGGCGCGGCAATGGCGCGACCGCATGCTGGAGGCAGTCGCCGAGGCATCCGACCTGCTGATGGAAAAATACCTTGGCGGCAAGACCTTGTCCGATGCCGAGATCAAACAGGGGCTACGCCAGCTCACAATCGCGGGTCAGATCGTGCCGATGGTGTGCGGTGCCGCATTCAAGAACAGGGGAGTGCAGGCGTTGCTGGACGCGGTGATCGACTACCTGCCTTCGCCGCTCGACCTGCCACCGATCGAGGGCAAACTGGACAATGGCGAGCCGGCCCAACGCCATGCCACCGATGATGAACCGTTTGCCGCACTGATCTTCAAAATCATGACCGATCCGTTTGTCGGACAGCTGATTTTCTTTCGCGTGTATTCCGGCGTAGTCCATGCCGGCGACATGGTCCGCAATCCAGACAAGGGCAAGAACGAGCGTATCAGCCGCATCCTGCAAATGCATGCCAACCATCGCGAGGACATCAAGGAAGTGCGCGCCGGCGATATCGCGGCGGCGATCGGTTTCAAGGAGGCGACCACCGGCGACACGCTATGCGATCCGTCGGCCATCATCATTCTGGAAGGGCTGGAATTTCCGAAGCCGGTGATTTCCCAGGCGGTGGAGCCGAAAACCGCCGCCGACCAGGAGAAAATGGCGCTCGCCCTGCACCGCCTGGCGCAGGAAGATCCGTCCTTCATGGTCCGCACCGATCAGGAGTCGGGCCAGACCATCATTTCTGGCATGGGCGAGCTGCATCTGGAGATCCTGGTGGAGCGAATGCGGCGTGAGTTCGGCGTCGAAGCCCACGTCGGCAAGCCGCAGGTTGCGTATCGCGAAACCATCCGCCGCAGCTGCCCCGAAGTCGAGGGAAAATTCATCAAGCAGTCCGGCGGCCATGGCCAATACGGTCATGTGGTGCTGAAGCTGGAGCCGCAGCCGGCCGGTAGCGGGGTGGAGTTCGTCGACGCAATCAAAGGTGGCGTGATCCCGCGTGAATTCATACCGGCCGTCAACAAGGGCGTGCAGGACTCGCTGACCGCCGGCGTCCTGGCCGGTTATCCGGTGGTCGACGTCAAGGTCACGCTGCTGTTCGGTTCCTATCACGAGGTCGACTCGAACGAAAACGCGTACCGGATCGCCGGTGCCATCGCCTTTACCGAAGGCATGCGGCATGCTCAGCCCGTCTTGCTGGAGCCCATCATGGCGGTAGAGATCGAGACGCCGGAAGAATTCATGGGCCACGTCATGGGCGACCTGTCTGCGCGCCGCGGCAATATTCTCGGGATGGATGCCATGTCAGGCAGCATTAAATCGGTCCGGGCCCAGGTACCCTTGGCAGAGATGTTCGGCTATTCGACTGCGTTGCGCTCGCTGACGCAGGGGCGCGCCAGTTACTCGATGGAACTGGCGCATTACACCGATGTGCCGCCCCATGTCGCCGCTGCGCTGCTGGTCAATACCGCCAAACGTCGGCATTAGTCGGTATCACCTACGGCGACCAGCCGTCAGTACTTTGGCAATTTCCGCCATGCGCTTATCTGGGAATGCGCGATCGGCATTGCATTCTAGACCGATGCCGACCTCGGTCCGCCTCATGATCCATGATTAGCTCAAGCTGTTGTTATACCCGCCTCTTTCATATTAATCATACTGGCAGGTGTATTTTTACACGCCGCCTAAACATTGGGGCACAGCGCAGAATTCAGGGCCCACAACACAAGGGTCAACGAAATCGCTGATACAAATTTACTTTACACCGGTCAACGGGGAACCATTTTGCGTCAGTCTATTAGTGCGTGCGCTGCCGCAACGATTCCGACGGACTCTGGCCAAATAATTTCCGGTAGTCACTGGAAAACTGGCTGAAATGCCAAAATCCCCAATCTGCCGCAACATCCCGCACCGTCAGGCTACCTGACAAACCTTCCCGCAGATGCCGACGTGCACCGTTGAGGCGGATGATACGCAGATACTGTATTGGACTGATACCCAGCACGTCTTCGAAACAATATTGCAGGGTGCGGCGACTGACATGCAGACGTTCGCACAACTCAGGCACGGTAATCACTTGGTCGCGGTGCGCCAGCACATAGTCACGCGCCTGCGCAACGATGCGTTGGCGCCGCATGAAGCTGTTGCTGACTGCACGGTCCACCTCGCTGGTATCAAGCATGGATAGCATCGCCATCATCACGGCTTGCTGCGGCAACTCCAGGCTGGCGACCGGATTACGTTCACTGCACACATCATCTTCCGAGAGCAGATATGCCAGCGTCTGCAGGCAGGCTGTCTTTGCCGGCTCCGTCACATGCAACACTTCGGCACTGGCCAGTCGTAACCAGTCAATCCGGCAGCCCATTTGGTCGGCTACACACAACAAGGCATTGCGCTGGATAACAATGCCGTAGATGGCGTAATCGACCGGCGTCACCAGCTCAAACTCGCAATTGCCCGGCCGCACCATGATTGCACCCGCATCGCCCAAACGGCCATTGATACGGCCATTGACGCGCCCGCTATCCGCATGACCCTGCAGACCGAACCAGAATGCATCTGGCCAGACGCAGCAGGATTGGCGCACAGCCTGGCTGGTTTGCTCGAGAAACACCTGCATCTGCGGCATCTGCAACTCCGCCAGCATCCCGTGAAATTGCCCTGGCGTAATCTGGTCGTAACTCTGCTCCCATGCTGTCAAATTGCGCGCATGGTCATCAGCATCGTGCGCTTCGACTGTGCGAATTTGGTGCGCCCCGTTCCGCAATGGCGCAGCCTGAACCTCGGCCTTGGGCTGCGAATCCGATGTCAACAGCATCTTGCACTTCCTTCCAACAGTTAACTTGCGACCAACTTGCGACTAATTACAGACTGTTGCTGCAGCTATTCTAACCATGTCTGGGGCGTATCCCAAAGCGCATAGCGAAACTTTGCCGAAATTCGATAACGCCAGAAAATGGGTCTTGTTATATTTAAAGTCAAGCAAATGCCATACCGCCAATCGGCTCTGATCGCATTAATTGTCGTGGGCAGAATTTGTTTACCGTAGGTAAGTCGCGTAATTGTTCCAAACCATTTGCAATCACATACCACAATCACATACCAGTTAGAGGACGACATGAATCTCGCAGACATCAGCAAACTTGGCGTAAAAAATCCATTCAAACAACGCTACGACAATTTCATCGGCGGCAAATTCGTGCCACCGGTCAAGGGTGAATACTTCGCCAATATCACACCGATTACCGGCCAGCCATTCTGCGAAATCGCCCGTTCAACCGCCGAAGACGTCGAACTGGCGCTCGATGCAGCGCACGCCGCCAAAGCCGCCTGGGGCAAGACCTCGCCCGCCGAACGTGCCAACATCCTCAACAAGATCGCCGATCGCATGGAAGCGAATCTGGAACTGATCGCCACTGCCGAGACCATCGATAACGGCAAGCCGATCCGTGAAACCATGGCCGCCGACATCCCGCTGGCGATTGATCATTTCCGCTACTTCGCCGGCTGCATTCGCGCCCAGGAAGGCTCGGTTGCACAGATCGATGCAGAAACCTATGCCTATCATTTCCACGAGCCTTTAGGCGTGGTTGGCCAGATCATCCCCTGGAACTTCCCGATTCTGATGGCAGTATGGAAATTGGCACCCGCCCTGGCGGCAGGCAACTGTGTGGTCATGAAGCCGGCCGAGCAGACCCCGGCATCGATCATGGTCCTGATCGAAATCATCGGGGATTTGTTGCCGGCCGGCGTATTGAACATTGTCAACGGCTTTGGCCTGGAAGCCGGCAAACCGCTGGCCTCCAGCAAGCGCATCGCCAAAATCGCCTTCACCGGCGAGACCGGCACCGGTCGCCTGATCATGCAATACGCGGCGCAAAACCTGATTCCGGTCACGCTGGAGTTGGGCGGCAAATCGCCCAACATCTTCTTTGCCGACGTAATGGACCAGGACGACGAATTCTTTGACAAATGCCTGGAAGGTTTCGCGATGTTCGCGCTGAACCAGGGCGAAGTATGCACCTGCCCATCGCGGGTGCTGATCCAGGAATCGATTTACGAAAAATTCATGGAGCGTGCGTTGAAACGCGTCGCCGCCATCAAGCAGGGCAACCCGCTGGATAGCGCGACGATGATCGGCGCCCAGGCGTCGCAAGAGCAGCTGGAAAAAATTCTGTCGTATATCGATATCGGCCAGCAGGAAGGTGCAAAAATGCTGACCGGCGGCGAGCGCAACAACCTCGGCGGCGATCTGGAAAGCGGCTATTACATCAAGCCGACAGTATTCCAGGGCAACAACAAGATGCGCATCTTCCAGGAAGAGATTTTCGGACCCGTGGTCTCGGTCACTACCTTCAAGGATGAGGCCGAAGCACTGGAAATCGCTAACGACACGCTGTACGGGCTGGGCGCAGGCCTGTGGACCCGCGACGGTTCGCGCGCTTTCCGCGTCGGTCGCGGCATCCAGGCCGGTCGCGTCTGGACCAATTGTTACCACCTTTATCCGGCCCACGCAGCATTCGGCGGCTACAAGCAGTCTGGCATCGGCCGTGAAAATCACAAGATGATGCTCGATCACTACCAGCAAACCAAGAATCTGTTGGTAAGTTACAGCCCGAAAGCACTGGGTTTCTTCTGATCGTCGATTTGAAGTGAAGCCTCAGGCGCGCCAGCGAATATGCCGGGTGCGCCTGAGGTTTTTTGATTGGGAGGTAGTCCATGCAACATCTTATTTCGCGCGTTCTGGCCACTGAGGCGGCGCTGGAGCTGATTCGGACGCTGCGCCAAAAACACGGTCCACTGCTCTTCTTCCAGTCCGGCGGCTGTTGCGATGGCAGCGCGCCGATGTGCTATCCGGCCGATGACTTCAATATCAGTGCAACGGACATTTATCTGGGCAACCTGGATGGTGTGCCGTTCTATATAGGGTCGGAACAATATGAATACTGGAAGCATACGCAGCTCATCATCGATGTGGTGAGCGGCAATGGTGGCATGTTTTCTCTCGACAACGGAACCGGAAAGCGCTTTCTGACGCGCTCGCGTTTGTTCTCGGATGAGGAAAACGCTGCCGCATCCGGAAGAAATTAGAGTCAAGGCAAGCCGCTGCCGTAGATGGCGTCATCGGCCAGTTCCAACGGCCCAGACTCTCAATTGCCCGAGTGCACCAGACATCCGGTCAGTCTTCCTTATGCCCGGAGCACGCTCCAGAGGTCGTCCTGAAACTTTGCCGAAATTCGATAACGCCAGAAAACAGGGATTGTTATAGTAAATCCAGGGCAATTGCCATGTCCGCCGATTGGCCGCTATGTGGCTGATTTTAAAACTATTACTGGCACCAGAGACTAGATAGGATAGGAGAACACAGATGAATCCAAATACGCACTTGCACGGTGGACACGTGCTCAAGCCGGTACTCAGCACCCTGCAACTATGGGGCATTGCAGTCGGCCTGGTTATTTCCGGAGAATACTTCGGCTGGAGCTACGGCTGGGCCTCCGCCGGCACGCTCGGCTTCACCATCACGTCGATTTTCATTGCCGCGATGTATGGCACCTTCATCTTCAGCTTCACCGAACTGACCACTTCGATTCCGCACGCAGGCGGACCGTTCGCCTACAGCAAGCGCGCTTTCGGCGAGACCGGCGGCTATCTGGCCGGCGCTGCCACCCTGATTGAATTCGTGTTCGCGCCGCCCGCCATCGCATTGGCAATCGGCGCCTACCTGAACGTGCAATTCCCGTCACTCGATCCCAAGACGGCTGCCTTGGGTGCGTATATCGTGTTCATGACACTGAATATCATCGGAGTGCAGATTGCCGCCACTTTCGAACTAGTTGTGACGCTGTTCGCGATTTTCGAGTTACTGGTATTCATGGGCGTGGTTTCTCCCGGCTTCTCGATGGCAAACTTCACCAAGGGTGGCTGGTCCGGCCAAGACAGCTTCAGCCTGGCGTCGATTCCTGGCATGTTTGCAGCGATTCCGTTTGCGATCTGGTTCTTCCTCGCGATCGAAGGTGTCGCAATGGCGGCAGAAGAGGCTAAAGATCCGAAACGCTCGATCCCGATCGCCTACATCACCGGCATCCTGACGCTGGTGGTGCTAGCCATCGGTGTAATGGTATTTGCCGGCGGCGCTGGTGACTGGACCAAACTGGCCAACATTAACGACCCGTTGCCGCAAGCGATGAAACTGATTGTAGGCGAACACAGCGGCTGGCTGCACATGCTGGTCTGGCTTGGCCTGTTCGGTCTGATCGCTTCCTTCCACGGCATCATCCTTGGTTATTCGCGCCAGATTTTCGCGCTGTCACGGGAAGCTTACCTACCGTCGTATTTTGCCAAGGTGCATCCACGCTTCAAGACCCCACATCGCGCCATTCTGGCGGGTGGCGCAATCGGCATCGCCGCCATTTACAGCGATGAACTGATCAAGATCGGCGGCCAGACCCTGACCGCCAATATCGTCACCATGTCGGTGTTCGGCGCTATCCTGATGTACATCATCAGCATGCTGAGCCTGTTCCAGTTGCGTCGCAAAGAGCCGAACATGGCGCGCCCTTTCCGTGCACCGTTTTACCCATTCTTCCCAGCCTTCGCACTACTGGGCGCTTGCGTCTGCATGGCCACGATGATTTATTACAATCTCTTGATTTTCGGCATTTTCGTGGCTTTCCTGGCACTCGGTTACGGTTACTTCCTGTTGACCGGCCACCATCGCGACAACGCGGTCTCTGCCGCAGCGGAGTGGGTCGGAAGCTGATCCAGGAGCCTGCCGGGCTTAGGGCTCGGCATCCCCCCGGAGAATCGGCTACAAAATACCCTGAGTCCGACGGACTCTTAGGCTGCTCCATCGCTGTTTTGTCGCTACCAAAAAATCATCAGAGAAGACGTAATATGAAGTATTCAGTCAATCAACTCGTGCCGGCACTATGTCTCAGCTTGTTGGCGGCGGCGGTGCAGGCGCAAACGGCCGAACCGGACAACAAGGCCTTACCAGTTGCCTCGTCGACCGGGCCGATTACCGCCAACGTCAGCTTGGCAACGCAATATATCTCGCGCGGATTTCGGCAGACTTGGGGGCAGCCAGCCTTACAAGGCGGCCTCGACTATGCCCACCCGAGCGGCTTTTCGGCCGGCACCTGGCTCTCCAATATCAGCAATCGCTACATTGAAAACGGCACGCTCGAATGGGATTTGTATACGGGTTATGCGGCCACTGCGGGCGATATCGGCTATAGCGGCATGATTTACTATTACAAATATCCCGGCGCCGAATATAAGGCGACGGCGACGAAATATGACTACGGCGAGTTGTCGTTTGGCGTCACCTACAAATTCCTGTACGCCAAATACAACTACACCTACACCAAGGATTTTTTCGGTATAACTAATGCGCGCGGCACCGGCTATCTAGATGTGGGCGTCAACTATGATATGGGTTCCGGCTATACCTTGAATCTGCATGCAGGCGATGGGCGCGTCGCCGGCACCGGCAACAATATCTGGAACTGGAAGGATATTAAGGTCGGCGTCAGCAAGACATTTGAAGGCGGCTGGACCGCGGCCGGCGCTTACACCAAGGCGAAGGGCGCGACCAATGTATATGACTCCTACACGACCGGCGCGCTCAACTCGGCTGGCGTGGCGGAGTCGTCGAATCCAGCAACCGGCACCTTGGTTTTATCTATCAACAAAGCGCTCTAAAATTATGCGTTGAGCAAACGCTAGTGAAACCAGGCCCAGCGTGAATACGATGCGTTGGCTTGCATCACAGTTTTGTTGCCCCACTTTTTAATCAGGAATACACGTAATGAAAAAAATGATACAGGGAGTAGAACGAAGGGGCTTTTTGGGCGGCTTGCTGACGACCGCAGCCGGTGCGGCATTAGCGGGCGTGCCCGCGATAGGCAATGCTGCACCGGCGAAGAACACTGGCGTTGGTCTGGACCGCGCCAAATGGTCGCCGCGCAACCGACAACTGATAGCGGACCTGATCGCAAGCCACGGCAGCACTGCGCCCGGTTACAAGGCCAGCCGTCGTCCTTATGCGGTATTCGACTGGGACAATACCAGCATCATGAACGACTGTGAGGAAGCGCTGCTGATGTATCAGATCAATACGCTGTCATTCAAGCTGACCCCGGCCGAGTTCAGCGTGATCATCCGTCAGAATGTTCCGTCCGGGCCGTTCGCGGCCGATTTCAAGAACGCGGCCGGCACAGTTGTTGACCTGGAGTCAATCTGCGCCGATCTAGACGCTGACTATGCCTTCCTGCACGCAAATTTCAAGGGGTTCGCGGGCAACAAAACGCTGGAAGAGATCAGTGCCACGGTCCAGTTTCTGGATTTCCGCGCCAAACTGTATTACCTGTATGAAGCGGTCAATGACACGCATGGCGTCAATGTCGGCTATCCGTGGGTGATCTACTTCTTCGCCAACATGAGCGTCGCCGACGTGAAGGCACTGACCGAAGCGTCGAATGATGCGGCGTTAGGCGCGGCGCTGACCAAAGTCAAATACACCAGCCCCGCTGCGCAACCCGGTAAAGCCGGCGTGGTCAGCGTCACGCATTTTCACGGTATTCGCTTGTGCACCGAAATCGGCGGTCTGATGGGTACCTTCCGCGATCACGGCATCGATGTCTACGTCAGCTCCGCATCGCTGGAAGACGTGGTCTCCGTCTTCGCCAGCCTGCCGAAATACGGCTACAACGTGCTGCGCCAAAATATCCTGGGCCTGCGCCTGGAGCGTGACGGTGAGATCTACAAAAATGCCTACCTGAAAGGCTGGCCGCTAAACTGGGGACCGGGCAAAACAGAAGTGATCAAACGCGAACTGTCCGGCAAAAAAGGCTACGGTCCAATTTTCGTTGCCGGCGACAGCGACGGTGATTACGACATGCTGCGTGACTTCCCGGATACCAAGCTGGGCATGATCGTCAATCGGATGAAAAAAGGCAAGATCGGCGATCTGTCCAAGCTGGCTGCCGAGAAATTGCAGGCCGCGCACCCGCGTTTCCTGTTGCAGGGACGGCAGGAATCGACGGGCAACTGGCTGCCGGTGGAAACCAGCATCAAATTCGGCAAGTCGGAACCGCTATTGACCGCATGAACAGCGCCCGTCAGCGTTCGCCGGCGGTAGGCTGCCGACGAACGCAACAGGCCGAAGTTGACGGGGCCGCTGATGCAGCGCTCCGAAGCACTCCCAACGGATTTCCTCATCATGACCAATACAAGTACCGTGCCACCACATCAGTACACCCACACCGTCGGCAGCAAGACTTACGGCTTTCGCGACCTGAAGGATCTGATGGCCAAGGCCACACCGGCGCGCTCCGGCGACATGCTGGCGGGCGTTGCCGCGCACAGTGCGGAACAGCGCGCAGTGGCACAAATGGCGCTAGCTGAATTACCGCTCGCCACCTTCCTAAGCGAAGCGCTGATTCCCTACGAAGACGACGAGATCACGCGCCTGATCATCGACAGCCACGATGCCGCCGCCTTTGCGCCGGTCAGCCACCTGACGGTCGGCGACTTCCGCAATTGGCTGCTTGGCGACGAGGTGGACGGTGCCGCGCTGGCTGCACTGGCGCCAGGCATCACGCCGGAAATGGCGGCCGCCGTGTCCAAGATCATGCGTAACCAGGATCTGATTCTGGTTGCGCAGAAGTGTCGCGTGGTGACCGCCTTCCGCAACACCATTGGGCTGCCGGGGCGCATGTCGACCCGCCTGCAGCCGAACCATCCGACCGACGACGCCAGCGGCATCGCCGCCAGCCTGCTCGATGGCTTGCTGTATGGCAGCGGCGATGCGGTGTTCGGCATCAATCCGGCCACCGACAACGTGCCGCAAGTCATCAAGCTGGTGACGATGATGAATGACATCATCGCCCAATACGATATTCCGACGCAATCCTGCGTGCTGACCCACGTCACCAACACCATCGAAGCCATCAATCGCGGTGCGCCGGTAGACCTGGTGTTCCAGTCGATCGGCGGCACCGAGGCCACCAACCGCAGCTTCGGCGTCAGCCTGGACCTGCTGGGCGAAGCGCGCAGCGCGGCGTTGTCGCTGAAACGCGGCACGGTCGGCGATAACGTGATGTATTTTGAGACCGGCCAGGGCAGCGCGCTGTCGGCCAATGCGCATCACGGTGTCGATCAGCAGACCTGCGAAACCCGTGCCTACGCGGTGGCGCGCCAGTTCAAGCCGCTGCTGGTGAATACCGTGGTCGGTTTCATCGGCCCCGAATACCTGTACGACGGCAAGCAGATCATCCGCGCCGGCCTGGAAGACCACTTCTGCGCCAAGCTGCTCGGCTTGCCGATGGGCTGTGACGTCTGTTACACCAACCATGCCGAAGCCGACCAGAACGACATGGACGTGCTGCTGACCCTGCTCGGGGTGGCCGGCTGTACCTTCGTGATGGGGATTCCCGGCTCGGACGACATCATGCTCAATTACCAGACCACCTCGTTCCACGATGCACTGTACGCACGCCGCACCTTGGGCCTGCGGCCCGCGCCGGAATTCGAGGCATGGCTGCAGAAGACGCAGATATTCAGCAGCGGCGGGCAGTTCCGGCTGAATCCGTCCTTGCCGCCATCTTTTGACAAAGCATTATTACGCCTGTCCCAGTCGGCCTGACGCATCAATGCCGCGAATAAAAACATGCAATGAACGATAAAAAATCACCCGTCATCGCCAACCCATGGGAAGCCCTGCGCCAATTTACCGATGCCCGCATCGCCCTCGGGCGTGCCGGCGTGAGCTTGCCGACCGCAGCACAACTGGCATTCCAGCTGGCGCATGCAAAGGCGCGCGACGCGGTACATCTGGCTCTGGATGTACCGCAGTTGGCACGTTCATTAAGCGCATCGCTTGAAGAACAAGGTACGTCTTGCCGAACGTTGCATAGCGCCGCCGCCGACCGCAACATCTATCTGCAGCGCCCCGACTTGGGACGCAGGCTTGACGCCGCATCGCGGGAAGCACTGAAGACCCCAGTAAAACCGCAGTCGGCACGCCCGTACGACGTGGCATTCGTGGTGGTTGACGGCCTGTCGGCCCTGGCAATCGAGCAGAACGCAGCGCCATTCCTGACTATCCTGCAGCGCCGGATCGCTGCGGAAAACTGGTCCATCGCACCGATTAGCATCGTCCAGCAAGGGCGGGTTGCGGTCGGCGACGAAGTGGCCGAATTGCTCGGCGCCAAGGCCGTCGTGGTGTTGATCGGCGAACGGCCGGGATTAAGCTCGCCGGACAGCATGGGCTTGTACCTAACCTGGATGCCGCGCGTCGGGCTGACCGATGCCAGCCGCAATTGCATCTCCAACGTGCGCCCTGCTGGACTGCGCTATGAGGAAGCCGCCTACAAGTTGCACTATTTATTGTCGGAGTCACACAAGCGACAATTGTCCGGCGTCGACCTCAAGGACGAAACGGCGGGCGACCCTGGCCTGCTGACTGCGCCGCAAAAAAATTTCCTGCTGGAATAAGCGCTCTTCCACAGTCGCAGAGCAAGCAATGCCTGTAATCGCCTTGCTCATCAGCGACGTGCCGGGTTAACCGCCGCAGTGCTACCTTTTTATAATCAAGGTAATCGGAGCTTGCATCCAACGCGACGACAAATGATTTCTTGCTGGCAGCACTTTGCCACTGTAATTGTTGCTTGCATACAAAGTGGATGTAGACCACTCTTATCCCTATCCCCGCGAAAATAGAATTTCCGTGAATGATTTCCGCGTCCGCCATGATGCAATTCGTTACAGATTATGACTATATTTGCATGAACTTTTGCAGCGGAAAATTGCCGAATGAATATACAATTAATGAATCATCAGTTTCTAGTTGTCGGGTCCTAAACAGATGAGACCCGACATATTGATACCTCTGAACGACGGGAGGTTTTGTTGTGAGCGGGTGTTTTTCAGTCATGGGAAACGACACACATCGTGATCTACAACCTCGGAACGAGCCGTACGCCGGCCACATGACGGGCTGGCATTTTTTGGAGGCGTCGGGCGTCGGTCAGACCTCGCCGACTAGCTTTTACGAGAAAATATTGCACTTGCCGTGATTGCAAGTTGTTTATTTGGCGCATATTTCATGGAAGACATGATGATAGTCAAAAAAATGTCCAAGGTTTTGCGCTATACCTGAATCAGGACCCAATTTCATTTGGGTTGGGAGGATAAGGATGAACCACGATAATCTGGATCCAAATCGGGTTGGACAGCAAGAAAATTTTGTAAAGAGCCTGGTAGCGTTTACCAAGGATCACAAAGCTGCACACTGGTCTGGACCGTTTTCCGACTTTGTCTCCAGCATCTTGGCGGCCGACACGCAAGGTGTGGCGCGCAGTTCGCACCAATATATGTGGGACATGATCCGCTGGACCGGCTGTGAAGACCAACATGGTCATTTCCGATGCCGGCTATTCGAGGACGAATTGTTCGGCGTCGATGAAGCGATCGAGCGCGTGGTCGATTATTTCAAGGCAGCGGCCGCTGGTTCTGAAGTTGGGCGGCGCCTGCTGCTGCTGTTGGGCCCGCCATCGGGTGGCAAGTCGACCCTCGCAATCCTGCTGAAACGTGGCCTAGAAGAATATAGTTACACCGATGCCGGTGCACTGTATGGCATCCAGGGTTGCCCGGTGCACGAATCACCGTTGCATCTGGTGCCGCACACCCTGCGCCCATCGTTCCGCACTACCTACGGCGTTGAAGTCATCGGCGAAATCTGCCCGTATTGCCGCGCGCGACTCGAGGATCAATACAACGGCGATTTCATGCAGATGCCGATTGAACGCATCTTCATCTCGGAAGCCGGCCGGATCGGGATCGGCACCTATGCGCCGCACGATCCCACCACCGCCGATCTGGCGGATCTGGTCGGGTCGGTCGACCTGTCCAAGGTTGCGGAATATGGCGATGAAGGCGATCCGAGGGCGTGGTCATGGTCGGGCGCGGTCTACGCGGCCAGCCGCGGGCTGTTGGAAATGATCGAAATCCTGAAGGTCAAACGCGAGTTCCTGTACCTGTTGCTGACGTTGACTCAGGAAAAGAACGTCAAGGTATCGCGTTTTCCACTGATTTTCCTGGACGAAACGATTCTCGCACACACCAATCTGGCCGAATTCCGCAAGTTCCTGCAGGAAAGCGAAAACGAGGCGCTGCTGGATCGTATGGTGATCATCCAGGTGCCCTACACGCTCAACTACAAGGAAGAGGCGCGGATCTATAAAAAACTGATTTCATCGGCCGCACCGGCCTTCCGTGACGTCCATCTGGATCCCCATGTGCTGCATGCGGCCGCAGTGTTCGCGATCCTGACCCGGATGCATGAAAATGATGACAAAGAAGCCGAACTCACCAAGAAGGTCAGGATCCATGGGGATGAAGAAGTCGAAGGCGTCAACCGGGCCGAAGCAACCCGGATCAGGCAAAAGGAAAAGCTGCCCGACGAAGGCTTGTCCGGGATCTCGCCGCGCTTTGTCATTAATGCGCTGTCCAATGCGATCATCCAGTCCGATGTGAAGAGCCTGACGACGATGGATGTCTTGCTTGCGATCAAGGACGGGATTGAGAGCGATGCCCGCATCGAGGCCAAGAAGAAACGTAAATGGGTCGATTACCTGGTGCTGGCACGCAAGGACTTTTATAACCGCTGGGTCAAGGAAGACGTGCACAAGGCGCTGTTCGTGTCATTCGAACAGGAAGCGCAGGATTTGCTGAACAAGTACCTGGATGAAGTCGAAGCGACGCTCGACAACCGTCAGATCAAGGATCCGATCACCAACGAAGAGCGCAAACCGGACGAGCGTTTCCTGCGTGCGGTCGAGGAAAAAATCCAGATTTCGGATTCCGGCAAGCAATCATTCCGGCAGGAGGTCGTGCGCAAGGCCATGGGCGCCTACAAGCGCGGCGAAAAATTCACGCTCGACAGCCACGCCCAGTTGCACGAGGCGGTCCAGCAGTATCTGTTCGAGCAGCGACGGGATGTATTGCGGTTGGTCAGCTCGAATACCCGCCCCGATGAAGAAGTGAAGCAAAAGATCTCGGTGGTCGAAAAACGGCTGGTCGACGAATACGGTTACGACCTGCATAGCGCACGTGAAGCGCTCAACTACGTCACCACGTTACTGGCGCAGGAATGACCTGACGTGGCGGCTTGACTTTCGAGTCTAAAGGAGGCATGTGAACCGTAACACTATCCTTGCCGAAACGCCGTGGTATGAGTTGTTCTCGCGCGGCGCACGTGACTGGCTGCGGCACAATGAAAAAGTCCGCGAGGCGGTCCAGGGCCATCTGGCCGACATCATCGCCGGCCCGGATGTCATCACGGGTTCCCAGGATCGCACCGTGCAGGTGCCGGTGCGCTTGCTGGAGCATGCGCGGTTCCGGCTGGCCGACAAGGAGTCGCAGACCGGTGCCGGTCAAGGTGAAGGTGAGGCGGGCGAAGTGTTGCGCCCCTCCTCCCCGCGCCCGGGCGACAATGACGGCGACGACGGGCGCGGCGGCAACGAGGATGGCGGGGTCAAGCTATTACTCGAGTTCAAGATTGACGACATCGTCGACTGGCTATGGGAAGAACTGAAGCTGCCCGATCTCATTCCCAAGCGCTCCAGCGGCAGTGATGAGCAGGAACTGGTGCGCGAAGGCTGGGACAAGCGCGGTGCCCGCTCGCGGCTGGATCGTCGGCGCACCATCAAGGAAGCGATCAAGCGGCGCGCGATTCAGGTAAATCCGGCGCCATTCACCAATGATGATCTGCGCTTTCGCCAACTGGTCAAGCGTCACAAGCCGGTGACCAATGCAGTCGTGATCTTCGCGGTGGATGTGTCGGCCAGCATGACTGATGCCGAACGCAAACTGGCCAAGACGTTCTTCTTCTTCGCGTTGCAGGGTATTCGCCGCAAGTACGCGAAAGTCGAGACCCGTTTCATTGCACATACGACCCAAGCCTGGGAATTTTCGGAAAGCGAATTTTTCCAGGTCGCCGGTTCAGGTGGGACGATGGCATCGACCGCTTTCCATCTGACACAGGAATTGCTGCATCAGCAGTTCGACCCCGCTCAATACAACAGCTACCTGTTCTATGCTTCCGATGGCGAAAATTTCACCGAGGACCGCAGCGCCGCGGCAGAACTCCTGGCCCACTTGACCGCACAGATGAACTACATCGGCTATGTCGAAACGCTACCGGGCATGCGTCCGCCAAACAAGACAGAAATGATGAAAATATGCGATGAACTCGAGCGCAACGGCGCCCAGATCGGCAGTAGCGTGCTGGCTAATCCGAATGATGTCTGGCAGGCCATCCGAAAATTTTTTGTGCAGCAGGCAGAGCACGCGGGAGCGCAGGCATGAGCACACCCATGAACACACCCGCCCCTGTACTGAAGGATTATGCCGAGCGCATCGAGCAGCTCGCGACCAAGCTCGGCCTGGATTTTTACCCGGTCGATTTTGAACTGGTCCCGAACAATTTCATGATGGAAATCGCCGTCTATGGGCTACCGGTACGGATGCGCCACTGGTCGTTCGGCGTGCGTTACATCCATCAGCTGATCCGCCAGAGCATGGGACATTCCCGTATCTTCGAGGTGATGTTTCCGGGCGACCCCTGCCATGCCTATCTGGTCGAGAACAACTCGCTACCGGAAAATACGCTGGTCACCGCCCATGTGCTTGGCCATGCCGATTTCGCCAAGAACAACCATCTGTTCGCCCGCTTCATGGAAATGGCCGGCGGTCATATTCTGGAGCAGGCCGCAGCACGTGCACATCGGATCGAGGCTGCGCTGACACAGTACGGTCAGCAACGGGTCGAAGCGATCCTTGATGCAGCGCTGGCGCTGGAGCCGCATATCGACATTAATCAGGAATTGCACCGCCGCCCGTACGACACCAACAACGGCGCGGTACCTGCCGGCGCTGGCTTCGAACCCGCCGCTTTTCAGAAGCGCTACCAGAATCTGCCTGGCGAGAAAACGGCATCGAGACCGCAGCCGACATATTCACGCGCGCCGATTCCGCCGCAACCGGAATACGATCTGCTGTGGTTCATCGCCAACTATGCGCCCGATCTGGAAGGCTGGGAGCGCGACATCTTCCTCGCTGTGCGCGAAGAATCGTATTATTTTTATCCAGTCTTTGCCTGCCAGATCATGAACGAGGGCTGGGCCTCGTACTGGCATGCACGACTGCTGCGCGAGGCCGATTTTCTGCCGCACGACTTGTATCTGTCCGCCATCAAGGCCCACTCCGACGTGGTGCGACCGTATGCCAGCGGAGACCAGGTCGCGTTGTCGATCAACCCGTATCACCTCGGCTTTTCGATGTGGGAACACATCATCGAAACCCGCGGCCTGGCGGCGGCGCGCCAAATATGCAAGGAAGAGGACGACTTCGGCTTCATCCGCAATTATCTCGACGAGGACCTGGCGGAAAAATTGGGACTGTTCGTCTATCAGGCCGATCAGGATGGTGAAATCAAGATCGCCGACCGCGACATTCACGCGGTGCGAGAAGCGATCCTCGCGCCCAAATTCAATTACGGCGCACCAAGGGTGGCTGCCAGCCTGCTGCACCTCGACGGCAGCCTGGAACTGACGCACGATTCCAATAGCGACGGTGGCGGCCTCGACACCGACAGTGCGATGCGGGTCCTCGATTACGTCGAACGCATCTGGCGCCGCCCAGTGACCTTGCATACGGTCGATCGTCGCGGCGACCCGCGCCGCGTCAGCAGCAAGAGCAATTTTGCGAGCTAGGCGCTCCCGGTCACCGAATTACCTGCATTTTGACAGGAGTATCTGTCAAAACAGGCGTATTCCCCGCGCAGTCATTGGGCATTAAAAAATACTGGATGGTGTATTGCGATGATAAAAAATCATCGTAATATGCCACGCAGGCCAAAACGGATCGTCACGAAAGCGACGTCCGCCTTCCACTGGACACCACATGCAAATCTGGATCGATGCCGACGCCTGTCCGCTCGTCATCAAGGAAATCCTGTTTCGCGCCGCGCAACGCACTTCCTGCATGCTCACACTGGTCGCCAACAAGACGCACCGCATTGCGCCGTCACTGTTTGTCACTGTTGATCAGGACGCTTCAGGTGCCGTCCGGTTTTGATGTCGCCGACAACAAGATTGTGGCGCTGGTTCAGGTCGGCGACCTGGTGGTCACGACCGACATTCCGCTGGCGGCCGAGGTGCTGGCAAAGGGTGCGCATGCACTCGATCCGCACGGCGATTTCTATACCACGGACAACATCCGTGAGCGCCTCAGCACGCGCAACCTGATGCAGGAACTGCGCAGCAGCGGGTTCGAAACTGGCGGCCCCGCGCCGTTTAGCCAACGCGACCGGCAGCTTTTTGCGAATCAGCTGGACCGTTTTTTGATACCGCAAATACACAATTAAACGCATCGGTTCGCATTGAATCAACGCAGCGCAAACCATGAAGCGCCGACTGTTTAGCATATGCTGCTCTGCAGCAAGCATGACGGTTTGGCTGTCCAAAACTGCAAAAATTTGATATTGTCGGTTACGCCATTTTATTGCCCAAACAGATTTTCCTCAGGGCAATCACCCGTGCCTGTTTTTGTTTAATTTCGACTAGCATCCGACCTCCATTCCCGACAGCCCATATGAAGATACCGAACCGCCTTGGCACGCCCTTATCGCCGTCCGCCACCAAAGTCATGTTGCTCGGTTCGGGCGAGCTTGGCAAAGAGGTCATCATTGCGCTGCAGAGGCTGGGCGTCGAAGTGATTGCGGTGGACCGTTATCCGGGCGCGCCCGGCCATCAGGTGGCGCACCGCGCTCATGTGATCGACATGACGGACGGCAAGGCGCTGGCGGCCCTGATCGCGCAAGAGCAACCCGATCTGGTCGTGCCTGAAATCGAAGCGATCGCCACCCAGACCCTGGTCGACCTGGAGCGCGCCGGCAAGGTCAATGTGATTCCGACCGCACGCGCCGCCTGGCTGACCATGAACCGCGAAGGCATTCGACGACTGGCGGCGGAAGAATTGGGCCAGCCGACGTCACCCTACCGTTTCGCCGACACGCTGGCGGAATTGAAGGCCGCGTGCGCCGAGATCGGTTTTCCCTGCCTGATCAAGCCGGTCATGTCATCGTCCGGCAAGGGCCAGTCCAAGATCGACGCCGCGGACGAAGTTGCCGACGCCTGGGACTATGCGGCGGCCGGCGGACGAGTCGGCGCTGGCCGGGTAATCGTCGAAGGCTTCATCGATTTCGACTACGAGATCACCCAGTTGACGGTACGCGCCATCGGCGCCGATGGCGCAGTCGAAACCCATTTCTGCGAACCGATCGGCCATCTGCAGGTAAAAGGCGATTACGTCGAATCGTGGCAACCGCATCCGATGCCCGCGGCGGCGCTCGCCAAGGCACGCGAAATCTCCCAAAAAGTGACTGACAATCTCGGCGGTCTCGGCATTTTTGGGGTCGAATTGTTTGTCAAAGGCGATATGGTGTGGTTCTCCGAGGTCAGTCCGCGGCCGCACGATACCGGCATGGTGACGATGGCGAGCCAGGTGCAGAGCGAGTTCGAACTGCACGCAAAGGCGATACTCGGCCTGCCGGTCAATGTTGCGTTGAGGAACCCGGCAGCGTCAGCCGTGATCTACGGCCAGCACGAGGCACTCGGCATCGCGTTTGAAGGGGTGGCCGACGCGTTGAGGGTGCCGGGCGTCGATATCCGGCTGTTCGGCAAGCCGGAATCGTTCGCGCGCCGTCGCATGGGTGTCGCGCTCGCCAGCGCCGATGATGTCGGCACCGCACGGCGTCACGCCAAGGAAGCGGCAGTCCGGATCAGACCGGTGCTGCCAGACAACTAAACGATGAAACGCAATTTTTTACCGTTCAAGGACATCATCACCGGGGTTGAAATATTCCGCCTGGTGTCGCCTATTTTTTATGTGACACTGTTGCTGCAGCTGGCCATGTCGTCATACGGGCAATTACCGGTGTTATCGGATACCAGCAGCATCGCCGGCATCTGCCTGATGTTCCTGTTCTTTGCGACGCTGGCGCGTTTCTTTCGCTTTAAAGCCGTGGCGATCGGCCGCGGTCAGGTGCTGCTGGAATTTGTGGTCGCCAACCTGATCATTACGGTGTTAACGCTGCAACGCACGGTCCCGGCACTGCCCTGGCCCTGGCTGGTGGCGATGGCGGCATTATTCCCGCTGGTGGTCGAAGGCTGGCTGGCGGTAGCGCCATTGACAGCGCTGGCGCTGATCGGATGCGGGCTCAGTCTCGCCATCGGTATGCCGCTTGGCGACTGGCTACCCTCGCTGTTCCAGATTCTGTTCATCGGTATGCTGTCGATCCTGCTGTCGCGCGTGCTGCTGATCAATGTCTCCGCAATTCGCCACGCCAGGACCAACAGCGCGCGCTTTGAAGCGATCGTGCATGTGACCCAGCACGTATTCCTGATGACGGACGACCATTACACACCGATGTTCATCAGTCCGGCGATCCAGGACATGCTCGGCTATACGGTCGACGAAATCACGCAAGCGCATGTGCAGCCGAAAGTGCATCCGGACGACCTGAAGGAGCATCAGGAAAAATTGCGCTTCCTGGCGCAGACGCCCAACAGCAGCATCTTCATCTGTCACCGCATGCAGCATAAGAACGGCACATGGTTATGGCTCGAAACGCGCGGCTACAACATGATGCACGATCCAGCCATTCATGGCCTCGTGTTCGGCACCAAGGATGTGACGCTCAGGCGCACCGCGGAGCTGAAGCTGGAGCAGGAGCGCGCTTTGCTGCACGCGGTGCTGGACCATAATCCGGCGATGATTTACGCCAAGGATACCGACGGTCGCTTTACGATCAGTAACGTCGGTTTCCAAAGGCGCTTCGGTTTTTCATCCGAAGATGAAGTACGTGGCAAAACGGTCTATGAGGTATTGCTGAACCGGGTGCTGGAAGGCCAGGAGGCGAAGGCGCATGAGGTTGCTGAAAAAATCCACCAGCAGGACACCGCTGTGATCGAGTCGGGCGAGCCGCTGGAAGACCTGGAGAGCGAGGGATTCTGGCGCCAGAATGCCCAACGATGGTACCGCACCAATAAATACCCGCTGCGCGACGCACAGGGTGAAACGGTCGGTGTGCTCGACGTCACGCGTAATGTGACCACCCGCAAGGAATTCGAACTGCGGATGAAACATCAGGCCTTGCACGATCCGCTGACCGGCCTGCCAAACCGCCGTTATCTGCTCGAAGAAATCAGCGACGCGATCGACCGCACGCGTGGACATCACCTGAAATTGGCGCTGCTGTTCTGCGATCTGGACGGTTTCAAAAACGTCAACGACATCCACGGTCACGAGTTCGGGGACAAATGCCTGAAGGAAATCACGCACCGGATTCAGGCGCATTTGCACCCATCCGACTTTTTTGCCCGCTTTGGCGGCGACGAGTTCGTGGTCCTCACCAATGCATCAATGCTGGAAGCGAACGCCAAGGCGCAATCGTTGCTGCAAGCCATGTCGCTGCCGTTGGTAGTCGACGACGTCTTGGTCAAGATTGGCAGCAGCATCGGCGTCGCGATGCTGCGGTCGGACCATACCAGCCCGGCCGAACTGATCCACGATGCCGATGCCGCGATGTACCAGGCCAAGGAGTTGGGCCACAATCGTGTTGAAATTTTCGATTCGGCACTGCAAAGCCGCACCACCAAGCGCGCTCAGATGGACGTCGCGCTGCGCTTTGCGCTGGAACGCAACGAACTGACTGTGGCGTACCAGCCCAAGGCCTGCCTGCAGACGGGGCGCTTGCAAGGTTTCGAATTGCTGCTGCGTTGGGACAGCCCGGAATATGGTCATATTTCGCCGGCCGAATTCATCCCGATCGCCGAACATTCCGGCGTGATCGTACCAATCGGCTTATGGGTGTTGGAACAGGCTTGCCAACAATTTGCCACTTGGCAAGAGCAATACCCGGGCATGGGTAATATCACTATCGCGGTCAATGTGTCGATGCGTCAGTTGTTGCATTCATCTTTCCTGACCGAAGTTACGCGCATCCTTTCCACCAGTCATATCCGTCCGCAATCGCTGGAGCTCGAATTGACCGAAACCGCGGTCATGGCCAATCCGGTGCAGACCATAGAAAACCTGACAATGTTGAAAAAGCTGGGGCTGCGTCTGGCGCTGGACGATTTTGGTACCGGTTATTCGTCGCTCGCCTATCTGCAGCGACTCCCGATCGACGTGCTGAAAATCGATCGCGCGTTCGTACATGGACTGGGAGAAAATAAGGGCGATGCCGAGATCGTGCGGCTGATCGTCGCGTTATCCAAGGCCCTGAATCTGGAGACCGTTGCAGAGGGGGTCGAAACCATTGAGCATGTGAAACAGCTCAATAGACTGGGTTGCAATCTGGGACAGGGTTATGCGTTCTCGCCCGCCATTTCTGCCGACGAAGCCGAGGAGCTGCTGCGCTTTCCACGTAATTTCCTGGTCGCCTGAAGCCGTTCAATTATCATGCAGCAACACGATCCACGGCAAAATCTCGCCAAATCGACTATAGTCATTGGTCGCGCTACCAATCGCAATTATCGCAATTTCAATAAAAATGAATCTCATGAAATTTGATGTCGCCATCGTCGGCAGCGGCTTGGCCGGTCTGTCGGTCGCCCTGCATCTGGCAGAAACACGCAAAGTCGCAGTCATTTCCAAGCGCGCGCTGCTCGATGGCGCCAGCAACTGGGCGCAGGGCGGTATCGCCGCAGTGCTCGATTCGCACGACAGCTACGGCGAACACATCTCGGATACGCTGATCGCCGGTGGCGGTTTGTGCGATGAACCAGCCACCCGCTACATCGTCGAACACGGGCGCGAAGCGGTCGAATGGTTGATCGCACAAGGCGTGCCGTTCACCCGCGACGACTCGGCCGAAATGGGTTATCACCTGACCCGCGAAGGTGGCCACAGCCAGCGTCGCATCATCCACGCCGCCGACGCCACCGGCCATGCGGTGCAGGTCACGCTGGAACAGAAAGTCCGCTCGCATCCGAACATCAGCCTGTTCGAGCATCACTGTGCGATCGACCTCATCACCTCCGACAAGATCGTCGCCGCGCATGCATCTCGTCACGGCGCGTCGCAGTGCTACGGTCTGTACGTGCAGGATGAAGCCACCGGCCAGGTGCTCACTTTTGCCGCCGATCAAACGGTGCTGGCCACTGGCGGCGCCGGCAAGGTCTACCTATACACCACCAACCCGGACACCGCGACCGGTGACGGCATCGCGATGGCGTGGCGCGCCGGTTGCCGCGTGTCGAATATGGAGTTCATCCAGTTCCATCCGACCTGCCTGTACCACCCGTATGCCAAATCCTTCCTGATCACCGAGGCGATCCGCGGCGAAGGCGGTCTACTGGTCCTGCCGCCGGAAGCTGGCGCCGCCGCCGGCACCCGCTTCATGCCGGCCCACGACGCGCGCGCCGAACTGGCGCCGCGCGACGTGGTGGCACGCGCCATCGACTTTGAAATGAAGAAGCGCGGGCTCGATTATGTCCACCTCGACATCAGCCACAAGTCGCCGGAGTTCCTGAAAGAACATTTCCCGACGATCTATGCGCGTTGCCTCGCATTCGGCATCGACATCACGAAACAACCAATCCCGATCGTGCCGGCGGTCCACTTCACCTGTGGCGGCGTCGTCACGGATTTACATGCCCGCACCGACCTGCGCGGCTTGTATGCGGTCGGCGAGACCACCTGCACCGGCCTGCATGGCGCCAACCGGCTGGCCAGCAATTCGCTGCTGGAATGCCTGGTCATGGGCCGCGCGGCCGCGCAGGATATCGAACGCCAGCCCAAGGTCGACCTGCCGCCGTTGCCGGCCTGGGACGAGAGCCGCGTCACCGACGCCGATGAGGAGGTCGTGATCGCGCACAACTGGGACGAGTTGCGGCGCTTCATGTGGAACTACGTCGGCATCGTGCGTACCACCAAGCGACTGGAGCGCGCGCAGCACCGGATTCGGCTGCTGAAGGAAGAAATAGACGAGTATTACGCCCATTTCCGCATCACGCACGATTTGCTGGAGTTGCGCAACCTGGTCGACGTCGCGTCGCTGATCATCGAAAGCGCGCTATCGCGTCGTGAAAGCCGTGGCTTGCATTTTAGCCGCGATTATCCCGAGACCTTGCCCAAGGCCTTGCCCAGCGTCTTGTCGCCGGCCCGGCGCTAAATCTGAAGCGCAATAATTCGTTACAGTATGTGATGAGGTTCACGATTATACTTGCGGGCTAACGCCGTTGTTGACGGAGTATATGCCGGCAAGAGCGTGATCCTTTTGAACTTCAGGAGCGGGGCGCCGTCACATCCGGATAGCCACTCTTCGCAACAATGACAAAAAACTCCCCCGATCTGCGCACGCTGGGCGCGCCTGCATATGGCAACCCATCGAAGCGCCGCAGTTCGATCGCGACCGGCATCCTGCTGAGCCTTCTGATGCACGGGATAGCACTTTGGTTTGTCATGCATCGCGACCCGATGATTATCAAGCCGGCGCAGCGCGCGGCTGCCGGCGGCACGATGGTCTATCTGTCGCCGCTGGCGGCCAATCCGACCGAGCGGCGGCCGAAACCGACTGCGCCTGCGCGCAAGACACCGCCGAAGCCCCCAACCACTGCACCCAGGCCGAAAAAAATCCCGCCGCCGAAGCAGGCCAAGACACCCGAAAATCCGGCCGCGATCGCTCTCCCGGCAGCGCAAAACGCGATCGCCGAACCGGCGCCCGCACCGGCGCCGGCCACGAAACCGGATGCATCCGCGCCCGACGACATGTTTGCCTACGTGCAGGCGGCGCGGAAACGCCGCGCCGCTGCCGAGCCGACGCCTTCGACCGAGACCGAGAACACGCCGCCAGCCGAAGACGCTAACCAGCGCGCCAATCGGATCGCGAGAGAAAACGTCACGTTCTCGCAAAAGCACGGGCCCGGCGCGGAGCGCGACGATAGCGGCGGCCTGTTCCAGCTTCGCAATGTTGGCCTGAACCATGCCGAATTCCTGTTCCGCGGCTGGAACACGAATTTCCGCCGAAACTGGAGCCAGATGGTCGCGGTAGATCAGGGTGGCGAGCTCGATATCGAAACGGCAGTGGTGAAGAAAATGATCGAAATCATCCGTAGCAAGAAGTCGGACGATTTTATCTGGGATTCACATCGCCTGGGCAAGGAAGTGACACTCAGCGCTAGACCAGAACACAGCCGCGAACTGCAGCAATTCCTGTTGCGGGAATTTTTCCCAGACTACGCGCCGCTGGCGCGGCGCTGATGGAAGAGGCGGCGTTAAACTAGCCCACAATCCGCAGCGAATAATCGGTCGCCCGTACGTCCTTGGTCAGGCTGCCGATCGAAATTCGGTCGACCCCCGTCTCCGCAATCGCGCGCACGGTCTCCAGATTGACGCCACCGGACGCTTCCAGCAGCGCCCTGCCCGCCGTGACCTGCACTGCCTGGCGCATCGCGTCCAGCGTGAAATTATCGAGCAGTACCGACGTCGCGCCGGCCGCCAGTGCCTGCTCGAGTTCCTGCAGGTCTTCGACCTCAACCTGGATCGCGACGCCGGTGGGCAGCTTCTGGTTTACGGTTTGCGCCGCAAGCACCGCCTGGGTCACGCCGCCAGCGGCGGCGATATGGTTTTCCTTGATCAGGATGCCGTCGTACAGCGCCAGCCGCTGGTTCTGCCCGCCCCCGACGCGCACCGCATATTTTTGCGCAAGTCGCAGCCCCGGCAAGGTCTTGCGGGTGTCCAGCACAGCGGCACGGGTGCCCTTGACCACGTCGGCGTAACGGCGGGTCGCGGTGGCGACGCCGGACAGCAACTGCAGGAAATTTAGCGCTGCCCGCTCAGCGGTCAACAGGCTGCGTGCCGGGCCATCGATGGAGCACACCTCGCTGTCGGCGCTCATCATCTGGCCTTCCTCATAGCGCCAGTCGATACGGATATGCGGATCGATGCTGACCATCACGCCCTCGAACCACGCGGCGCCGCACAGCACGGCGGCCTCACGTACGATGACGCGCGCCTTGACCCGTTCGTTCTCCGGCACCAGCAATCCGGTGAGGTCGCCGCTACCGATATCTTCGCTCAAGGCTACCGCGATATTGGCTTCAAATGCAGCGGCCAGCGCCGGATCGAACGGCGCGTGCGGATTCTTCAAGGTGCTCATGCAGGACCTATTCCTGAAAATAATTTTTGTTCTTGTGCCAAATCGCTGCTTGGGCGCACCTTGGCTTTTTGTTGTGCCGCGAAGTCGAGCATGCGGTCGATGCTTCTGACCGCCAGCTTACCGATGGCGGGGTCGACGTGAATCTCGTTACCGCCATTTTCCAGCACGTCGGCCAGATTTTGCAGTCCGTTCATCGCCATCCACGGACAGTGTGCGCAGCTCTTGCAGGTGGCGCTGTTGCCGGAGGTCGGCGCTTCGATGAAGCGTTTGCCGGGCGCGGCCAACCGCATCTTGTGCAGGATGCCGTTGTCGGTGGCGACGATGAATTCTTGCGCATCCAGTGTCTGCGCGGCGGCGATCATTTGCGAGGTCGAGCCCACCACGTCGGCCAGCGCCACTACCGCCGCCGGCGATTCCGGATGCACCAGCACCTTGGCGTGTGGATGCTCGCGCTTCAGCAATTCCAATTCGATGCCCTTGAATTCATCATGCACCAAGCAGGAACCCTGCCACAGCAACATGTCGGCGCCGGTCTGCTTCTGGATATAACTACCCAGATGCTTGTCCGGCGCCCACAGGATTTTTTTGCCCTGTGCGTGCAGATGGGCCACGATTTGCAGTCCGATGGACGAGGTCACCATCCAATCGGCGCGGGCCTTGACCGCTGCGCTGGTATTGGCGTACACCACCACGGTGCGGTCGGGATGGGCATCGCAGAAGGCGGCGAATTCATCGGCCGGACAGCCAAGGTCAAGCGAACAGGTGGCGTCCAAATCGGGCATCAGCACGCGTTTCTCAGGGCTGAGAATTTTCGCGGTTTCGCCCATGAAACGCACGCCGGCGACGACCAGCGTCTTGGCCGGGTGATCGCGTCCAAAGCGCGCCATTTCGAGCGAATCGGACACGCAGCCGCCGGTCTCCTCGGCCAGATCCTGAATATCCGGATCGACATAGTAATGCGCGACCAGCACTGCTCCACGCTCCTTCAGCAGGCGTCTGATGCGTTCTTTGAGCACGGCTCTTTCTGCCTGCGTCGGCGTGGCCGGGGTGCGCGCCCACGCTTGGGCCGTGCAACTGGCGCCGCGATCCATTTGCGGGCGCTCGAATTCGACGGTTTTGATGGATTGAGTCTGCATGGTTCTGTCGCGCTTATTGATGTGGGTCTGATACAAAAATCGATTTAACTGAACACTGGTCCCGAGTTTCCTCGCCATGGTTGGGTCATCCAACCAAGGTTAAGACCCGCTGTCTGGTGTGATTTTTTTGCCTAACTACATTTTATGCCAACAAATCGGATCCGTGTCTGCCGCGCACGCCACTGTAACGACACATTCATGAGTATATTGAAATTCAGAATGTATACTGGCTCACGCAGCCGATAACATAGGGAGTATATAGGTCTAGGCAGCAGCGCTCGTCATTTGCAAGGCCTTGAACTGCAAATATTCCTCCAATCCGTAGCAGCCATTTTCGCGCCCCACCCCCGACTGCTTGTAACCGCCGAACGGCGCCAGTGGATTAAACGCACCGCCATTGATGTCGACCTGACCGGTCCGGATGCGACGTGCGACCCGCACCGCGCGATCCTCATCGCCACTCCAGACAGCGCCGCCCAGACCGTAAATGCTGTCGTTGGCGATGCGAATCGCATCGTCTTCGTCCTGATAAGGGATGATGGTCAGTACCGGACCAAAGATTTCTTCCTGTGCCAGCACCGCTTTCGAATCATTGGTCGCAAAGACGGTCGGCTTCACATAAAAGCCGGTCGGCAGCGGTGCGCCGGGGCCGCCTGTCACCAATTCCATGCCGTTTTCGATACCTTTTTCAATCAAACTCACCACCCGGTCGCGCTGCACTGCCGATACCAGCGGGCCCAGGCGCGTGGATTCGGCGCGCGGATCGCCGACCGTGTAGCCGTCGGCAAAACGCTTGGCCAAAGCCTTCGCCTCCTCGACGCGGAGGCGCGTGGATTCGGCGCGCGGATCGCCGACCGTGTAGCCGTCGGCAAAACGCTTGGCCAAAGCCTTCGCCTCCTCGACGCGGCTGTGCGGCACCAGCATACGGGTATGTGCCGAGCAGGTCTGACCGGAATTGAGGAAACAAGCGCCGACGGTGCCCTTTATCGCCTTTTCGAAGTCTGCATCGTCCAGTATCACCGACGCCGACTTGCCGCCCAATTCGAGTGCGACGCGCTTGACACTGGCAGCGGCCAGTTCCGCCACGCGCTTGCCGGCGCGGGTCGAACCGGTGAAGCTGACCATGTCGACATCCGGATGTGACGCCAGCACTTCGCCGACCACCGGGCCATAACCGGTGATCATGTTGAAGACACCGGCCGGCAGCCCGGCAGCATGGATAACTTCGGCCAGGATGAACGCATTGATCGGCGCGACTTCGGACGGTTTGAGCACCACCGTGCATCCGGCAGCGAGTGCCGCGGCAACCTTCAGCGTGATCTGGCTGAACGGGAAATTCCATGGCGTAATGCACGCCACCACGCCGATCGGCTCCCGCACCACCAAGGAATTACCCACTTGCTGTTGCCACTCGAAGCTTTGTATGATTTTCGCGTAATTCCCCCACTGCCAGATCGGTCCGCTGACCTGCAGCCGTCCCGACACTCTGAGCGGGATGCCGACTTCGTCCGAGATGGTCTGCGCCAGCTCCTCGCTGCGCGCTTTCAGACCATCCGCAATTTTTTGCAGATAATCGGCGCGCACTTCAGGTGGTGTTTGCGACCATGCGTCGAATGCCGCACGCGCGGCGGCGATCGCCTGCTCCGCTTCTTGTACCGTAGCTTCTGGAATACGGGCGATCACCTGCTCGGTATGAGAATTGACGACGTCGATCTGTGACTGCTGGCTAGGCTTGACCCAGGCGCCATTGATATAGAACTGTGTCGTTTGTGTCATCGAAAAACCTTTTTATTGGGGTCTGGCTATCGTAAATATATGATTTTGGGAAAATATGCAGGATACTAGAAGTGCATGTCGGCAACTTGTTGGCAACGAAATGAGCACGGTCGCCTTGTTCGATGATTTAATTCGATTTTGAATCCGATAGGCTTCATGCTGCAGAAGTGACAGTGGGCGTAAAACGATGACAGTTTTTTATTATAAATTCGATTCCGGATTTGCGCCCGGTTCTGGTCGGCGTGAACAAGTCGGGCAGCGATCGTAACCTTTCCCCATCGCACATCAATAAACACATGACGACACTAATTTTTGACAAATCGGACAAAGGGCGCGAAGAAATTGCAACGCGCAAACACCAACTCGCATCGCGCCTGCGCAGCTTGCTGGTATTGATCGATGGCAAACATCCAACCGAAGATTTGCTGAAAAAAGTCGTTGGCCTTGGGCTCGACATTCAGAGCGTCAACGAATTGCTCGACGGCGGCTTCATCAACGGGATTCAAGCGCCCGCGGCTGCACCTGCAACGGCACCAGCAACACCACTCGCGGCGGAGTCCGCGGTATCCATGACTGTCCCCGGAGAACGGCGCGGCACCGGATTGCCGGCAGAAGATGCGCGTGTTCTATCTGAGACTAATGGGCCGTTGCGCGCCGGCGAAAATACAATTCAGGCGCTGCACGCGTTTTTCAATGAAACGATTAAAAGCACCATCGGTTTGCGTGGCTTTACCTTGCAACTGAAGGTCGAGCGCGCCAATACAGTGGCCGATTTCCGCGAATTGCGGCAGCCATATCTGGAAGCGGTACTGAAGGCAAAAGGCAACGACATCGCGCGCGGCTTGCGCGATCGTCTCGATCTGTTGCTATTGCACGCCGACGCGGCGGCACTGAACAAACACTGATCGACCGCGGTCCAACGCGACCCGGTCCATCGCGACCCGGTCCAGCGCCATCAAATAGACGCACAATGGACGCAAAACGGCAACGCACATGACGGCCTAAAAAAAACGGCACGGATTTCTCCGCGCCGTTTTTTATTGGGTATCGATAAACTTAGTCGATGCCTTGGCTGGTCAGGTAATCCTCGTAGTTACCGTGGAAGTCGATAATCTGATCCTCCTTCACTTCCAGCACCCGGGTCGCGAGCGATGACACGAATTCGCGGTCGTGCGACACGAAAATCAGGGTGCCGGCGTATTTTTCGAGCGCGATGTTGAGCGATTCGATCGACTCCATGTCCATATGATTGGTCGGCTCGTCCATCAGCAACACGTTGTGCCGGCCCAGCATCAGCTTGCCATACATCATGCGGCCCTTTTCGCCACCGGACAGGACCTTTACGGATTTCTTGACGTCGTCGCCGCCAAACAGCAGACGGCCGAGGATCGACCGTACCGCCTGGTCGTCGTCGCCTTCCTTGGTCCACTGCCCGATCCAGTCGGTCAGATTTTTGTCGCTCGCAAAGTCTTCGGTCGGATCTTGCGGCATGTAACCGATGTTGGCATGCTCGGCCCATTTGGTCATGCCCTTATCGGCCGCCAGACCGGTCACCTGCGACGCCATGCAGCGCAGCAGCGTGGTCTTGCCGGCGCCGTTGGCCCCAATGATTGCGATCCGCTCACCGGCTTCGACCATCAGGTTGAAGTTGTTGAAAATCGTGCGATCGTAACTCTTGGTCAGACCCGCAATTTCGACTGCCTGGCGATGCAGCTTCTTCTCACCGTCGAAACGGACGAACGGGTTGGCGCGGCTCGATGGCTTCAGATCTTCCACCTTGATCTTTTCGATCTGCTTGGCGCGCGACGTGGCCTGGCGTGCCTTCGACTTGTTGGCCGCGAAGCGACGCACAAATTCCTGCAGTTCCGCGACCTTGTCCTTGGCTTTCGCGTTGACTGCCTGCTGCTGCGCACGGGCCTGGGTCGATGCGAACATGTAGTCGTCGTAATTGCCCGGATAAACTTTGAGCGTGCCGTAGTCCATGTCTGCCATGTGGGTGCAAACCTGGTTCAGGAAGTGGCGATCATGCGAAATGATGATCATGGTCGAATTGCGCTCGTTGAGCACATCTTCCAGCCAGCGAATGGTGTTGATGTCGAGGTTGTTGGTCGGCTCATCGAGCAGCAGGATGTCAGGATTCGAGAACAGTGCCTGTGCCAGCAGTACGCGCAGCTTCCAACCCGGCGCCACGTTGCTCATCGGCCCTTGATGCTGGTCGATCGAGACGCCAACACCCAGCAGCAATTCGCCGGCGCGGGCCTCGGCGGTGTAGCCATCGTATTCCGCGAATCTGGCTTCCAGGTTGGCGGCTTTCATGTAATCGTCGTCGGTCGCCTCGGGATTGGCATAAATCGCATCGCGCTCGGCCATCGCGGCCCACATTTCTGTATGGCCCATCATGACAACGTCCAGCACGCGCATCTCTTCGAACGCAAACTGATCCTGCCGCAATTTGCCCAGACGTTCGTTGACGTCGAGCATCACCGTGCCGGCCGACGGCTCCAGATCGCTGCCCAGAATCTTCATGAAGGTCGATTTGCCGCAGCCGTTGGCGCCGATCAGGCCGTAGCGATTGCCATCACCAAATTTAACGGATATGTTTTCAAACAACGGCTTGGGGCCGAATTGCATCGTGATATTTGCAGTAGAAAGCACTGATAACGCCTTTTATAACGAGAATTAGATAACCTTTTATTTTACCATGCGCGGTTTTCCCCGCCCAATGTGACAGGCGTAATGCCGTGCCGCGCACGAAAGCGGCTCGCGGTCGCTTGTAATCTGCAATCCAGGAGGATGGTTCGGCTATCCCGACAGAACATCGCGCAGCGCGAACTTCCTGCATCTGGATGCGATCCTTGCGACACTGATCGGACCGGCGTGGCGGTCAAGCTTGCTCGATCTATTTTTCCGCTTGCGCACGGCACGCGGGAGCGGCCGCCAAACGAAGGCCTGTCAGCATTCCAGCACAGGGTAGCCGCGCATCGTCAGCTGCCAGTTCTGCGTATCCGAACGCAGCGTCGCCTGGCAGCCGACGGCCAAGGTCGCCTTGTCGCGGACGTGACCAAACGGCAGCCCGGTCAGCACCGGCACCGGCGATTGCGCCCGGAAGTAGGCCAGCATCGCGTCGAAATCGTAGCCATTGTCGAAATCGCCGAGGCGATAATTGGAAAAATCACCCAGCAATACTGCTTTTTGGCGCGCCAGCACGCCCGAATACAGCAGTTGCAGCAGCATGCGTTCGACCCGATACGGATGCTCGCTGACGTCCTCGACAAACAGGATGCCTCCATCGACCTGCGGCATGTACGGCGTGCCGACCAGATGAGTCAGCATGGTGAGATTGCCGCCCCACAGCGTTCCGCTCACCTCCAGCGCTGGATTATTCTGCGGGATCAAATTCGTCACGGCATGGGTCGGGCCGATCAGGCATTGCCAGAATTGCCCGCACATGAAATCGCTCGGCGCTTCGCGGGCAAAGTCATCGCACAACATCGGCCCGGAAAAACTCACTGCGCCGGTATGTTTCAGCAGCGCCATCTGAAACGCGGTCAAGTCGCTATGGCCGACAAACAATTTCCCGCTCTCTGCCAGCAGGTTGTAGTCGAGCACAGGCAGCAGGCGTGACAGCCCGTAGCCGCCGCGCAGCGCCATCACGATCTGCACTTCGGGGTCCGCTGCCGCCGCATGAAACTGCGCAAGTCGTGCCGCATCGGTGCCGCCGAAACGCTGGAATTTTTCGGCCGGATCGTAATAATTGTGTACCCGGCAACCCTGCGCCTCCAGCGCTGCGATGCCACGCTGTAATGCAGCCGGATCCGGCGCGAAACCGGCCGGCGCGACGATGGCGATCCCGATCTTGTTATTGGACATGTTTGCGCTCATCCGCGTGCACCATTTTCGCTATGTGTTGAGGAATCTGCCGCAATATGCGACTCACATTGAGGGAGTATATGCAAAAACATATTAACTCCCCTAATTGTAATAACGGCATTTAAATATACAGGGCCGAGTATCTAAAGCGCACAGTAATCTCAGACAGCGGAATCAAGGCCGTCGTCGATCCCGGACGTGCGGCGTTGCGCCTGGCTGCGGCGCTCGGCAAAGAAGCCTTTCAGCAAAGCGCCGCAGTCTTCTGCCAGCACGCCGCCGATCACGTCCGTTTGATGATTCAGCTGTTGTTGTGCAAACAGGTTGACGACCGAGCCGCAGGCGCCGGTTTTCGGGTCGGCTGCGCCGTATACGACGCGCGCCATGCGCGCATGCAGCATCGCGCCGGAGCACATCACGCACGGCTCCAGGGTCACATACAGCTCGCAATCGGGCAGGCGGTAATTGCCGAGGAGTTCGGCTGCCGCACGCAAGGCGACAATCTCCGCATGCGCGGTCGGATCGTGGCTGCCAATCGGCTGATTGAAACCGGTCGCGATCACCACGCCATCCTTGACCACTACCGCGCCCACCGGCACTTCGCCCAGCGTCCACGCATTGTGTGCCTGGTCCAGCGCCAGTCGCATGAAGATGGTGTCGCGACCGTCCGCCGCGGTCGCAATCGCGTCGTCGGGCATCTCGGTCACCGTTACGCCGGATTCAAGCATCGCGCATTTAGTCTTCACTGATCTCGGCCCAGCAATTCGGCGTCTCGTGCAGTACCAGCTTATGCAGCCGCAAACCGGTGCCAAAGCGGTCCTGATACGCCGCCTTCAGGATGTCGAATGCAGTTTTCGCCAGATTTTCGACGGTCGGAATACAGTTGATGACAACTGTTTTATGGTCAGGGAGGCTATTCAGGAATTGCAGCACCTTGCTGTCCTTTTCATACACCAGGAAGGCGTGATCCCAGACATCGACCAGATGCTGCTTGGCTAACGCCTTGATGTCGGAAAAATCCATGATCATGCCGTTGTCGGAACTGCCCTCCTCGTCGATCACCGCGCCAAGCAAGGTGATTTCGAGCGTATAGCGATGGCCGTGCAGGTTGCGGCACTGGCTCTTGTGGTCGGGAATCCGGTGTCCGGCGTCGAATTCGAGTTTGCGGGTAATGGTCAGCATGGCGGGTTATATACCAAAATGGTTTCTTACGGAATCTGCAATAATTTATGGGTCTGCAAGCTTAACTTCCACTTTGGGTTGTTTTTGCAGGTATCAATCGCCAGTTGGGTATTGCGATCGAGATCGGGGCCGTCCATCGGTTGCACGAAGAAGTTATCGAAAGCCAGTGCTTCATAGTCAGCCAGATTCTGGTTGGCTTGCGGGATCACCGCCTTCAATTCATTGCCGCGCTGTACCACCAGGGTCGATCCGACTTTTGGGCTGACACAGACCCAGTCGACACCAGCCGGCACCGGCAGCGTGCCATTGGTTTCGATGGCAATCTCGAACCCTGCCTCGTGCATGCTGTCAATCAGCGCCTGATCCAGTTGCAGCAATGGTTCGCCGCCGGTGAACACCACGTACTTGCTGGCCGTATACGACTTTGGCCAGAGCCGGTTAATCGTCAGCTCCAGCGATTGCGCATCGTATTTGCCGCCGCGTTCACCATCGGTACCGACGAAATCGGTGTCGCAAAATTTACAGACCGCGGTGGCGCGATCGCTTTCGCGTCCGGACCACAGATTGCAGCCTGAGAAGCGACAAAATACTGCGGGTCGCCCGGCATGGGCGCCCTCCCCCTGCAAGGTGTAAAAAATTTCTTTGATGCTATAAGTCAATGTGTTTCCTGATCCTGAGAGTGCTGGCGGTATTGGCGATCCGCTGGTTGATGGACGCGTTTGGTGGATGGCGGATAAAGGGCAAGCTTTTCGGCGACGCGACGCGGCCGCACGACCAGCTCACCACCACAGTTTGGGCAGATGCCGCGCAATAATGTATCGGTACAGTCCGCGCAAAACGTGCATTCGAAGCTGCAAATGCGCGCCTGGGTCGAATCCGGTAACAGATCCTTGTCGCAGCATTCGCAATTCGGTCGCAACTGAAGCATTATCGTCCCCTTTGTTTGCCGGAAATCTGTTTAATCCACCGGCCAAACGAGTAATTTTAGCGCATTGCAACAAGAATGACCGAATGCTTGTTTACCGGAATGCAGTGCGCGCACGCGCCACCCGCGACCAGTCGAGTCTGCACTTGACGCTATAAGCACCGTTCAATTACTGCCGATCATTACGTCGATAGTGCGCGGGGGAAGGATTGCCAGTCAATGTACTCAAAAATGCGCGAAGGCCGCGCTTTTCTATCGACGTCATATTGATCGGTGCGACCAATGGACAGGGACTCACCGTCAAAAACGGCTTCGAACATGCCGCGATAGTCGGGAAACGCGCGTAGTCGGTCCAATACCTGGGCAGCGGATTGGTTGCCCATCTCATCACTGGCCAGTAGTGGGTCCCATCCCTGTTTCTGAAGGAGACTAAATCATTCCCATTCAATTGTTTCCTGCTTCTGCAAACCCGCATGGATATTAGGTCCGCTAGGGAGACACGTTCTGTTTACCGTAGCTTTTACCGTCAGAAAAGATCTGGACCAGCGCCGGATCGTCGTCCGTGCCCCGAGCTCATATAATATTTCATGACTACCCCATGTCCCGCCGCCGACAGCTGGGAGGATTTCCACCCCGCCGTCGCTGCCTGGTTCCGCTGCACCTTCACCAGCGCGACGGAAGCGCAACAGCGCGCCTGGCCGTTGATCCGCAGCGGGCGCCCGACTCTGGTCGCGGCGCCGACCGGATCGGGCAAGACGCTTGCCGCTTTTTTGGCGGCCATCGACGCGCTGGTCCGCGACGGCATTGCTCACGGAGGCGCACTACCGGACGCGACCACCGTGGTCTATGTCTCGCCGCTGAAAGCGCTGTCTAACGATATCCGCGTCAACCTTCAGGCGCCGCTAGAGGGCATCACGCGCGAACTGGCCCGCATGGGTCTGCCCGACCCCGCCATCCGCACGGCGGTGCGCACGGGCGACACCACCGCCCACGAACGGCAGGCGATGCGTAAGCGCGCGCCGCACATCCTGGTGACCACCCCCGAATCCCTGTATGTGCTGCTCTGCTCCGACAGCGGTCGCGCCATGCTGGCCAGCACGCGCACCGTCATCGTCGACGAAATCCACGCCGTGGCCGGCAACAAGCGCGGCAGCCATCTCGCGCTCAGCCTGGAGCGGCTGGACGCGCTGTGTGCCCGGCGCCCTACCCGCATTGGCCTGTCGGCGACCCAGAAGCCGCTGGACGCGGTGGCGCGCTTTCTGGTCGGGCGATCCAAGGAAGGTGACTGCGGCGACTGCGCCATCGTCGATGTCGGCCACATCCGCCGGCGCGATCTGGCGCTCGAACTGCCCCCGGTGCCGCTCGAAGCGGTAATGGCCAACGACGTCTGGGAACGGGTCTATGACCGGATGGCGGAGCTGGTGGCGCTGCATCGCACGACACTGGTGTTCGTCAACACGCGGCGCATGGCCGAGCGCGCCGCGCGTCATCTGGCCGACCGCCTCGGCCCTGTGGCGGTCGCAGCCCACCATGGCAGTCTCGCCAAAGAACACCGGCTGGACGCCGAACAGCGGCTCAAGCGCGGCGAGCTGCGGGTATTGATCGCCACCGCCTCGCTGGAGCTCGGTATCGATATCGGCGACGTCGATCTGGTCTGCCAGGTCGGCTCGCCGCGCAGCATTGCCGCCTTGCTGCAACGCGTGGGCCGCTCCGGGCACCAGGTTGGCGGCATCCCCAAAGGCCGGCTTTTCCCTACCTCGCGCGACGACCTGGTCGAGTGCGCGGCGCTGCTCGATTGCATCAGGCGCGACGAACTTGATGCGCTGCGCATCCCGCGCGCGCCGTTGGACGTCCTGGCGCAGCAGATCGTCGCCGAGGTCGCCTGCCAGGAATGGCACGAAGATGCGCTGTTCGCCCTGGTCCGCTGCGCCGAACCTTACGCAGAACTGGAGCGTGCGCGCTACGACGCGATCCTGCGGATGCTGGCTGAAGGCTACACCGGCCGCAATGGTGTGCGCGGCTCCTATCTTCACCGCGATACGGTCGCCGGCACGCTGCGGGGGCGGCGCGGCAGCAAGCTGACCGCAGTGACGTCCGGCGGCACGATCCCCGACAACGCCGACTACACGGTGTGGCTGGAGCCGCAGGGACACGCCATCGGCACCGTCAATGAAGACTTCGCCGTAGAAAGCCTGGCCGGCGACGTTTTTCAGCTGGGCAATACGTCTTACCGCATCCTGCGGGTGGAGGCCGGGCGCGTGCGTGTCGAGGACGCGCACGGCGCTGCGCCTAACATCCCGTTCTGGCTGGGCGAGGCTCCTGGCCGCAGCGACGAACTGTCGGCCGGCGTCGCGCGCCTGCGCGCAAAGATCGACCAGCTGCTCTCAGGCACGGCCGGCGCCCTGGCCGCGCGGGATACCGGCGTAACGGGAGATATCCCCGGCGCACCCGCCCTGAACACCGCCATCGACTGGCTGGTGGATAGTGTCGGCATCGACGCTGGCGCAGCGCGCCAGATCGTCGATTATCTGGCGCGCGCCCGCGCGGCGCTGGGTGCGCTGCCGACGCAAGACACCCTGGCGATGGAACGCTTCTTCGATGAGTCGGGCGGCATGCAATTGGTGCTGCATGTGCCATTCGGCAGCCGCATCAATCGCGCTTGGGGGCTGGCGCTTCGCAAGCGGTTTTGCCGTACCTTCAATTTCGAACTGCAGGCCGCCGCCACTGAAGACGCCATCGTATTGTCGCTGTCGACCAGCCACAGTTTCGCGTTGGACGAAGTATGGCGCTACCTGCGCTCCGGCAATGCCGAGCATCTGCTGATCCAGGCGCTGCTCGACGCACCGCTGTTCAACGTGCGCTGGCGTTGGAACGCGACGACCGCATTGGCCCTGCCGCGCTACAGCGGTGGACGCAAGGTCGCGCCACAATTGCAGCGGATGAAAAGCGACGATTTGCTGGCGGCGGTGTTTCCGGATCAAGCGGCTTGCCTGGAGAACGTGGTCGGCGAACGCGAACTACCCAGTCACCCGCTGGTCGAGCAGACGATAGCAGACTGCCTGCACGAAGCGATGGACAGCGACGGCTGGCTGGCTCTCCTCAGGCGCATCGAACACGGACAGCTGAAGCTGATCGCGCGCGATCTGCCCGCGCCGTCGCCGCTGGCAATGGAGATACTCAACGCGCGTCCCTATGCTTTCCTTGACGACGCGCCGCTGGAAGAGCGCCGCACCCAGGCCGTACTGAGCCGTCGCTGGACCGATCCCGCCTCGGCCGACGATCTGGGCGCGCTGGATGCGGACGCGATCGCAAGCGTGAGCGAGGAAGCGTGGCCGCGCGTGCGCGATGCTGACGAGATGCACGAAGCGCTGATGAGCCTGGCCTGTGTGACGCAAGCCGAGGCGCGCCAGCAGGACGGTTGGCCGGACTGGCTGGACGCGCTGGCGCGCAGCGGCCGGGCGACACGGATGCAGGTCAGTACCGGCGACATCTTGTGGGCGCCGCTGGAACGCGTAGCCTGCCTGCGCGCGGCCTATCCGCAGGCAGACTTCGCCCCGGCGCTAAAGGCCCCGGAAAGCTGCGGCAGAGCCTGGGACCGGGACGAGGCGATCGTCGAGATTGTGCGCGCCAGGCTGAGCGGCTTCGGACCGCAGCCCCTGTCCAGGATCTCGCAGGCGCTTGGGCTGCAAGCTAGCACCGTGGCCTCCGCACTGGCCCGCCTGGAAACCGAAGGCTATGTCATGCGTGGCCGCTTCACGCCGGGTACTGCGTCCGAGGAGTGGTGCGAACGGCACCTGCTGGCACGCATCCATCGCTACACTATCAAGCGCCTGCGCCGCGAAATCGAACCGGTCGAACGGCAGGATTTCATGCGTTTCCTGTTCGACTGGCAACACCTGGCTCCGGATGCACGACTGCAAGGACCTGACGCGCTGCCGCAGATCATCGCCCAATTGGAAGGATTCGAAGCGGCAGCCGGCGCATGGGAAAGCGACATGCTTCCCGCCAGACTGGGCGACTATTCGACCTCATGGCTGGACGACTTGTGCCGCGCCGGCAAGGTGGTCTGGACCCGGATCGCCGCGCCGCTGCGCGCGGCCGGCGGGCCGCTGCGCAGCACGCCGATCGTTGTGCTGCCGCGGCGCCATCTGGGCATTTGGAATGCCCTGCCAAACCTGGATGGGCAGCCCGAGATATCGGCACGCGCCCAGCGAGTTCATGCCGCACTGCTGCGCGACGGCGCGATGTTCTTCGATGAACTGCTCACCGATGCGCGTTTGCTGCCGGCCGAACTGGAAAATGCCTTGGGCGAGCTGGTCTCGACCGGCCTCGTCAACGCCGACAGCTTTGCGGGGCTGCGCGCGTTGCTGCTGCCGGCGGCCAAGCGCACAAGCCATGCGAGGCAACGGCGTCGCGGCTGGTCCATGCCGACAATGGACGAGGCCGGCCGCTGGGCGCCGGTGCGCCGCAGCGATGCAAGCAACACAAGCAACACAAGCAACACAAGCGTCAACGCCGGCCTGCCGGCCGTCCCCGGCAGGAAGCCACGAACAGATCCGCAGGCGCTGGAACACATCGCGCTGGTTTTGCTGCGCCGCTACGGCGTCGTGTTCTGGCGCCTGCTGGAACGGGAAGCCGGGTGGCTGCCGGCATGGCTCGAACTGCTGCCGGTCTTTCATCGTCTCGAAGCCCGCGGGGACATACGCGGCGGGCGTTTCGTCGGCGGCTTGGCCGGTGAGCAATTCGCATTGCCGGAAGCGATCCCGCTACTGCGCGAAGTCCGCAGGCGGCCTGCCGACGACAGCCTGATATGTATCTCGGGAGTCGATCCGCTCAATCTGTCCGGAACCCTGCTGCCCGGCGAAAAAATCCCGGCACTGGCCGGCAACCGCGTGCTGTTCCGTGACGGCCTGCCGGTCGCGACGATGATTGCGGGGAAAACACATTATTTGGTCGAACTGGAGCCGCCCGACAGGGAACAGGTGCGCGCCGCGCTGGTCGGGCGCCGCTGAAGGTCGCTGGCGGTTGCAGTGTCAGGGTAAGAGTGGCCACCGCGCCAGCGGCACAAATTTTCCTAATGTCAGCCAACATCGCAATTCAAGCATTTGACCGTAGCCTCTCAGGCGCATCTGTTCGCAGGCTTCAGATTTTCAATTTTAAAAACAAAATAGTCAGAAAAAAACATGCCGAGGAACGCCAGAACCTCTCTATGGTATGGATTGCCATAGTTTGGCGATCAATTGTCCCAAATTCGTCCCAGAAATCGGCTCGAAAACTGTGTTATAGCCCAGCGTGTGTGAGCGTATCCAGGACAGCCTTCGCTCCTTCGCAGCCCCTTTCCCTGGCTTGGGGAGATTCAATGGGTACGGAAGGTATCCACTGGTGCGTGGATAGTTCGACGGGCGCAAAGGGCTCGAAGACATACAACTCCAAGGAATTTTCGATCTCGACCAACGAAACATACACGCCTTGCAAGCACCGCTGTGCGGGCAGTGAACGCGTCTTGAAACGCGGGAAGCTTCATGCTCGTCGCCCGCCTACCGGTCATTTGCATACGCCGCTTTGCGATAGCGTAGGCCAAGCTTGCCGTTGGTGCGGCTGGCCTGACGGGCGGTGGGCGCCGTTCAGCCGGAGGGCTGGCCGAACGGCGCCAAATCCAGCTTTAGTCCCAGCTTGTCGATCAGGCGGCGCGCGTCGAACGGCGCCTTCACCTTGACGTCGTTATCGAAGTAGCAGTAGATGTCGCGGCTGGTCCGCTTCGGTGGCTTGGTGCTGGAAATCCGTTTGCCTTCTTCCGGTTGCGAACCGCTGTTCCAGGCGCGGATGCGTTCCGCCCAGTGATCGATGGCCTCCTCGGTATAACCGTCCGAGTACAATTCCTTCTCCCCATGCAAGCGCAGGTACATGAAGTCCGCGGTCACGTCTTCCTGGTAAGGCCATTTCCCGGCCGTGTCCGCCACCACCAGGGCCACATGGTATTTGCGCAGCAGCGCAATGAAGGATTCGTCGATAAAACTGTCATGGCGGATTTCCATCGCGTGGCGCAGCTTGCGCTTTTTGTCGATGGCCAGCGCGCTGTGGCCATGCATGCGCGGTTCGCAGTGGCGCGCCAGTTCCAGCGCCTCTTCCGTATCGTGCGGCAGCAGGCTGAGAAAGTGTTCAACCCGTTCGGCATCATAGCGAAAGCTGGGCGGGAATTGCCACAGGAAGGGGCCCAGCTTTTCGCGCAGGTTGAAGACGCCGGAGGCGAACACATTCGCCAATGGCCCTCCGATGTCGCGCAAGCGCTGGATATGGGTGATGTAGCGGTTGCCCTTGTGGCTGAAGATGAATCCCGGGGGCGTCGCCTCGTACCAGGCGGCATAACTTTCAGGCCGTTGCAGTGCGTAAAACGAACCATTGAGTTCGATCGACGGCAAGGCGCGCGAAGCGAACGCCAGCTCGTCGGCCTGTTTCAAGCCCTCTGGATAAAATACTCCGCGCCAAGGTGCATAACGCCAGCCGGCTATGCCGATGTAAATTTTTCCCATGAAATTAGTATAAATACAAACCGGAAACCGGGTGCGCCCGCTTGTGGCGTCCGGTAGCACGCTGTTGAACCAGCTGCATACGTTTGCGAGCCAGGTCGCGTACCGCTCGACGTCGCCACGGATTCAATTTGACGATGCATCAATCTGATTTCAGTCGGAAAAGTAATGGGTGTCTGGGCACCAAAGAATTCGTTCATAGTCAAATGTCAGAAACTGGTATAAGATTCTAACCATTCGAGGTGCCCATGTGAACACGCTGCCTAAAACCATCCTGCTGCACGCCCAATCCCTGCCCGAGGGCGGCGTGCTGTCGCCCAAGGAATTCCTGCATCTGGGCAGCCGGGCAGCCATCGATCAAGCCCTTTCCAGGATGACAAAGGAAGGCAAGCTGCTGCGTGTGGGCCGCGGAACTTATGTCACCCCGATATGCAGCCGGTTTGGCACGCGCCCGCCCGCGCCAAAAAAAGTCGTGGAATCCCTGGCCGCGCAAAGTGGCGAAGTGGTTGCCGCACACGGCGCTTTCGCGGCCAATGCGCTAGGGCTAACCCAGCAAGTGCCTATCCGCGAGGTCTACCTGACTTCTGGGCGCACCCGCAAGCTGAAGCTTGGCCGCTCTGAAGTGCTGGTGAAGCACGTACCAAGCTGGATGCTGGCCTTGGGCATCGGCCCGGCTGGCGCGGCAGTGCGCGCTCTGGCCTGGATGGGGCCGCCACATGTTGAAGAATCGTTGGCGACATTGCGCCGGACCCTACCTCCATCGGAATGGCGTGCATTGGCGTCCTCACGTGCGGCATTGCCATCCTGGATGGCGCGTGCGATCGGTGAGGAAGCGGCCCGTGGCTGAAGCTTTCTTTGCCCTCAGCCGAGACGACCAGCGCGAAGTCCTGGAACAAGTTCGCGCCAAAACGGATCGCCCAACGCATTTGCTCGAAAAGGACGTGTGGGTCGTCTGGACACTGGGCGCCCTCTTCGATTCATCACTGACCGCCGACCTGACATTCAAGGGCGGCACCTCCTTGTCCAAGGCCTACAAGGTCATTGATCGGTTCTCCGAAGACATTGACCTCACCTACGACATCCGCAGGCTGATCGAAGATTTGATTGACGGTGAAGGGGCTTTGCCAGCCAGCCGCAGCCAAGCCAACAAATGGACTAAGGCGGTGCGCGAGCGCCTGCCCGGTTGGATCGCGACAAACGTGCGCCCGATCATTGAGGCTGCGCTGGCCCGCGAACAGCTGGATGCCAAGCTCGAAATCGGCGGCGCGGAGAACGATAAACTGCTGCTGCATTATCCTGCGCTCAAGAACGGCACCGGCTATGTCCCTCCGGTCGTGGTGCTGGAGTTCGGCGGCCGTGCTACCGGCGAGCCGCATCAGGTGTTGCCCATCACCTGCGACATGGACGGGCACGTTCCGAATATCTCATTCCCCACCGCATCACCCCTGGTCATAAGTGTGGCGCGAACCTTTTGGGAAAAGGCAACAGCGGCGCACGTCTACTGTGCCCAGAGCCGGATACGCAGCGAGCGGTACGCACGGCATTGGCACGACTTGGCGGCACTCGGACGCAGCCAATACTTTGCTGGTGTGATTGCAGACCGCGCTGTAGCCGCTTCCGTCGCACAGCACAAATCGTTCTTTTTCATCGAAAAAGACAGTGCCGGTAGCGTCATCGACTACCTGCCGGCCGTGAGGGGGCATCTGAACATTGTGCCCGCTGGCGATGCGCGTACCGCATTGGCCGATGACTACGCGAACATGCGCGCCGACCAGGTTATGCTCGGTAATGCTCTCAGCTTCGATCAGCTGATGCAGGCTTGCAGTGAAGTCGAGACCCAAGCAAACAAGGCTGCCGTGCTATGACAAGCAAACCAGCCACCTCATGAGAACGGTGAACGATTCGGCCGAACTGTTCAGGCACGTCAGTGCCGAGAAGTCTGCGCTCTACCGCAACATCATGGACAGCTTCGCCGCCGCGCATTGAAGAAGTCCAGTCAGCACTGGCTCAACTCGCCGAGTGGGCAACCTCGAATCGCAGCCCGATACGGCCCGCGTCGCCAGCATCAGCGACTTCTACCGGGCGCGCTATCTGTACCGGCTGTCGCGGGGCGGCGAGGCCGTAGAATCGGCACTGGCGGTGTTCGAGCGAACCCTGCGCCACCGGGCCGAACTGCAGACCTTGGCGTTGGAAGACATCACCAACCGTCTGCAGACCTTGTTGACCCTTTCCAGTGAATCTCTGCCCGACGCCGCCAAAGTACACGAAACCTTGCGTGACCTGGTTCGCGTGTTCGAGAGTCTGGCCGACAACGCCCAGGCGTTCATGGCGGGCATCGGACGCAGCATCGAGTTGCAGCAGGCCGAGGCCAGCGCTGTGGTGGCCTACAAGAAGCGGCTGATCGACTACCTCGAACGCTTCATCGGCGACCTGGTCGCGCGCTCCGGTGCTATTGCACAGCACATCGTCGCCTTGTCGCCGCACATCGAACCCTTGCTGTGGCAGGCAGCGCAACGCGAAGCACGCGATGCTGCCCCGGGTGATGCTAACGAACAGGCCGATGTGGTGACACGCGGATGGCAGGCGTGGCGCGAGCGCTGGAAAGGGCTGCGCCGCTGGTTCGTTAGCACCGGCTTTGAGCCGCCGCAGGCAGAGCTGTTGCGATCTAAGGCGCGCTCGGCGATCCCGCAGTTGTTAGCAGCCGTTGCGGCACTGAACGAGCGCCGCAGCGGACGCAGCGGACGCAGCGACCGCTCCGCTGACTTTCGCATGCTCGCCGGCTGGTTCGCTGCCTGCGCCGACGACGCACAGGCCCATCGGCTGGCGCGCGCTGCCTTCGCGTTGAACCCGGCGCGGCACTTTTCGCTGAACTCTGCGCTGGAACCGGGCGCGCGGGATCTGCCGTCCAACACGCCCTGGGCTGAGGCGCCGCCGCTGCGCATCCACCCACGTTTGCGCGAATACGGCGAAGCCACGCCACGCGGTGCGCTTCCGCGCGTGCGGGAGCGCGATGAAGAACGCCGCTTGCTGGCTGCGCAGTTTCGTGAGGAACATGCGCAGATCGAAGCCGCACGTGAGCGTTTGGCGACTGGGAAACTGACGCGGCTGTCTGAGCTCGGTCAGCTCGACGGGCATGCATTTCAGTTGTTTCTGAGCTTGCTGAGTGAAGCACTGACCGTGCAGGCAACGCCCGATGAGGCGGTCGAATTGCAAAGCGGCGACGGCCTACTGCGCATCTACCTCGTGCCGCTTGGTGCCGAGTCGCGCGCTGAGGTGTCGACACCGACCGGTGTCTTCAGAGGCCGGGACCACTTCATCACCATCACCCAGATCGAGGACGCAGTGTAATGGTAGACAGCCGCAGTATCGGCCTGCAACAGGCCCAGCACCAACACGAGGAACGCAGCCAAGCTTTGCGCGCTTTGCTGATGGCCCCGTTGATGACACCGGCCCATGCCGAGTTCGCGGCAGTGCGCCGCCATGCCGACGATCTGCGCGCCTGGTTTGCCCGAAAGACTGGCTGGGCGCTGCACATCGAACGCGACTGCGCCCGGCTTTACAAGCGTCCGGCCAATCTGGTTGATGCGGGCCGTGGTCTACCCGGCTATGACAGACGACGCTACGTGTTGCTGTGCCTTGCCTGCACGGTACTCGAACGTGCCGATCCGCAAATCACGCTGCGCGTGCTGGGCGATCGACTGTTGGTGCTTGCCGCCGAACCAAGCCTGTTGTCGCGTGGCTTCAGCTTCACGCTGCAAGCCCAGCATGAGCGCCGCGAGTTGGTGGCGGTGTGTCGCAGCCTGCTCGAGCTCGGTGTGCTGCTGCGCGTAGCGGGTGACGAAGAAGGCTTCGTACGCAGTGGTGGTGACAACAGCGTTACCGACGCACTCTACGACGTACAGCGCCGCGTGCTGGCCGGAATGCTGGCAGCCGTGCGCGGCCCATCAACCTGGAGCCCCGAAGAAGCGCCGGTGACGCTTGACGACCGGTTGTCGGCGCTCGTTACGGAACACATTCCAACTGCGAGACGCGTGTGCGCACGCGGAACTCGCCACTCTACTTCAGATACCAAGCGGCCTTGGGCTGCTGAAACGCCTGGCCGGGCAAAACCGTGCGGCGGCGTCGTGTTTTCTGGAAGATGCTCAAGCCGTTCTCAACCGATTACCCGCCCAGGGACTCACACGTGCGCAGCTCGCAGCCCAAGAGCTTGGTGACGCACACGCCCGCCCTGATGCTCAACCTACCTGGTATCGCAACGCTTGGCGAACCCGCATACTTGTCGTTGCGCAACCTGCTACGCTCACCGCCCGAATGGACCGTCCGGGGGCGCACGGTCTTCGTGTATGAGAACCCCAACCTGATCGCCATCGTAGCCGATCACTTGGGCGCAAGCTGCGCGCCGATGGTCTGCACCGACGGCATGCCGGCCGCAGCGCAGCGCACCCTGTTGACCCAGCTCGCGCAAGCAGGTGCCACGCTGCGCTACCACGGCGATTTCGACTGGCCCGGCATACGTATCGGTAATCACGTGATGCGCGAACATGGTGCTCTACCGTGACGTTTCGGCGCGGCCGACTACCTAGCTGCGCTGGGCATCGCACCGCGGCCAAGTCGCCCGCTGCAAGGTGCTGAGGGCGAGCCGTCGTGGGATGCAACGCTTGCCTTAGCGATGCGCACAGAGCAACAAGCAATTGACGAAGAAATGGTGGCCGAGTTGCTGATTCAGGATCTCGCGCAGCGGAGCGAGTAACTATCCCCCCGCAAAACCGGTGGATAGTTACTCAAAGGGCTCCCTACTCCCACTCAATCGTGGCCGGCGGTTTCCCTGAAATGTCATACACGACACGATTGATGCCGCGCACTTCATTGATAATCCGATTCGATACCTTGCCCAGCAACTCGTGCGGCAGGTGCGCCCAGTGCGCTGTCATGAAGTCCTGAGTCTGAACTGCGCGCAAGGCCACCACGTACTCATAGGTGCGGCCGTCACCCATTACCCCGACTGATTTCACCGGCAGGAATACAGCAAACGCCTGACTGGTCAGTTCGTACCAGTTCTTGCTGCTGTTGATATCGACCGTATTGCGCAATTCTTCGATGAAAATGGCATCGGCGCGGCGCAGCAGGTCGGCGAATTCGCGTTTCACTTCACCCAGAATCCGCACGCCAAGACCAGGTCCCGGGAACGGATGGCGGTACACCATGTCGTGCGGCAGACCAAGCGCGACACCCAGTTCACGCACTTCGTCCTTGAACAGTTCACGCAGCGGCTCCAGCAGCTTCAGGTTCAGGGTTTCCGGCAAGCCGCCAACGTTATGATGGCTCTTGATGGTGTGGCCTTTTTTACCCTTGCCGGCACTCTCGATGACGTCTGGGTAAATCGTGCCTTGGGCCAGCCATTTGGCATTCTCAATCTTGCCCGCTTCCAGCTGAAACACCTCGACGAATTCACGGCCGATGATCTTGCGCTTGGCTTCCGGGTCAGTGACGCCCGCCAGATGTCCCATGAACTGCCCGCCGGCGTCGACACGGATCACCTTGACGCCCAGGTTCTTGCCGAACATGTCCATCACCATATCGCCTTCACCGAGGCGCAACAGGCCATGATCGACGAATACGCAGGTCAACTGATCGCCGATCGCGCGATGAATCAATGCTGCCGCCACACTGGAATCGACACCGCCGGACAGGCCGAGAATCACGTCATCGCTACCGACTTGCTCGCGGATGGCCGTGACTGCTTCGGCGATGTAATCGGGCATGTTCCAGTCCGACTTGCAGCCACAGATTTCATGCACGAAGCGACCGAGAATAGCCTTGCCTTGCTCCGTATGGGTGACTTCAGGATGGAACTGCACCGCGTAGAACTTGCGTTCCTCATCGGCCATGCCGGCAATCGGGCAATTATCGGTCGATGCCATCAGCTTGAAGCCGGGCGGCATTACATTGACCTTGTCGCCATGGCTCATCCAAACCTTCAGCATGCCGTGTCCTTCCGGCGTGACGAAGTCGCTGATGCCGTTAAATAGCGCAGTATGGCCGCGCGCGCGCACTTCGGCATAACCGAATTCGCGCAGCTTGCCGTTTTCAACCTCACCACCGAGTTGCGCCGCCATCGCCTGCATGCCGTAGCAGATCCCAAGCACCGGCACGCCCAGCTCAAACACCGATTGCGGCACCCGCGGCGTATCGTCATCGATCACCGAATTCGGTCCGCCGGACAGGATCACGCCACGCAATGCGCCATCCTTGGCGTAATTCGCTATAAATTCGTCGCTCACGTCGTATGGATGGACTTCGGAAAAAACACCGGAGTCACGCACGCGACGCGCGATCAATTGGGTGACTTGTGAACCGAAATCGAGAATCAGGATTTTAGAATGCATAGGACGCTTCAGGTAAGAGTAATACGGGCGAATCAGGTCGATGGCGGTACCGCCTGAACCACGCAGTTGCGCCCGCCTTGTTTGGCGGCACGCAATGCGCAATCGGCCTGGATAATCAGTTCTTCGGTTGTGGCGGACGGAAAACGGTCGGTCGACACGGTGCCGCAACTGACCGTCAGCTTCAATGCAGTATTGCCGATCTGCTCCACCTGCGACATGACCGCAAGCCGCATCCGTTCTGCGACTGCCATCGCGATGATGTGTGATGCACCGGGCAGCACGACCATGAATTTTTCACCTTCGTAGCGGCCGAGCGCGTCATGCGGGCGGATGCAGGACCGCAGCCGACTGGCGGCCTTCAGCAACACGGTGTCGCCGGCCGGATGGCCGTGACTGTCATTGATCGCCTTGAAGGAGTCGATATCCACGAAGACCAGCGACAGCGGCTTTTGTTCCTTGCCGCAGCGGTCGGCCTCGAGTGTTAGCAGACGCGTGATCGCTGCGCGATTCCAGGTGCCGATAAGCGGATCGACCATCGATTCGCGACGCAGGTTGCGATTCTTTTTCTGCAAATCGAGCTGGGATTCGTTCAATTTGCTGACGCGCAACTCGAGTTCGACCAGCTTGGCCAGATCGGCCAGCATTTGCCGGTCTTCCACCTCGAAATCACGCGCCGTATAATCAATCAGGTTGACACTGCCTACTGCCTGCTGGTCGCCATTAAAGATCGGCTGCGCAGCAAAGAAACGGATATACGGCGCGCCCATCACGGAGCGGTGCTTCGACAACGGTCCTTCGACTCGCGCATCCATCACGATCACAGGATCGTTTGCAATCGGAATACTGTCGCAGAACGCGGCCTCGATCGCCCCCATCGAGCGTTCGCCGATCGCGAAAGCAGCCGACGCATCGCCAAACGAGACGATGCAGCTTGCGACGCCAAACAAGCGCAGCCCAATACGCTCGATGCGCTGTACCTGCAAGTCGATCTCACCAGCTGGAAAACGTGACAACAGCTGGGACGAGCCGCCGCCGAACCCTTGCGTATGCAACTGACTGGACAAGTCGAGATTGGTCATAAGGTGGGCTTATGCATGTAACGGGCGAAAAGAGATGACAGCATTGGCGCCGCAATCAATCTGCGCGGTAATTCGGCGCTTCCTTCGTGATCTGCACATCATGCACGTGCGATTCACGCATACCGGCCGACGTGATTTCGACAAATTCAGCCTTCTCGCGCAACTCGTCGATGCTGGCGCAACCGCAATACCCCATCGACGACCGCACGCCACCGACCAGTTGATACAGGATCGCGATCACGCTGCCTTTGTAAGGCACCCGACCTTCGATTCCTTCCGGCACCAATTTATCGGACTTGCTGGCCGCATCCTGGAAGTAGCGGTCGGCTGATCCATCGGTCATGGCGCCGAGGCTGCCCATGCCCCGATACGACTTGTAACTACGGCCCTGGAACAGGATTACTTCACCAGGCGCTTCCTCGGTGCCGGCGAACATGCTGCCCATCATCACGCTGGAAGCACCGGCCGCCAGCGCCTTGGACACGTCGCCGGAAAAACGAATCCCACCGTCGGCGATACAAGGGATGCCCGTGCCTTTCAAGGCTTGGGCCACATTCGAAATGGCTGAAATCTGCGGCACGCCAACGCCGGCGACGATCCGCGTGGTGCAAATCGAGCCTGGGCCGATACCGACCTTGACCCCGTCCGCGCCGTATTCAGCCAACGCCTTGGCGGCGGCGGCGGTCGCGATATTGCCGCCGATGACTTCTACGTGAGGATAGTGCGTCTTGACCCATTTGACCCGGTCCAGTACGCCTTGCGAGTGACCGTGCGCGGTGTCGACCACGATCACGTCAACACCGGCATGGACCAGCAGCTCGATCCGTTCGTCGTTATCCGCACCTACACCGACCGCAGCGCCGACCAGCAACTTGCCGTGCATGTCTTTGGACGCCATCGGGTGCTCGGTCGATTTCTGGATATCCTTGACCGTGATCAGACCGCGCAATTCGAATGCGTCGTTAACCACCATCACGCGCTCCAGCCGGTGCTTGTTCATCAAGCGTTTGGCTTCGGACAGTTCGGCACCTTCCTTGACGTACACCAGCTTTTCGCGCGGCGTCATCTTGGCGCGAACTTCAGCGTCCAGCTCTTCTTCGAAGCGCAGGTCGCGGTTGGTGATGATGCCGACCAACATATTGCCGTCGACCACAGGGAAGCCACTAATGCCGTGTTGCTCGGTCAACGCGATCACGTCGCGGATCTTCATCGTCGGTGGAATCGTGATCGGGTCACGCAACACGCCGGACTCGAAGCGTTTGACCTTGGCCACTTCGCGGGCCTGCTCTTTTGGCGTCATATTCTTGTGAATGATGCCGATCCCGCCTTCTTGCGCCATTGCTATCGCCAGCCGCGCTTCCGTGACGGTATCCATCGCAGCCGAGACCAGCGGGATATTGAGCGAGATCTTGCGGGTCAGACGCGTTCTAAGGGAGGTATCGCTGGGGAGGATGTTGGAGTAAGCCGGGACCAGCAGCACGTCATCGAAGGTGAGTGCTTTTTGAAGTAGACGCATAGTATTTCCTATCGGCGCAAAACCGAATTATACAGATATAAATGAAAAACGTCGTTTCCGTGCACGACTAAATGACGGATAAACCTGCGAATTCATTGACATGGCGGACAAAGCGTGGCGAAATCTGAGGCGGCGCCTCACGACTGGATAAGGATGACAATGAAACAAGTTTTATTGAAAAAGACCGCCATGGCAGCAACAGCACTGCTCGCGCTGAGTTTGGCGAGTGTGGCTCTGGCGCAATATGTCTGGCTGGATGACAAGGGCGTCAAACAGTACTCGGACGTGCCGCCGCCGGCATCAGTGCCAGGCAAACGTATTCTGAAGGCCCCCGGACTGTCGTCGCGTCCCGCGTATTCCACTGGTGGAGCGGCAGCGACTGGAGAGGATAATGGCGCTGCCAACGCGGCACCGAACATCGCCGAAAAGAATGCCGATTTCATGAAACGTAAAATCGAGCAGGCCGACAAGGACAAGAAAACGGCTGCGGAAGCCAAAGATAAGGCAGACAAGGCAAAAAATTGCGAACGTGCCCGCGATTACCAGCAGGCGCTGGATTCGGGAGTGCGGATTGGGCAGGTAGACCAGAACGGTGAGCGCATCGCGATGACCGATGAACTGCGTGCCAAGGAATCGCAGGGGAACAAGCAATATCTGGTTGCCTGCAAATAGCAGGGGCGGCCAGCGTCGGCCACTTTGCGATTACGGTTAGCCGCGAAATCAGCCGATTTTAGTGCTGGCCTTTTTCTCTGCGCGTTTTCGTCGGGATTGTTTGGGATCGACGATCAGGGGCCGGTAAATTTCAACCCGGTCATGCTCGCGCAGCACGGTATCGAGCGTTTTCAGCTTGTTATAGATGCCGACCCGGCAATTGGACAGGTCGATTTCCGGCGCATCCAGCAACACACCGCTGTCCACGATCGCCTGCTGCAATGTGCATCCTTGGGCGACGATCAAGTCGCGCAATATCTGCCGTTGCGGTGTCGCATAACACACCTGCACCCTAATGGTTGCAGGCGTATCGGCGTCGGGAATGGTGTCAGCCATAGACGGTCTCCGCGCGCTTGCAGAACGAGTCGACGAAACTGTTGGCAATCATGCCGAATACCGGGCCGATGATCTGCTCCAGCAATCGGTTGGAGAATTCATAGTGCAGGTCGAACTCGATTTTGCAGGCATCTTCCCGCAGCGGCTTGAACGTCCAGGTGCCATCCAGGTGCTTGAATGGTCCCTCAATCAATCGCATGGTCATCGAGGTTGGTGGCAGATTGGTGTTTTCGGTGGTAAAACTCTGCTTGACGCCGTGATAATTGATCGCCAGCGTCGCAATCAGCTTGTTTTCTTCGCGCTGCTTGACGTCGACACTACCGCACCATGGCAAAAATTTGGGATAATCCTCGACCTTGTCGACCAGTGCAAACATCTGTTCTGCGCTATATCCGAGAAATACTGATTTATGCACTACTGCCATTGAATGAACCGTTTGATAAAATCGCAGCTTGCTAGTTTAACCGACCGCCAGAGATTCGCCACCCCATGACCATTGTTGACAATAGAAAAGCGTTTCACGACTACTTCATCGAGGACCGCTTCGAAGCCGGCATCATGCTGGAAGGCTGGGAGGTCAAGGCGATCCGCGACGGTCGGGTGCAATTGAAGGAAGCCTATGTGATTGTGCGCAAAGGGGAAATTTTCCTGTTCGGCGCCCATATCAGCGCGCTGCCAACCGCATCGACCCACATTCATCCGGAAGCGGTCCGCACCCGCAAATTATTGCTGCACGCGGCCGAGATCAGCAAATTGATCGGCAAGGTCGAGCGCTCCGGTTATACGCTGGTGCCGATCAATCTGCACTTCCTGAAGGGCCGCATCAAGTGCGAAATCGGCCTGGCAAAGGGGAAGAAGCAGCACGACAAGCGCGCCACCGAGAAAGATCGTGACAGCCAGCGCGAGGTGCAGTCGGCAATGAAGCAGCACCGCCGCTAGCCGGCCGTGGTTTGACTGGCCCCGGATTCTTGCCCCCCGAGGCGGAACCAGGCGCTGGCCAATAATCAGGCTTTTTGCTGCGACTTCACTACCTGCATCGCCGTCGCGATCAGGCCGCTCATGTCGCCCAGATTGGCCGGCACGATGATCGAATTATTGGTCTTGGCCAGATTCGCGAATGCGCCGACATACTGCTCCGCCACTTTCAGGTTGACCGCATCGGAGCCGCCCGGCTCCCGAATCGCGGCCGCCGTCATGCGCAGCGCATTGGCGGTCGCCTCGGCGATCGACACGATCGCGGCCGCCTGCCCCACGGCACGGTTGATCGAGGCCTGCTTTTCACCTTCTGACTTGGCAATCGATGCCTCACGTTCACCGGTGGCGATATTGATCTGCTCCTGCTTGCGACCCTCCGATGCTGCGATCAGCGCGCGCTTTTCACGTTCAGCGGTGATTTGGGCCTGCATCGCATGCAGGATTTCCTTCGGTGGCGTCAGATCCTTGATTTCGTAGCGCAATACTTTGACACCCCAGTTGGCGGCCGATTCGTCGATCGCATTGACGATGCTGGTATTGATGTGGTCGCGCTCTTCGAAAGTCTTGTCGAGTTCCATCTTGCCGATCACCGAGCGCAAGGTGGTTTGCGCCAGTTGGGTAATCGCGGCGATGTAATTGGACGAACCGTACGATGCGCGCATCGCGTCGGTAATCTGGAAATACAGGATGCCGTCGACCTGTAACTGGGTATTGTCCTTGGTGATGCAGACCTGCGGCGGCACGTCCAGCGGGATTTCCTTGAGCACATGCTTGTAGGCGATGCGGTCGACGAACGGCACCACGATATTCAGACCTGGCCCCAATACCGCGTGAAATTTGCCGAGACGCTCGACCACCCAGGCGTGCTGCTGCGGTACCACGTTGATGGTCTTGAATACGAAGACCAGCGCGAGGATAAAAAGGATGAAAGTGACGTTTCCGAAACTGAACATAGCGTCTTCCATAGTGAGCCCGATGATGTTGGTATTGTTGGCGTGCGCCCGATTAAGCTTACTTCAGTTCACATCGCTTCAGGCGCGCCGCACGATCAGCCGACTGCCCTGCACTTCCTTGATGATATAAACGCCAGGCACCGGCCGTTCGCCTGCGGCCAGATCGACGTCCCATTGCGCGCCGCGGTACATCACGCGCGCGGTGTCGTCGACATTCCAGTTGTCGACCGTGACTTTTTGCCCGACATCCATGTTGACGTTGGGATCGCTGCTCGCATCGGTTTGCGACGGAAGGGCAAATTTGGTCCGCCGCAGTGCCAGAATCGCGATCACGCTGACCACCCCGGCCGTCACCATCTGACTCGATGAACCGACGCCGAGCAAGGCCGCCAAACCACCGGCCGCCAGTCCGATACTGATCATCAACAGGTAGAAGGTGCCAGTGAATAATTCGGCAATCACCAAACAGCCGGCCCATACAAACCACATTATCCAATCCTGCATACGATTCCCTTATCTGCTGGTCGACACTCTTCGATCGCCACCATCGCCACTGAACCTTGACAACTACTATTACAAAAGCAAAAACCCCCGCCGGCTTGAAAGCTGCGAGGGTTTGCTACAGGGTGCGGGGGTATAAATATTATATTTCTGAAGTTGCCGGTAAGCTAAGTGTAGCGCAAATTGCAATTGGGTCAATTGAAAGCGATGATATTTCCATCATTTCAACGTTAGGCGGATCGAAATTTAATATACTCCACCAGAGTGGTATTCAACTCCGCTACAAATACACCGCACTATCAACATACTCCCAATAAAAAATCTTCATGTGGCTGTTCATCCCGCTATGACGGTTTGAATGATGGTAATAAAATACCGTTCGCCCTGGTAGTGAAGCGTATCGAAGGGGGCATATCGAAGGCTGGGCAGCCTTCGATATGCCCGATGGGCGACTCAGGATGAACGGCTGGTTGGGATTGCTAAATTATCGGTCGCTGCGGGCTGAATAGTTACTAGTTGCATCTTCATCCCGCAACCGGCCGTGCCATAGTGATTTCGTGTTCACCCGGGCACGGGCGGAGGCTGATTAGATCGGTGTCAGGCAACCGACTGCGCCAGCTTGGTCCAAGTGTCGATCACTGAATCCGGATTGAGCGAGATCGATGCGATGCCTTCCTTCATCAACCATTCGGCAAAATCGGGATGGTCGGACGGGCCCTGGCCGCAGATGCCGATGTATTTGCCCTGCGCCAGACAGGCGGCAATCGCGCGCGACAGCAGCGCCCGCACCGCCGGATCACGCTCGTCGAAATCGGCGGCCAGCAATTCCATCCCGGAATCGCGATCCAGACCCAGCGTCAACTGGGTCAGATCGTTGGAACCGATCGAGAAACCGTCGAAGTGTTCGAGGAATTCCTCGGCCAGAATCGCATTGGAAGGGACCTCGCACATCATGATCAGGCGCAGGCCGTTTTCGCCCCGCACCAGACCGTTCTTGCCCAGCAGTTTGACGACCTTGTCGGCTTGCCCCAGCGTCCGCACGAACGGCACCATGATCTCGACATTGGTCAGGCCCATCTCGTTGCGCACCCGTTTCATCGCCAGACATTCCATCTCGAACGATTCAGCGAAATCCTTGGCCAGGTAGCGTGCCGCACCGCGGAAGCCGAGCATCGGGTTTTCTTCATCCGGTTCATAACGCGAACCCCCGATCAGCTTCTTGTATTCGTTCGACTTGAAGTCGGACAGGCGAACGATCACCGGCTTGGGCCAGAATGCGGCGGCGATAGTGGCGATCCCTTCCGCCAGCTTGTCGACGTAGAACGCTTTTGGCGACGCATGGCCGCGCGCCACGGATTCGACCGCTTTCTTGAGGTCGGCGTCGATGTTCGGGTATTCGAGAATCGCTTTCGGATGGACGCCGATGTTGTTGTTGATAATGAATTCAAGCCGCGCCAGTCCGACGCCGGCGTTCGGAATCGACTGGAAGTCAAATGCCAGTTGTGGATTGCCGACGTTCATCATGATCTTCAATGGCAGCTTCGGTAATTCGCCGCGCGCCACTTCACTCACCTCGGTTTCCAGCAAGCCGTCGTAGATCCGGCCCTCGTCGCCTTCGGCGCACGACACGGTCACCAGCGTGCCGTCCTTCAGGATGTCGGTGGCGTCGCCACAGCCGACCACCGCAGGCACACCCAGCTCGCGCGCGATGATCGCGGCGTGGCAGGTGCGGCCGCCCCGGTTGGTGACGATCGCCGAGGCCCGCTTCATCACCGGCTCCCAGTTCGGGTCGGTCATGTCGGCTACCAGTACGTCGCCCGGCTGCACCCTTTCCATCTCGGATGCGTCGCGTATCACGCGCACCGGACCGGCACCGATCTTTTGGCCGATGGCGCGGCCGGAAGTGAGTACCGTGCCGCTGCCTTTGAGCTTGAAGCGCTGCTGCACGTCGGTCGCTTTCTGCTGCGATTTGACGGTTTCTGGCCGTGCCTGCAGGATGTACAGCTGGCCGTCACGCCCGTCCTTGCCCCACTCGATATCCATCGGGCGTTGGTAATGCTTCTCGATGATGACGGCGTACTTGGCCAGTTCGACCACTTCGGCGTCATTCAGCGAATAGCGATTGCGCAGCTCGATCGGCACGTCGACGGTCTTGACCGAATGACCGGCCTTGGTCTCACCGGTGAATTCCATCTTGATCAGTTTGGAGCCGATATTGCGCCGAATGACGGGCGACTTGCCCATTTCCAGCATCGGCTTGTGGACATAGAATTCGTCCGGATTGACCGCGCCCTGTACCACCGTTTCGCCCAGTCCGTAGCTCGACGTGATAAACACCACGTCCGTGAAGCCGGATTCGGTATCGAGCGTAAACATGACGCCGGCCGCGCCGAGGTCGGATCGCACCATCCGTTGCACGCCGGCCGACAGCGCGACGTCGGCGTGGGTAAAGCCCTTGTGGACGCGGTAGGAAATGGCGCGGTCGTTATACAGTGATGCAAACACATGCTTCATCGCGTCCAGCACGTTGTCGATGCCGACCACGTTCAGAAAGGTCTCCTGCTGGCCGGCGAAGGAGGCATCTGGCAAGTCTTCGGCGGTTGCCGAGGAGCGCACCGCAAACGACATTTCACTCGAAGAGTCAGCGACAAGCCGTTGATAAAATTCACCAATTTCTTTTTCGAGGCGCGGCTGGAACGGTGTTTCCACGATCCATTGGCGAATTTCGGAACCCGCCTGCGCCAGCGCGCGCACGTCGTCGATGTTCAGGTTCGCCAGACGGTCGGCGATGCGGGCCGCCAGCGGCTTGCCGCCCTCAGCGCTGTACGACAGAAAATCGCGGAACGCTTGCGCGGTGGTCGCAAAACCGCCTGGAACCCGCACGCCCGCACCCGCCAGTTGGCTGATCATTTCGCCCAGCGACGCATTCTTGCCACCGACCGAATCGACATCGGTCATCCGTAACTCTTCGAACGACGCGACATACCTAGCGCCGGCACTGCCTCCAATATTTGCTGCGTGAGACATAACAACCTCTTTTTAATGATAAGAAATCTTTATGCGCGCCGTCACCCTGCTTTTGTTATTCTTCTGTTGCAGTGCCGCGATCCAGCCATTGGGCGACATTTTACAGGTCGCGCCCGAATTTGGCAGTGCACAATACCAACTTTTGGCGCGATTTAATTCCATTTTCAAATCAACGCTGAACGCGGCGGCTCGCAGTCCTTACTTTAGTAAGGCAACAGCCGACAACAAAGTGCAGGTTTGATTGAAAATGGAATAACGTGCGGTCAAGCACCGCGGCGCCAATTCACCGAACGATACCATGATGCCAGACCATACCATCCCGCCTTCCAATATCGCCAGCAGCGCCGCGCGCACCGTGTTTTTTGTGTCCGATGGCACCGGCATTACTGCCGAGACCTTCGGCCATTCGGTGCTGACCCAGTTTGAGCTGCGCTTCCGGCAGATCCGTCTGCCATTCATCGATAGCATCGACAAGGCGCACGACGCGGCGCGCAAGATCAACGAGGCCTACACCAACGACGGCAAGCGCCCAATCGTGTTTTCGACGCTGGTCAAGCACGATTTGTCGAGCATCATCCGGCAATCGAACGGCATGCACATGGACCTGATCAAGACCTTCGTCGATCCGCTGGAGCAGGAACTGGGGGTGAAATCGACGCATACGATCGGCCGCAGCCACAATGTCGTCGATAGTGAGGAATATAAGAACCGGATCGAGGCGATTAATTTTTCGTTGGCGCACGATGACGGCCAGTCGCACAAGAGCCTGTCGACCGCCGACGTGATCCTGGTCGGCGTGTCGCGCTCTGGCAAGACACCGACCAGCCTGTATCTGGCGATGCAATACGGACTGAAAACCGCGAATTACCCGTTGATTCCGGAAGATTTCGAGCGCGGAAAACTGCCGTCGGCGCTACCGCTGTTCAAATCAAAGATTTTCGGCCTCAGCATTACCGCCGAGCGCCTGTCAGAAATCCGCAACGAGCGCATGCCAGGCAGCAAATATGCGTCAATCGCGAATTGCCGTTATGAAGTGAATGAGGCGGAACTCATGATGCGACGCGAAGGGATCCGCTGGCTGTCGTCGACTGCCAAGTCGATCGAGGAAATCGCAACGACGATATTGCAGGAAATTAAATCCTGATTGCCGCGCATTTCGTTATTTGCCGCCAGTATAGGCAATAACCTTATATATTACGTGCGAATACATCCAAGTATGACTGGAGTATTAACGCAATGATCAATTTTCCAGCTGGCGGACCTGCTCGAATAGGCACACCGCCGCGCAGGCCGCCACATTCAACGATTCCATCGGTCCCCGGTGGGGAATCATGACCCTGTGCCGTGCCAGGGCCAACAAATCGTCGGCCACGCCCTGCCCTTCATGCCCGAACAGCCACGCCACCGGCTGCCGTAAATCCAGTTGATAAATGGTCTGCTCGACGTGCGAACTGGTCGCTAGCACCGGCACGCTGGCGCCTCGCATCAAGGCCGCCAGATCGACATTTTCGTGAATCGTCAGCACAAAATGCGCGCCCATGCCGGCCCGCAACACTTTGGGCGACCACGCGAAGCTGGTGCCGGCACTACAAAACACCTGTTTGATGCCTGCCGCCGCCGCGCTGCGCAGGATCGAGCCGAGATTGCCCGGATCCTGCAGATTGTCGAGCAGCACCGCCGACTCCGTCAGCGCTGCGGGCAATTCCAGCTGCGGGGTATCGACGACGAACAATAGGCCGATCCCATGTTCAACTTGACTCAGCGCGCCAAATAGCGCATCGGGCAGCACGATGACTTGGGTGGGCGGGGCCCCACATTGGGCCAGGATATCGGCCACCTCCGGATGCGCCACGGCGCCTTCGCCAACCAGACACAACGGCGGCGCACCGCGATACTGCAAGTAACCCTGACACAGGTGAACCCCATCGAGCAACGTGCGCCCCGCCTGGCGACGCGCCTGCGAGCTGGTCGCCAAGTGTTTCAGCTCCTTGTAGAGCGGGTTGTCGCGGGACGTAATATGCTTCATGGTCAAGGCTGTTCAGTGGGAGGTTGGCACGATGTTGCTTGTGCCAGTCAGATTCTCAGCACGTTCTGGTGAGTATATTCGATGTTCATCTGTCTTATATGCGGATCAAGATGATTAACACTGGAGTATATTAGCTGCGCATCACGATTTTTCCAGCAGAATGCGGACCGGCGCATAGGAGCGGCGATGCACCGGCGACACGCCATGCAACCGCAGCCGCTCCAGATGCAACGCGGTCGGATAGCCCTTATGCTGGTCGAACGCATATTGCGGGTATTGCAGATGCAATTGCGCCAGCAGCGCGTCGCGCGCAGTCTTGGCCAGAATGGACGCCGCCGAAATCGCCGGCACCGTGTCGTCGCCCTGCACGATGGCCTCGGATCGGATCGTCAGTACCGGGCAGCGATTGCCGTCGATCAGCGCCAGGGTCGGCCGGGTACTCAACCCTTCCACCGCGCGCCGCATCGCCAGCATCGTCGCCTGCAGGATATTGAGCTGGTCGATTTCGGCTTCCGAGCACTGCGCGATGGACCAGGCCAGCGCATGCGCCTTGATCTCGACTGCCAGCCGGTCGCGCCGCGCTGCTGTCAGTTTTTTGGAATCGCGCAAGCCGTCGATCGGATGCAGCGGATCGAGGATCACCGCTGCCGCAAATACCGGCCCGGCCAAGGGGCCGCGCCCGGCTTCATCCACGCCGCAGAGCAGCTCGTTGGCGTGGTCGAACAAAGGCAAACTGAATTCGCGAGGTGTCACTGATGTTCCGTATTAATCGAGTTTAGGGCGCGCCTGGCGGCCTGACGATTGCCGCATTACCTGCAGCACCGCCTGCGCGCTTTCCTGCGCGGTATTGCGCAGCAGCGAGTGATGCATGTCGGTGAAGCGGCGCTGCAGCGTGGCGCGCAAGGCCTGGTCGTTGAGCTGGGTCCATAAAGCATCGGCCAGCGCCTGTGGGGTCGCGGCATCCTGCAACAATTCCGGCACGAGAAAATCGCGCGCCAGAATGTTCGGCAAGCCGATCCATGGCTGGTAGCCCATGTGGCGCATGATCTCCCACGATGCGCGCATCATCTTGTAGGCAATCACCATCGGTTTTTTGAACAAGGCAACTTCCAGCGACGCAGTGCCCGATGCGACCAGCACGGCATCGGCCGCCGCCATCGCGACGTGCGATTGGCCATCGATCAACTGCAGCGGCACATCCTGCATGCCAGCCGCTGCCACCAACTCCGTGAAATAGGTGCGCTGCCGTTGGCCCACCATCGGCACGACGAAGCGCAGTGCCGGATCGCGCTGCGCCAGTAGTTTGGCGGCACCAATAAATGCGATCGTGTTGTACTTCAGTTCCGACGTCCGACTGCCTGGCATGATGGTTACCACCCGCGCGTCCAGCGCAAGACCCAGCTTGCTGCGCGCCGCAGCGACATCGGGTTGCAGCGGAATCACTTCCGCCAGCGGATGCCCGACATAGGTTACCGGTATCCCGGCATTTCGGTAGATTTCCTCTTCAAACGGAAACACCACCAACATATGGGACACCGCTTTCGCGATTTTCTTGATGCGTCCGCCGCGCCAGGCCCAAATTTGCGGCCCTATGAAATGCATGGTCGGAATGCCGGCGCGTTTCAACTGCATTTCAAGCCCGAGATTGAAGCCCGGATAGTCGACACCGATGAACACGTCCGGTTTGTCGGCCAGCAATTGATCGCGCAGATCGTTCTGGATTTTCTTGATTTCGCGGTAACGAGGGATGATTTCGAACAAGCCGCGCACCGTCAGCTTTTCCATTGGCCAGGCACTGTGGAAGCCATATTCGGCCATATGTGGGCCGCCGATACCATGCAATCTGGCGTTCGGCAATTGCGGGCGCAGGCCCGATAACAACCGTCCGGCCAGCAAATCGCCGGAGGCTTCACCGGCCACCATCGCAATCGATGGCGCGCCGCCTTCGTTAGCGGATGATGCCACGGGTCGCGCCGTCGAGGAAAGAGCGCAGCAGGCCGATATGTGCGGACGACTCTACCGCGCTGGCTTGCTCCTTTTCCAGCGCGCTCTTGGCCTCTTCCAGCGACAAGCCGGATTTGTAGAGTAATTTGTAGGCGCGGCGTATGGCTGCGATCTGCGTGCTACTGAACCCGCGCCGCTTCAAGCCTTCGGCATTGATGCCGACCGGGGCTGCGCGATTGCCTGCCGCGGTGACGAACGGCGGCACATCCTGGCTGACCGCCGCGGTGAAGGCCGTCATGGCATGGGCCCCGATATGGCAGAACTGGTGAATGGTCGTGAAACCGCCCAGGAATACCCAGTCATCCAGCTGCACATGGCCAGCCAGAGTCGCGTTGTTGGCCAGAATGATCTGATCACCCAACTGGCAATCATGCGCAATATGGACATAGGCCATGATCCAGTTGTCGCTGCCGATGCGGGTCACGCCAGCATCTTGCGCGGTGCCAATATTAAAAGTACAAAACTCGCGGATCGTATTCCGATCGCCAATCTCGAGTCGGGTCGGCTCGCCCGCATATTTTTTGTCCTGCGGCGCGGCACCGATCGACGAAAACTGAAAGAACTGGTTGTCGCGGCCGATCGTGGTGTGGCCGTCGATCACGACATGCGGTCCAACGGTGGTCCCCGCGCCAATTTTGACGTGGGGCCCGATTACCGCGTAGGGACCCACGGCGACCGAACTATCGAGTTCTGCCTTCGGATCGATGAGCGCGCTGGGATGGATACCAGCCATTACTGACCCGCGGGCTGGCTGGCGTCGGTCGCGCTGCGCATCGTGCACATCAGCTCGGCTTCGACCGCCAGTTGGCCGTCAACCGAGCCTTTGGCGGCATACTTCCAGATCCCGCGTGCATTGCGCAGGATCTGCACTTCCATCTTTAGCTGGTCGCCCGGCACCACCGGACGCTTGAAGCGCGCGCCGTCGATACCGATGAAATACACCACCGACTTGTCATCCGGCTTCTGACCCGTTGTCAAAAACGACAGCAAGGCTGCGGTCTGCGCCAGCGCCTCGATCATCAGCACGCCCGGCATGACCGGCTTGTGCGGGAAGTGGCCGTTGAAAAATTCCTCGTTGGCGGTCACGTTCTTGATGGCCGTCATGCTCTTGCCTGCTTCCCAGTCCAGTACGCGATCGACCAGCAACATCGGATAGCGGTGCGGCAAGTATTCCTTGATTTGGGTGATGTCGAGAGTCTTCATTATTCTTTGGATGTGGGCGTTAGCGATTTAATGGTTTTTTCGAGCTTGCGGATTTTCTCACGCATGGATGACAAATTGCGCACGATGGCGGCTGATTTTTCCCAATCTGCATTTTTTGACAGTGGATAAAAACCGGTATATTGGCCAGCCTCAAGGATCGAGCGCGACACCATGCTGCCCGATGAAATATGCACGTGATCCACGATGGTCAGATGTCCCAGCACCATCGCGGCGCCGCCGAAGGTGCAGTATTTGCCGATCTGGGCACTACCGGCGACGCCGACACAACCGGCCATCGCGGTATGCGCGCCGATATGACAGTTGTGACCGATCTGAATCTGATTGTCCAGTTTGACGCCGTCTTCGATGATGGTATCGGCCAACGCGCCGCGGTCAATGCTGGTGTTGACGCCGATTTCGACATCGTTGCCGATGACCACCACGCCGGTTTGCGGAATCTTGATCCAGGTGCCGCCTTCATTGGCGAAACCGAATCCGTCTGCGCCAATCACCGCGCCGGAATGGATGATGCAGTTTTTGCCAATCCGGCAACCGGCGTGAAAAGTCGCGCGTGCGAACAGATGGGTGTTGGCGCCGATGACCGCACCGCGTCCAATGAAACATCCGGCATCGATGATGCAGCGGTCACCGATTATGGCGTCGGCCTCGATCGACACATGCGGACCGATGCAGGCAGTTGCTGCCACCTGTGCCGATGGATCAATAATCGCTGACGGATGGATGCCCGGCACGATCGGCGGCGCCGATTGCGCGGCAAACAACTGCGCCGTCCTGGCAAAATAGGCGTACGGGTTTTCAACAATGATGCGGGCTCCGGCATAGCGGCCAGCAATATTGGTATCGTCCGTCGCCGACAGTATCAGCGCCGCAGCTTGCGTCTGCGCTGCCTGCTGCCGCAGTTTCGGGTTGGCGAGGAAAGTGATATGCGAGGCGTTGGCGTCGTTTAACGGCGCGATGCCGGATATTTCGATATCCGGATCGCCCATCAATTGCCCACCCAAGCGTTCGACCAACTGTCCCAGTCGAGTGCTCATCGCGGTCCTAACAAAGATTGAGCGCAGCAACTAACTGCGGAAATTAAATGCAAAATGATTGAAAAACAAGTGCAACCCTGCTGACCAATTGACAGCACGGTCTTATTTGTTTAACGCCTTCAATACCTTGTCGGTGATATCGATACGCGGGCTGGCATAAACCGCTTCCTGAAATACGATGTCGTACTTTTCCAGTTCGGCGATTTGCTTGATCACCTTGTTGGCGCGCTCCAGCACCAACGCCAGTTCCTCATTGCGTCGCTGGTTCAGATCTTCGCGAAATTCGCGCTGTTTGCGCTGATAGTCCTTGTCGAGATCGGTCAGTTCACGTTGGCGTTTGACACGATCCGATTCGGACAACACGCTGGTGTCCTTATCCAGTTTCTCGGACATGGTTTTCAGTCGCGAAGCCAGATCCTGAATCTCTTTGTCACGTTTGGAAAACTCCTGCTCAATTTTTGCCTGCGCAGTCTTGGCTGGTGTTGCCTCACGGAAAATACGTTCGGTGCTCACGAAACCGATTTTCCCTTCTTGTGCATGGGCGAATGTGCACACGCACAAGCCCACCAAGGCGATATATTTAGAGACAGAAGCTGATGCAGTTAAGGACTTCAAGGTCGTTCTCCGTCATTCAAATGTGTATTTGCCGGTGGGGGATCAGAAGCCGGTTCCGACCTGAAACTGGAAATTCTGCTTTCGGTCACCCAGTTTTGCGTTCAAAGCCTTGCCATAACTTATCTTTAGCGGCCCCAGCGGCGATATCCAGCTCATTCCTATGCCGGCAGAATAGCGCAATTCCGAAAAACTCATTTTCTGGCCTTCCTGATAGACATTCCCGCCGTCGACGAATGTGAACCAGCGCAAGGTGCGGTCCTTGCCTGACCCAGGGAACGGAAATTGTAATTCAGCATTGGCAAACATGCGCGATGCGCCGCCGAGCGGGTCGCCATTGACAGGATCACGTGCGCCAAGCGACGAACTGTCATAGCCACGCACCGAACCGATACCGCCGGCGTAGAAGTTCTTGAACAGCGGATAAGCCTTGCCGCCGATGCCGTGCCCAAAATCAACTTCGCCATTCAAAGCCAGCGTTATATTGCTGAGAATCGGCTTGAAATATTGATGCTGATAGATCGCGCGATAAAATTTCAGGCTGCCAATGACGTCCAGCTCCAGATTTGCACGTTGATAGCGACCCATCGTCGGCGTAATCGCACTATCTCGGTTGTCTCTCTGCCATGCTGCGGTCAACGGTATCGAGGTAGTCGTCGCATTTACGCCGTCGCCGAAATCGGTGACATATTTTTTATAACGATAAGGACTGTCGGGAAAAGTTTCGACGCGGGTCCGTTCCAACCCCAGCCCGAAAAACACCGTATCCAATTCCGAAAACGGCACGCCAAAGTTAACGCTGCCGCCGGAAGTCTGGACCTTGTAGTCGCCGATCGTATTTACGGGCGGCCGCGTCGTGCGCAAAAAGAGTGAATAACTGCGGCTAACGCCGTCATCTGTAAAATACGGATCGGTTTGCGAAACTGAAATAGTACGGTTACGGGCGCCGGTGTTGACCTCCACGCCGACCGTGTTGCCGCTACCGGCGAAGTTGGCTTGCTGGATCGAACTGGAAATGGAGAATTTGTCCGCTTGCGAATAGCCGACACCGAACAGGAAATTCCCCGTCGGTTTTTCCACCACAGTCATCGCGACGTCGACCTGATCATTGGTGCCAGCCACTTCCGGCGTGTCGATGTTGACTTCCTTGAAGTAACCCAGGCGGTCGACGCGGTCGCGCGACAGGCGGATCTTGTTGCCGTCGTACCAGGACCCCTCGAACTGACGGAATTCACGACGTATCACTTCATCGCGCGTTTTGGTATTGCCGGCCAGGTTGATACGGCGAACGTACACACGCTTGCCGGGATCGAGCAGGATGGTGAATGCCACTTCCTTCTTTTCTCGATCAATTTCCGGATTCGCATTCACATTGGCGAAGGCATAGCCAAAATTACCCATCCGCTCCGAAATCCTTTTAGTGCTCGCGGTCAGTTTGTCGCCCGAATAAACATCGCCGCCTTTCAGCAGGATCAGCGATTTCAACTCATCTTCGCGGCCAAACATTTCACCTTCCAGCTTCACGTTCGACACCGTGTATTTTTCACCTTCGTTGATATTGATGGTGATATAAATGTCTTTCTTATCCGGTGTGATCGATATCTGGGTCGACTCCACCTGCATTTCGATATAGCCGCGATTCAGATAGAAAGACCTTAAGGCCTCGATATCGCCGGTCAATTTTTGCTTCGAATATTGATCCGCCTTGGTATACCAGGTAAACCAGCCCGGCGTTCTCAGGTCGATCAACTCCTTCAACTGGCCATCGGTAAAAGCCTTGTTGCCGACGAAGTTAATCTGCTTGATGCGCGCGACCTCGCCTTCATTCACGGCAAAATTGATCGTCACGCGATTGCGCTCGATTGGCGTCACGGTGGTGGTGATTTGTACGCCATACAAGCCACGCGACAGATATTGACGTTTCAGTTCCTGCTCTGCGCGATCGACCGAAGCCTTGTCAAAAATGCGGGATTCACCTACGCCGATTTCCTTCAATGCCTTGATCAGCACGTCTTTCTCAAACGATTTTGCGCCGGAGAAATCGACCGTTGAAATCGTCGGACGTTCTTCAACCAGCACCACCAGTACACCATCCTCGACTTCGATGCGCACGTCCTTGAAGAACCCGGTCGCGTACAGCGCTTTGATTGCGGTCACACTTTTTTCGTCGGTGAAGGTTTCACCGACGCGTACCGGCAAATAGGAAAACACGGTGCCGGCTTCGGTGCGCTGAATACCCTCGACACGAATATCTTTCACCTTGAATGGTTCGATCGCCAACGCGGGAGCGGTGCATAAGGCGAAGACTGCTGCGGCGACGAGATGACGGCGGAAATTCGGAAGGGACAGGCGCTCGGAATGTAATTTCATTGGCTATCGTTTTTATCTATGGACTTGTCAGACATGCAGTGAGCCAGGGGTCGCAAAATTTTTAGGACATGAGGCGCATGATGTCGTTGAATACAGCGACGATCATCAAAGTCAGAAGTATGCCCATACCAGCGCGCTGGGCAATTTCGCCGAACCGCTCCGATACTGGGCGTCCGGTCAAAACTTCCAGCGAATAATACAGCAAAAGCCCCCCATCCAACACGGGAATGGGTAGCAAGTTCATCACGCCGAGACTGATGCTGATAAAGGCGATGAAGCTGAGATAACTGATCGCGCCGACACGCGCGGTCTGGCCCGCATAGTCGGCAATCGTAATGGGACCCGTGATATTCTTCCAGGAGACTTCGCCGAGCACCATCTTGCCGAGCATTTTGATCGTCAGCACACTGGTATCCCAGGTTCGGACGACGGCCTTGACCAGTGCCGTGTACGGTGACACGCTGATCGTGACCATCTCCGGCGCCAGCGGCAATTCGACCTTGATTCTGCCGATGACATGGCCTGCTACGACTTCGGACTGCGGGATCACCGTCACGTTAAATTCCGTCCCGTCCTGGCCATGATGCAAGCCGCTGACTGTGAGCGGCTTGCCGGCGGACGCCCTCACCCGTTCGACAAAGTCGAGGCCGTCGACAATCGGTCTGCCGTTGACGGCCAGTATCAGATCGCCCTGTTCCAGTCCTGCCAGCATGGCTGGACCTTGCGGTTCAACCTTGCCGAGCGTCGCCTTGGGCCGCGCGAGCGCGACGCCCAGTTTAGCTAAAAAATCGCCATCGAGATCGTCCGCCGTCACACCATCCAGCCGAATCGTGACGGAGTCGGAGTGATTGCGATCTGGTCCTGGCGGTACGGGGCGCTGCACTTGCAGCCGTGCCGGGGTTTTTTCGAGTGCGAGTTGAATCAGTTTCCAGCGCAGATCCGCCCAGGTCTGGATCGGTTCGTTATTGACTGCCACGATCAGTTCGCCGCCGCGCAGGCCAGCTTGATAGGCTGCCGTATTTTCAGCGACCGCTCGCAACCGGGCCACCGGTTCCGGGGTGCCATGCACATAAATTGCGGAAAATATCGCGATGGCAAGCATGAAGTTGGCGATAGGTCCAGCGGCCACGATGGCGATACGACGCCACACGTTTTGCCGGGTAAATTCCCGTTGCAGCTCCTGCGCGGACAATGCGCTGACATCCTGCTCGCGGGCGTCGAGCATTTTCACATAGCCGCCCAGCGGCAACATCGAAATCGCCCATTCAGTCTGATCGCGTCCCAGTCGACGGGAGAAAACGACCTTCCCCATACCGACCGAAAAACGCAGCACCTTGACACCACACCAGCGCGCAACCAGATAATGCCCGAGCTCATGGATCACCACCAGCGATCCAAGCGCAACAGCAAATGCCAACAATGTCTGTAACAGTATCATCAGTCGATCAAGGCATAAGCCTCAAGTCGCGCCAGACGGTCTTGCTCGAGCAAGCTGTCGACGCAGGAAACGCTGGACTGGATCTGCACCTTGCCAAGTACGCGTGCGATCACCTGGTCTATCATACGGAAACCGATTCTACGATCCAGAAAAGCCTGCACCGCGATTTCATTGGCGGCATTCAATACTGCGGGTGCGGTACCGCCAGCCCTCAAGGCCTCGTATGCCAGTTTAAGGCACGGAAAACGATCGAAGTCCGGTGCCGCAAAATCGAGCGTCGCGAGCCGGGCGAGATCCAGCGGCTCGACACCCGACACGATGCGTTCCGGATATGCTAGCGCATGTGCGATCGGGGTGCGCATGTCCGGATTACCAAGTTGTGCCAGCACCGAGCCGTCGACGTAGGACACCATCGAATGAATCACACTCTGCGGATGAATCACCACGTCGATCTGGCTGGCTGGCGCGCCAAACAACCAATGCGCCTCGATGACCTCCAGGCCCTTGTTCATCATGGTCGCGGAATCGACCGAAATTTTCCGTCCCATCACCCAATTCGGATGGGCTACCGCTTCCTCGGGAGTGACCGTGTCGAGCGTTTCTACTGCACGCGTCAGAAACGGGCCGCCGGAAGCCGTCAATAAAATTCTGGCTATTCCGTGTTGATGCGGAACGCGCCGGTAATCGTGCGGTAAGCACTGAAATATCGCGTTGTGCTCACTGTCGATCGGTAACAGCGTGGCGCCGTTGATGTTGACGGCATCAATGAACAGCTGCCCTGACATGACCAGGGCTTCCTTATTGGCCAATAAGAGCTTCTTGCCCGCACGTGCCGCGGCCAGCGTCGGCATGAGTCCGGCGGCGCCCACGATCGCGGCCATTACAACATCGCATTCGGGTGCGCCGGCGACCGCACAAAGTGCCGCCTCGCCGTACTCAACTTGCGTATGCAGGCCTTTTTGCTTCAGTATCCGCGACAATCGTTGCGCTGCGTCGGCGGTACCGACTACCGCGACGGCTGGTCGAAATTGTTCACACTGCGCGGCAAGTTCGTCGACGCGGCTATGTGCCGTCAGTGCATGCACTGAATAGCGCTCGGGGTGGCGGGCCAGTACATCGAGAGTTGAAACACCAATCGAGCCCGTGGCGCCCAAAATTGTTATGCCTTGCATTCTGCGCCTATCTTAAAACCAGGAATCGAGTAAGGCCGCCAGCGGCAGCACGGGTATCAAAGCGTCGATCCGATCCAGCACACCGCCATGACCTGGCAACAAATGACTGCTGTCTTTGACTCCGGCCTTACGCTTCAACTGCGATTCAAATAAATCACCAACAACGCTGGCGGCTACCAGCACCATCAGTACCAGCACAAAGCCAGTCCAACCCCAGCGTGAAAAGGATTTTGCAGCAAAGGTATCACTCAGGGCTGGAATGAAGGTCGTCAACGCTGCGACCAGCAAGACGGAAAAGGCGCCGCCAACCGCGCCTTCCCAGGATTTTCCTGGTGATATGGATGGCGCAAGCTTGTGCTTTCCGAATGCCTTGCCAAAAAAATAGGCGCCGATATCGGCCATCCAAACGATAGCCATGACAGATAACAGGTAGAGCGCCGAATGCCTGAACAAGACGGTCATGGCGATAAAACAAGCCAGAATGGCGATGCCGTAAATGCCGTTCAGCAAGCGGCTGGCAAAACTGTCGATTGCCGGCAAGCCGATAAGCAACGACGGTACCAGCCGAATCAGCCAGATGACGATGCTCAGACCAAACAGTAAATTCGCGCGAGAAAAATCATCACGGAACAAGATGAAAGCGAAGACCACGGTCCAGATCGCCGCGCCAATGGCCGGTTGCTTGCTGTTGAACAGGCGAAAACACTCCCATGCCGCGGCCGCAAAAAAAATCGCGACGATCACGGCAAACGCCGGATATGAGCCGGAAAATAGCACCGGCAATAACACCGCAAGCAACAGCAGCGCGGTAATTACGCGCGTTTTCAGCATCAGGATGCCTTTTTCTGCGTCAGGAGTTGCTCACTGGTGCGGCCAAATCGTCTCTCGCGTTGCTGGAAAGAATCGATTGCGATATCCAGTGCCCCCACATCAAAATCAGGCCAATAGGTCTCGGTAAAAAACAGCTCGGTATACGCCAGCTGCCATAGCAGGAAATTCGAAATCCGCTCCTCCCCTCCAGTGCGGATAAAGAGATCGGGTTCCGGCGCATACGCCATCGCCAGATGCGGATTGAGCTGTTCTTCGGTATACGCGTGGCCCTTGCCATCGGCCGCGATCATCTTGTTGATCGCCTGCATGATGTCCCAGCGCCCGCCGTAGTTGGCGCAGATCGTCACAGTCAATTTGCTGTTGTTGGCGGTTTTGCGTTCCGCATTAACGATCAGTTCCTGCAATTTGGCATCGAAACGACTGAGATCGCCGACTACCTTCAACCGAATGCTATTGGCGTGCATCTTTGCGACCTCACGTTCGAGTGCCGTCACAAACAATCGCATCAACAACGATACTTCATCCGCCGGGCGCCGCCAGTTTTCGGAGCTGAACGCAAACAGGGTCAGGTATTCGACCCCGCGCAACATGCACGCCTCGACCACACCCCTGACCGCATCTACTCCCTTGACGTGTCCTGCCACTCGCGGCAGCATGCGTTTGGTGGCCCAACGGCCATTGCCATCCATGATGATGGCAATGTGGCGCGGTACTGCGCGCGGTTGCGGTACGGCTTGAGTCGAGCTTGAATATGTCATGAAAAGACCAATGCCGTAAATAGTTTGAGACAGGACAATGGTCAGACCGTCAGGATTTCTTTCTCTTTATCAACTACCAGTTTGTCGACATCTGCGACAAATTTGTCAGTCAACTTCTGGATCTCATCCTGTGCGCGGCGTTCTTCGTCTTCCGAGCAGGCCTTGTCTTTCACCAGTTTCTTCAACCCTTCGTTGGCGTCACGGCGGATATTGCGGATGGCAATCTTGGCATCCTCTGCCTCACCCTTGACCAGTTTGACCATTTCCTTGCGGCGTTCTTCGGTCAGTGGAGGTGTTGGCACGCGGATCATGTCGCCCTGAGAAGACGGATTCAGTCCCAGATCGGAATCCCGGATCGCTTTCTCGATGGCCCCGGCCATCTTCTTTTCATATGGTTGCACACCAATCGTGCGGGCATCGATCAGGGTCACGTTGGCAACCTGGCTCAACGCGGTCGGATTGCCATAGTATTCGACCTGGACATGGTCCAGTATGCCGGTATGTGCGCGGCCGGTACGTACCTTGGCGAGATCCGCCTTCAAGGTATCGATCGACTTATGCATTCTTTGTTCGGTGTTTTTTTCGACTTCAGCGATGCTCATGCTGCTCTCCTGTTAGGCGGCGAGTTGTTTGTGGCATCTCTATAAATCCACTGCGCGGCGCAATCTCGAATCTGCGGATTTGCAGGATGCGTCGCCGTACATCTTGTATGACAATGGCGCACGACTGCACTTCTCGATTCGACCTTGAGCCGCTCGCTACGATTTTTAGAGTTGCCCTTTAGTTATACGTGAACCAGTGTACCTTCGTCTTCGCCCATAATCACGCGCTTCAGCGCGCCGGGCTTAACGATGGAAAATACTTTAATCGGCAGTTTTTGGTCGCGGCACAGCGCAAACGCAGTAGCGTCCATCACTTGCAGATGTTTGGCGATTGCCTCATCGAAGCTGATGGTCGAATAACGCGTCGCATTCGAATCCTTTTTGGGATCGGCAGTATACACGCCGTCCACCTTGGTCGCTTTTAGAACGATTTCAGCGCTCATTTCCGAACCGCGCAGCGCGGCGGCCGTGTCGGTGGTAAAGAACGGGTTGCCGGTTCCGGCGGCGAAGATAACGACCTTGCCCTCTTCCAGATATTGCAACGCCTTCGGCCGCACATAGGGCTCCACCACTTGCTCGATACTGATGGCAGACATCACGCGGGCGGTGATACCAGCGTGACGCATCGCATCGGCCAGCGCCAGCGAATTCATGACCGTTGCCAGCATACCCATATAGTCGGCAGTGGCGCGATCCATCCCTTGCGCGCCGGGCGCGACGCCGCGGAAAATATTGCCACCACCGATAACGATGGCGAGCTCCACGCCCAAGTGCGCAATTTCCGCCACATCGGCCACCATGCGCTCGATCGATCCGCGATTGATCCCATACTGATCGTCGCCCATCAAGGCTTCACCGGAAAGTTTGAGGAGGACACGCTTGTAGGCAGGTTTTATCATGGGCAAAACTCCGTGTGATTGTCCGCGGGCAACAGAAATAAAATGATCTATCCTGCAAGTGTGAATGCCGGGATATTTTGGGGCAAAACCTGCCCAAAATCCATGCCTGGCCATTTCAGACGCAGACAGATTAAAAAAACGGGCCTTTCGGCCCGCTTTATATCGCTTACGCCTGCTTGGCGGCTGCGACCTGCGCCGCAACCTCTGCAGCGAAATCATCCTGCTTCTTCTCGATACCTTCACCGACCACGTACATTGTGAAAGATTTCACGGTAGTGTTGGCCGCTTTCAGCATTTGCTCAATCGATTGCTTGTCGTTCTTAACGAACGGCTGATTCAGCAAGGAAACTTCCTTCAGGAATTTCTGCACCGAACCATCGATCCGCTTGGCCAGGATTTCAGCCGATTGCGGCGTCTTGCCTTCGGCCTGCGCCTTGACGGCATCTTCAGCTGCCTTTTGCGACGCCACCGAGCGCTCTCTCTCGATCAGTTCGGCCGGCACTTGCTCTGACGACAGGGCAACCGGCTTCATGGCAGCCACATGCATGGCAACGTCCTTGCCGACTTGCTCGTCAGCACCGTTGAAATCGACCATCACACCAATCCGCGTACCGTGCAGGTAAGACGCCAGTTTGCCAGTGGTTTCGAAACGTGCGAAACGACGGATCGACATGTTTTCGCCAATCCGGCCAATCAGGGCTGCGCGCTGCGCCTCGACCGTGGAACCGTCCAGCGGCAACGCCGACAATGCGGCGACGTCCGCCGGATTGTGTTCGGCGACCAGTTTGGCGCAAGCATTTGCCAGCGCGATGAATTCATCATTCTTGGTCACGAAATCGGTTTCGCAATTGACTTCGACGATGGCGCCGACGCCACCAGCGACATAGGCCGCGACCACGCCTTCGGCCGTGATCCTGGACGAAGCCTTGGATGCCTTGCTGCCCAGCTTAACGCGCAACAGGTCTTCGGCCTTGAGCATATCGCCGTCGGCCTCGGTCAGTGCTTTCTTGCATTCCATCATTGGCGCGTCTGTCTTTGCGCGCAACTCGCCTACCATCGCTGCTGTAATTGCCGCCATGTCTTTCTCCTAACTATTTAAATATTCATGATGAATGCCTTGCGGCCTTTCACCATCAACCGAATTCAAAATTTACTTAAAAAAAGGGGTGCACTGCCGCCCCCTTTTTATACCCGACGGATCGGACTACGACTTACGCCTGCTCGCTGACCTCGACGAATTCATCACCACCCTTGATGGTTTCGATGACATCGGTCATTGCATTGGCACGGCCTTCGAGAATTGCATCAGCAACGCCACGGGCGTACAGCATGATGGCCTTGGACGAGTCGTCATTGCCCGGAATGACGTAGGTCACGCCTTCTGGCGAATGGTTGGTGTCAACGATGCCGATCACCGGGATACCCAGTTTGGCGGCTTCGGTGATCGCGCCCTTGTGGTAGCCGACGTCGACGACGAAGATTGCGTCCGGAATGCCGCCCATGTCCTTGATGCCGCCGATCGATTTTTGCAGCTTGGTCATCTCGCGCTGGAACATCAGCCCTTCTTTTTTGCTCAGCTTTTCAACGGAACCGTCTTCGATCGATGCTTCCATGTCCTTCAGGCGCTTGATCGAGGTCTTGATGGTCTTGAAATTGGTCAGCATACCGCCCAGCCAGCGTTGATCAACAAATGGAACGCCGGCGCGCTGCGCTTCGGTTGCAATGATTTCGCGCGCCTGGCGCTTGGTGCCGACCATCAGAATGGTGCCGCGATTTGCGGACAGTTGGCTGATGTACTTCATCGCCTCCTGGTACATGCCCAGGGTTTTTTCCAGGTTGACGATGTGAATCTTGTTGCGGTGACCGAAGATGAACGGCGCCATCTTTGGGTTCCAGAAACGGGTTTGATGGCCAAAATGGACGCCGGCTTCCAGCATTTCACGCATTGTAACGGACATAATATCTCCAGGGTTGGGGTCTGGAATCCGCTCAGTTACCCGCATCAGTCAGTTGATTTGGGCACCCTTTTCGAGCGGATTCGCGATTTAAAAATGTGCTTGATTGACAGTCAATCCAAGCAACCCGTAATTCTACTCCAAAACCACCGCTTCTTTCAAGTGCCGCGCCGCGCATTGCCTGAGCGAACGACAGGCGTCTCGTTTATAATTTCATACTGATCCGTCTTGATCCTATTACCGCCTTTCTGCTGATTGTGACCCTGCCATGACCTCAATTTCAATAAAATCCGATGACGATATCAAGGGCATGCGAATCGCCGGCCGACTGGGTGCCGAGGTGCTCGACTACATCACGCCGTTCATTAAACCCGGCGTCACCACCGGTGAACTGGATCGCCTGTGCCATGAATACATGGTCAACGTGCAGGGAACCATCCCAGCCCCGCTCAACTACTGCCCGCCTGGCTATACGCCGTATCCGAAAGCGATTTGCACCTCACTCAATGATGTGGTCTGTCATGGCATACCGGGCGACAAGGTTATCAAGAACGGCGACGTCATCAATCTCGACATCACGGTGATCAAGGATGGTTATCATGGGGACAACAGCCGCATGTTTTTTGTCGGTGAGCCGTCGATCCTGGCGCGGCGCCTGAGCGAAATCACGTATGAATGCATGTGGCTCGGGATTTCCAAGATCAAACCGGGTGCACATCTGGGCGATATCGGCCATGTGATTCAACAGCACGCCGAAAATGCCGGTTATAGCGTGGTGCGCGAATTCTGCGGTCACGGCATCGGCAAGGTTTTCCACGAGGAACCACAAGTACTCCATTACGGACGCCCCGGAACGCTGGAAGAGCTCAAGGCCGGCATGATTTTCACGGTGGAACCGATGATCAACGCCGGCCGCCGCGATATCCGCGAAATGGGCGACGGCTGGACGATCAAGACCAAAGATCGCAGCCTGTCCGCGCAATGGGAACACACCGTGCTGGTCACCGATACCGGTTACGAGGTGTTGACGGTGTCTGCGGGCACTCCGCCACCGCCCGCGTTCGTGCTCGCCGCCAGTGGCCCCGCCGCCGCGGTGGCCACTGCGGCATAAAGCGCATGGCGTCCCTTGCGCTGACGCTTAAGGAGCGACTTAAATCGGAACAGCAGGCCGCGATTGCGGTCTTCCAGTCCGACGGCAAGCCGGAAAAACTACTTAAAAAGCTACGTCAGAACGTTGATGCCGCGCTGACCGAGGCCTGGCAATATTGCGACCTGGGCGATCAAGCCACGCTGGTTGGCGTCGGCGGCTACGGCCGCGGCGAATTGTTCCCGCATTCCGACGTCGATGTGCTGATCCTGTTGCCGGAGCAGCCCAATCCTGCGCTAAAGACACGATTGGAGCAACTGGTCCAGTTGCTATGGGATATCGGTCTTGAAATCGGTCACAGCATTCGCACCATTGACGAATGCCTGGTCGAATCGGCAGCCGACATCACGGTCCAGACCAGCCTGCTGGAAGCTCGTCGCATCACCGGCAGCCTGAGCCTGTTTGGGTTGCTGGGAGAATGCTACGACGCCGCGATGGAGCCGCAAGCCTTTTTCCAGGCCAAGACCCTGGAAATGCGCCAGCGCCACGTGAAATATGAGGACACCCCATACAGCCTCGAACCTAATTGCAAGGAAAGTCCTGGCGGTCTGCGTGACCTGCAAGTCATTCTGTGGGTCGCCAAGGCGGCGGGATTGGGCAACTCCTGGGGTGAACTGGCGGAACGGGGCCTGATTACCGCGACCGAGGCGCGCCAGTTGACCGACAAGGAACGTGCCTTCAAGGACATTCGGATCCGGCTGCATATCCAAAGCGGGCGGCGCGAAGATCGGTTGCTGTTCGATGTGCAGACGCCAATCGCGGAGAGCTTCGGCTTTCAGACCACCGGCAGCGGGGCAAATACGCGGCGCGCCAGCGAGATGTTAATGCAGCGTTATTACTGGGCGGCCAAGGCGGTCACCCAGCTCAACACGATTCTGCTGCAAAATATCGAGGCGCGACTGTTCCCGCAACCGGCCAGTATCCAGGTGATCAACCAGCGCTTTAACGAAGTCAATGGCTTCATCGATATTGCCGCAGACAACACCTTCGAGACGACGCCGTCGGCAATGCTGGAAATTTTCCTGCTACTGGCCACCCATTCCGACCTGAAAGGCATGACCGCGCGCACCTTGCGCGCGTTGTGGCATGCACGTTTCAGAATCGACGCCCAGTTCCGGCGCGATCCGGCCAATCGTGCGCTGTTTATCAGTATTTTGCAGGCACCGGAGGGCATCACGCATGCGCTGCGCCTGATGAACCGCACCAGCATCCTTGGCCGTTACCTGCCGAATTTCCGCCGCATCATCGGTCAGATGCAGCATGACCTGTTTCACGTGTATACCGTCGATCAGCACATCCTGATGGTGGTGCGCAATGTGCGCCGCTTCACGATGACCGAACATGCGCATGAATACCCGTTCTGCAGCCAGCTGATCGCCAATTTTGGGCAGCCGTGGCTGCTCTATATCGCGGCCCTGTTTCACGATATCGCCAAAGGTCGCGGCGGCGATCACTCGCAACTGGGGATGGCCGATGCACGCCAGTTTTGCGTCGAGCATGGCTTGTCGGAACAAGAAACTGAATTGGTGGTGTTTCTCGTGCAACATCATCTGACGATGTCGGTGGTGGCGCAAAAACAGGATTTATCGGATCCCGATGTGATTCAGGGTTTCGCCACGCTGATCAAGGATGAGCGGCATCTGACGGCGCTGTATTTGCTGACCGTCGCCGATATCCGTGGCACCAGCCCGAAGGTGTGGAACGCATGGAAAGGTAAGCTGCTGGAAGATCTGTACCGGATGACGCTACGCGTGCTGGGCGGCGAGGCGCCGTCGGCCGACCGGGAACTGAAGAATCGGCAGCAGGAGGCGCATGCGACGCTGCGGCTGTATGGTTTGCCGGACGATGCGCACCTGGCATTGTGGAGCCAGCTCGATGTCGCGTATTTTCTGCGCCATGAGGCGTCCGATATCGCCTGGCAGACGCGGGCATTGCATGACAAGATCAACAGCGATAAACCGATCGTCAAATGCCGCCTGTCGCCTATCGGCGAAGGCTTGCAGGTCGCGGTCTACACCCGAGATCAGGCCGACTTGTTCGCGCATATCTGCAGCTATTTCGACCGCAAGAATTTCAGCATCCTGGATGCCAAGATCCATACGACCAAACACGGCTATGCGCTCGATACCTTCTTGGTAACGGAGCCAACCTTTGCCAAGAATTATCGCGACATCATCAACCTGATCGAGCATGAACTGACCGCGCTGCTGCAATTGAACGAGCCCTTGCCGGCACCCAGCAAAGGTCGCTTGTCGCGCCTGTCGCGCACCTTTCCGATCACCCCGACGGTCGATCTGCGGCCCGACGAGCGCGGCCAGTATTACCTGCTGTCCATTTCGGCCAACGACCGCAACGGCCTGCTGTATTCGATCGCCAATGTACTGACAAAATACAAAATCAACCTGCATACCGCTAAAATCATGACTTTGGGCGAACGCGTCGAAGACGTTTTCCTGGTCGATGGCCCGGTGCTGAATAATGCGCGTAGTCAAATCCAGTTGGAAACCGATTTGCTGGAAGCGCTGCGGGTCTGATCGGTCCCAGCGCCACCCCTTCCCTTCATTTCCTGCACTATTTACCTTAGCTTTGACTCCCATGACCGAACCGCTCCGCCTATCCAAACGCATGTCTGAACTCGGGCTCTGCTCGCGCCGCGAGGCCGATGCATGGATCGAACGCGGCTGGGTCCGCGTGGACGGTAAAGTGGTGTCCGAACTTGGCAGCAAGGTTTTGCCGAGCCAGCGCATCACGGTTGAACGCCAGGCCAGCGCCGAGCAATCGAAACGCGTCACCGTGCTGATCAACAAGCCGGTGGGCTATGTCAGCGGTCAGGCCGAGGACGGCTACACGCCGGCAGTCGCGCTGATCAAGGCTGAAAATCGCTGGAACGAGGACAAGGCGCCGGAGCAATTCCATCCGACCCAGTTGCGCAGCCTGGTACCGGCTGGTCGGCTCGACATCGATTCGATCGGCTTGCTGGTGTTGACGCAGGATGGCCGGATCGCCAAGCAGTTAATCGGCGAAGACACCGCGGTCGAAAAGGAATATCTGGTGCGGGTGCGCTACCTGAAGCCGCCGGGCAAGCTGCCCGATGCGGAGTTGAAGCGGCTGAACCACGGCCTGTCGCTCGACGGCAAGGCGCTGCTGCCGGCCAAAGTCCGGTGGCAAAACGACGACCAACTCAGCTTTACGCTACGGGAAGGGAAGAAACGCCAGATCCGGCGCATGTGCGAACTGGTCGGGTTGAAAGTTCTCGGCCTGAAGCGGGTACGCATCGGGCGCGTCAAACTGGGTGATTTGCCGGTCGGCCAATGGCGTTATCTGGGTCCTGACGAGCAGTTTTGAGTGCAATCCGTCGCATTGCAGTGCCCCTACGGACGCTCTTAGCGGCGCTGCGATCAGCATATACTCCACGATTTAAGCTTGATTAGCGCAGATACACAGTGCGCAAATGGCAAATACCCACTATATCGATGTCATTCTTCGTTGCCCGGGTCCAGATCGGGAAACAGCACATCAACATAGCCGAACTGCGACAGATCCTTCATCCGCATCGGATACAAGATGCCTGCCAGATGGTCGCATTCATGCTGCACCACGCGCGCATGGAAATCCTCGGCATCGCGGCTGATCCGGTTGCCGAACTGATCGAAACCTTCATAGTGCAGACGGGTCCAGCGCGGCACCACACCGCGCAGGCCGGGGACCGACAGACAGCCCTCCCACGCTTCATCGATCGCATCCGACAGCGGAGTCAGCGCTGGATTGATCAACACAGTCTCCGGTACCGCCGGTGCGTCGGGGTAACGCGCGTTCTGGTTGAAGCCATAGATCACCAGTTGCAGGTTGACGCCGATCTGCGGCGCGGCCAGGCCGGCGCCGTTGGCAGCATGCATCGTGTCGAACATGTCGGCGACCAGCGCCTCCAGTTCCGGCGTGCCGAACTCGGTCACCGCCTCAGCTTGCCGCAGCAGGCGCGGGTCGCCCATTTTGAGAATTGGTCTGATGCTCATTGACAGGTTGCGCGCGGTGCAGCGCGGTTAAAATTAAAATTAATTGGCAGTATATACATATTGCACACGAAAAACTTGCGCAATGAGATATCAGCGCAGAGAGTATGTTTTTTGCCAAGGGTACCCAAAATCTCGCCAAGCGGTCGCGGTCCGCCCCTCGCCCGATCAAGTCCGTGCCGAATATGTTTCATTCAGATAAGCTGAAAATGCCTTGGCGGTTTCCGGATGCTTCAATCCCAGCGCCAGCGTTGCCTTCAGGTACCCCAGTTTGGAGCCGCAATCATAGCGCTGGCCCTGATACCGGTATGCCATCACCGACTCGTGCTGCATCAGCGCGACGATGCCGTCGGTCAGTTGAATCTCGCCACCAACGCCCTTGCCCAATTTTTCAAGGTGGTCAAAAATCTTGGCGCTCAATATATAGCGGCCAACCACCGCCAGCGTCGAAGGTGCATCCTCCGGTGCCGGTTTTTCGACCATGCTGTTGACCCGTTCCAGGTTGGGTCGGTGCGGGCTGACGCTGACGATGCCATAGTTCCGCGTGTCCGCGCGCGGCACGTCCTGCACGGCGAGCAGACTGACGCCCTCCTCCGCATAGACATTGGTCATCTGTGCCAACACCGGCCGCTGGCCGACGTCGACATCCATCAGATCGTCCGCCAGCAGCACCGCGAACGGCTCGTCGCCAACCACCGGCCGCGCGCACAGCACCGCGTGGCCGAGACCGAGCGGGGCCGACTGGCGGATGTAGATGCACGTAATGTGCTTGGGCACCACATTCTGGATCGATTCAAGCAAGGCGATCTTGCCGGCCGCTTCCAGTTCGGTTTCGAGCTCATAGGCCTTGTCGAAATGGTCTTCGATGGCCCGCTTGTTGCGCCCCGTAATGAAGATCATCTCGTTGATGCCGGCCGCGACTGCCTCCTCGACCGCATACTGAATCAGCGGCTTGTCGACCACCGGCAGCATTTCCTTCGGCTGCGCCTTGGTGGCAGGCAGGAATCGGCTACCAAGACCGGCGACAGGAAAAACGGCCTTTCTGATTGGTTTCATAGTTCGACCCCATTTCGCGAATTTAACAAGTCCAGCAGTTGTTGTTCATCAAGTACGGTCACGCCCAGTTCCTGCGCCTTCGCCAATTTGCTACCGGCGTCTTCGCCTGCCACCACATAGCTGGTTTTTTTCGAGACCGATCCGGCGACCTTGCCGCCGGCAGCCTCGATCTGTGCCGATGCCTCTTCCCGCGTCAGGGTCGGCAGCGTGCCGGTCAATACAAAGGTCTGGCCCAGCATCGGCTTGGGCGCGGTTTCGGCGCGCTCGCTTTCGTTCCAGTGCACGCCGGCAGCACGCAGTTGTTCGATCAGTTCGATGTTTAAAGGATCAGTCAAAAATGCCTTGATCGAACGCGCAACCACTGGACCGATATCGGGGACCTCCAGCAGCTCCGTTTCGGATGCGTCCAGAACGGCATCGAGCTTGCAGAAATGTTGCGCCAGCGCCTTCGCGGTCGACTCGCCGACATGCCGGATGCCGAGTGCATAAATAAAGCGCGCCAGCGTCGTCGATTTCGATTTCTCCAGCGCATCGATCACATTTTGCGCCGATTTGGCGGCCATCCTGTTGAGCGCCGTCAACGAACCCAAGCCGAGCTTGTACAGGTCCGCGGCGGTCGTGATCACCTGCTTGTCGACCAATTGATCGATCAGCTGGTCGCCCAGGCCTTCAATGTCCATCGCGCGTCGCGACGCGAAATGCTGCAGGCCACCCTTGCGTTGCGCGGGACATTTGATCCAGCCGCCGGAGCAGCGTGCCACTGCCTCGTCTTCCAGTTTGACAATCGCCGACCCGCAAATCGGGCAGCTGACCGGCATCACGAATTCACGCGCATCGGCCGGACGCTGTTCCAGGACATGCGCCACCACTTCCGGTATCACGTCGCCGGCGCGGCGCACGATCACGGTGTCACCGATCCGTATATCCTTGCGCCTGACCTCATCCTCATTGTGCAGAGTCGCATTGGTGACGGTGACGCCGCCGACGAAGACCGGCGCCAGACGCGCGACCGGCGTGATGGCGCCGGTACGCCCGACCTGCACTTCGATATCCTGCACCGTGGTCAAGGCTTCCTGTGCCGGGAACTTGTGGGCGATGGCAAAGCGCGGCGCGCGCGACACGAAACCCAGGTGTCGTTGCTGGTCGAGACGATTGACCTTGTAGACCACGCCATCGATGTCGTACGGCAATTGCTCACGTTGTTCGCCGATCTGACGGAAATAATCGAGCAGACCCGTTGCGCCGGCCAGCACTGCACGCTCCTGACACACCGGCACACCGAGTTCGGCATACCAGTCGAGCAAAGCGGCATGCGAAGCGGGCATGTCGGCACCTTCCAGCGCGCCGATCCCGTATGAGAAAAAACGCAGCTTACGGTTCGCCGTGATGCGTGAATCGAGCTGGCGCAGGCTACCGGCAGCCGCATTGCGCGGATTAGCGAATTCTTTTTGCCCGGCATCGCGCTGACGCGCATTCAGCCTGGCGAAATCGCTTTTGAACATCAACACCTCCCCGCGCACATCCAGCACGGCCGGCGGCTTGTTCCCATGCAAACGCAAGGGAATGCTCTTGATGGTGCGGATGTTGACTGTCACGTCTTCACCCGTGGCGCCATCGCCGCGTGTGGCAGCTTGCACAAAAATGCCGTTTTCGTAGCGCAGATTGATGGCCAGACCGTCAAATTTCAGCTCGGCGGCATATTCGACTTCGGCGGCATGATTTTCCAGTCTCAAACCCTGTTTCACGCGCTGATCGAAAGCAATGATATCGCCGTCGCTGAAGCCGTTATTGAGTGATAGCATCGGCACCGAATGCGTCACCTGCGCGAACTGCGGCGAAGGTCGGGCACCGACCCGATGGGTTGGCGAATCAGCGGTCAAGAGTTCCGGGTGCGCCGCTTCGAGCGCCTGCAACTCGCTAAACAACTTGTCGTATTCAGCGTCCGGGATACTCGGATTATCGCGTACGTAATAGGCGTAATTGTGACGGTCCAGCTCGCTTCTGAGCCATGCCGCACGGGTCGGCCAATCCGTGTTGTCGGGCACCGAATTAGTGGAGTTCTTTGATGATGGGCTGAAGGAATCGGGCTGCATACTCAACTGAACAAACGCAACGCACGGGTCGCACCGGCAGGGATATCGACCGCTTGCATGTCGTCGTAGAACGCATCGACCTGGCCTGAAATCTCGCCCAGTGCCGCATCCGACAGCGCTTGATTACTGTCGTCGACGATCGTGCCATCGAGCCGCTTGACCAGCGATTTGGCACAGGCGACCATCGCGCCGAAACCGTCGCGCAGCGGCGCGACGCAAGGCACGTCCAGCAGCAAGGTCAAATGCGAAGTGGTCTCTGCCGCCAGCGTGACATTGGTAGACAACGAAAACAACACACCGCCATCGCCGTCCTGCATCACGAAGCGACCGTCCGGGCGCAGGTCAAAGCCTTGGCGCTCCAGCGCGGTCAGCAAGGTATTGATAGCCCACGGCGCGCCATTGGAATGGATATTCACACCGAGCTGTGCATCGTGCTCGGACACGAACTGATACAAGGCTTTGGCGGCCGACATCACTTCTCCCATGTCGGGTACGTCGAGCTCCGCTCCCAAGCCGTCGGCGATCTGACGTAGCCGCATCACGAGTTCGGAATATTCGATTTCATTGAGCGCGCTGCTGCGGTTCGCAATCTGCACACCGGCCTGCAACTCGGTGTAGATATTGCCATGGGTCACAGGCTCCCATTCGCCCTCGAGCCGCAAGCCAATGTAATGGATCGATTTATTGCCGACATGGCGCAAGCTCTGCAAGGCCGGAAGAATTTTTTCGCCGCGTAGCGGCGATTCCATTTCCAGCGCGATCGCGCAATCGATCAATTCGTCGACCGGCAGTTCGCGCACGGCAGCGGTGGTCAATGCATCAAATTCGTGGGTGTCTGGTGGGGCACTATCGGTCGGATCGCGTTCGATCGCGTTGGCGGCCCCATCTCCCGCCACATGAGGCGAAGGTGCCTCTGCGCCCCGTGCGACCAGCACTGGTTCCTGACGTTCCAGTTGTTGTTGCGTTTCTGCGCCAGGGGCCGCGGGTGCCGGCGTCATCAGGACATCGTCGTGCGCATTGGAAAACGCGCGTTCGACACTTTTTCTGGCCTTGTATTCATGCCATTTGTTATAGGAGTAGACGCCGGCCACGATGGCGCTACCGCAAAAAATCAGGATAGTTTGAAGATCTGTCATGCGGCTTGTACCTCGGTAGCGAAATCGGCGGCGGACTCCATATCCACCGCGACAATACGGGAAACTCCCTGTTCCTGCATGGTCACGCCGATCAATTGATGCGCCATTTCCATGGCGATCTTATTGTGCGAAATAAACAGGAACTGGGTGTTGATCGACATCCGTTTGACCATATTACAAAAACGTTCGGTATTGGCATCGTCGAGCGGTGCATCGACCTCATCGAGCAGGCAGAACGGCGCCGGATTGAGCTGGAACATTGAAAACACCAGCGCGGTTGCCGTCAACGCCTTCTCGCCGCCAGACAACAAATGAATTGTCGCGTTTTTCTTGCCGGGCGGCTGTGCCATCACCTGCACCCCGGAATCGAGAATTTCATCGCCGGTCATGGTCAGCTTGGCCTGGCCGCCGCCGAACAGTATCGGGAACAATTCCGCAAAATGGCCGTTGACCTTGTCGAAGGTGTCCTGCAACAGCTCGCGCGTTTCCTTGTCGATCTTGTGGATCGCATCTTGCAGCGTGTTGATCGCTTCGGTCAGGTCGGCGTTTTGCGCATCCAGGAAGTTCTTGCGCTCCGACGCTTGCGCCAGTTCGTCCAGCGCCGCCAGATTGACCGCCCCCAGTGCGGCGATCGCATTGTTCAGACGCGTCACCTCGCCTTGCAGGTAGGACGGCTTCAGGTCGGCGTGCAGTTTCTCGGCCAGCGCTGCTTCATCGGCCTGCGCCTCGACCAGTTGCTGCGCAAATTGTTCGTGATTTAACCGAGCCGCCTGCTCTTTCAACTGCAACTCCATGATTTTGTCACGTTGCGGCTGCAGGCTGCGCTCGGATTGCATGCGCGCTTCTTCTGCATGGCGCAGTTTTTGCGTCAACTGGTCCAGTTCATGCCGCGCATCGGCCAGCGCACGCTCCTGATCGGTGCGTTTCTCCAGCAGGGATTGCAAGCCGGCCTGGGCAGTCTGGTCGTCCAGATTTTCCAGCTCCAGATTGCCTTGCTGCATGCTGGCAAACAGTTGCGCCGATTGTTCCAGCGCGGTAGCAATATTGCGGCGTAACTCCTCGATCTTGTTGCGCTGCGATTTTTCGGCGTATTCCGCCTCCTGTGCGGCGCGCTCACCTTCGCGCAAGCGCTGGCGCGCATCGCTCAATTGCTGCTCTTTGGTCAGGTAATCGGTCTGGCCATCCTCGTGCGTTTCCTGCAATTGCGCCAGTTCGAGATCGAGCTGTTCGAATTTTTCTTCCGACTCCGCCTTGACTTGCTGATGCTCGGCTTCCTGCTCCGCAATTTCCGCCAGGTCGTTGACGATTTGCGCACTGCGCTGATTGAAACGCTCTTGCACTTCGGAAAGTTTCACCACGTCGATCTGCAGCCCATGCACCGCCTGGGTCAGGGTATTGACGCGTTGGCGGTATTCCTGCAACTGCCGCGTCACATTCGACAAGGCCGCCTCGGCCCGGACCGAACGGGATTTGGCTTCATCGGCCAACAATTGCTGGGCGCGATGCTGCTTGCCGATATTTTCGATTTCCTGTTGCCGCGCCAACATGCCGTCCTGTTCGGAATCGGACGCATAGAAGCGCACGCTGGTCTTGCTGATCACATGGCCCTGGCGGGTGATGAAATAACCACCCAACGGCAACTTGTCGCGCGCAATGAACGCCGCGGTGGCATCGTCGGCGATGAAAACATTGTGCAGCCAGTCCTGCAGCAGCGCGCGCAGACCGGGGTCATTCAGCTTTAGCAGTCCCAGCAGCGGCGCCAAGCCGGCCGGCGGGTCCTGATTGCTAGCGCTGGCATGTCCGTTGACCGTGAACAGCGCCAGCTTGGCCGGTGGCGCATCATTGAAAAATGCCTTGGCCCAGTCGATGTTCGATACTTCCAGCGCCGCGGTGCGCTCGCGCAGTATCGATTCCAGCGCGGTTTCCCAGCCCTGTTCAATCTGCAGCTTTTGCCATAGGCGCGGCAAGCCGTCCAGTTCATGTTTTTGCAGCCAGGGTTGCACCTTGCCCTGGGTTTGCACTTTCTCCTGCAACTGCTTCATGGCAGCCAGGCGCGCTTCCAGTTGAGCGATATTGGCGCTCTCCACGTTGACTTGCGCCTGCGCCGCGCGCCGCTCTTCTTCCAGCGCCGGTTGTTGCTCTTGCGCAGCTTCCAACAGTGCGCTGGCCTCTTCCAGCGCCGCGCGCTTTTCTTCCAGCTGCATTTGCAGATTCGACAGATGGGTGCTGTCGGGGATATTCAGTCCGTTCTTTTCTTGCGACAGGCGTTCGCGGCGTGTCGCCAGGCCGGACAGAATATTCGATGCATTGCGCTGATGCGCCGATTCCAGCTCGATCTGTTGCTGCGCCTGCATGATCCTGGCGCGCGATTCGGTGGTTTTCAGCTGGGCTTCGCGCCAGGCGTGCTCCAGTGCCGGTAACTTGTCGTTGTTTTGCTGTGCCGCTTCCTGCGATTGCTCGACCTTGGCCGCCAATTCTTCCAGCCGGAATTCGGCCTCGGTCAGGTCGTCCTGATGCAAGCTGCTCTGGCGCTGCCATTGGTCGCGTTGCGCAGTCAGCGAATTGAGCTGCGACTGCAGGCGGTTACGCGACTCGATGACGAACTTGATTTGCGCCTCCAGACTGCCAATCTCAGAATTGGTCTGGTACAGATGACCTTGCGCCTGGTGCATCTTGTCGCCGACCGCGTAATGGGCCTGACGCATATGCTCCAGCTCGGTTTCGACATGGCGCAGCTTGGCGGTCTGCTCTTCCAGATCGGTCTGCGCCTGTTCGATGTCGCGGAAAAATTTGGCCTGCTCGGTCTTCGCTTCGTTCTTGCGCAGCAGCCACAACAGCTTTTGCTTCTCGTCCTGATCCGATTGCAGCGCATGGAATTTATGCGCGACGGCGGCCTGTGCTTCCAGCTTTTCCAGATTCGCGTTCAGTTCGCGCAGGATATCCTCGACGCGAATCAGATTTTCCCGCGTGTCATGCAGCCGATTTTCGGTTTCGCGACGCCGTTCCTTGTACTTGGAGACGCCAGCGGCCTCTTCCAGGAATACCCGCAATTCTTCCGGCCGCGCCTCGATAATGCGCGAGATCATACCTTGGCCGATGATCGCGTAAGCACGCGGTCCCAGCCCGGTACCCATGAAGATGTCCTGAATATCACGCCGCCGCACTGCCTGGCTGTTGATGTAATAGGTTGACGTGCCATCGCGCGTCAGCGTGCGCTTGACGGCGATCTCTGCGTACTGGCTCCACTGCCCGGAGGCCTTGCCGTCACTGTTGTCGAATACCAGCTCGACCGAGGAACGGCCAGCCGGTTTGCGATGCGACGAGCCGTTGAAGATGACGTCCTGCATCGATTCGCCGCGCAGTTCCGACGCCTTCGACTCACCCAGAACCCAGCGCACTGCGTCGATGATATTGGATTTGCCGCAACCGTTCGGCCCGACCACGCCGACCAGCTGCCCAGGCACCTGGAAATTGGTGGGATCGACAAAGGATTTAAACCCCGACAATTTAATGGAAGTTAGGCGCACGTTATCTTATATATCGCGTATGTTTGAAGATGTTATCGATTTATGCCGAGAACAAAAAGAAATTTTGGCAGCTTTCTTCAGCTGCGGACAGTGGTCTCGCCAGCGACGCCAAGGCGTCAGCCCAAGGCGCCATTATCATAGCATTCCAACCAGTTTGTCCGACTTTCCGACCCGCGATCCGCACTAAAAGTTCCGAGAAGCAAATGCCTGGCCGCCATCATGCGCACGATGAACTGCCGCAAGGCAAGTTATTGGCGGCGATGGCACGCTATGGGACGCTATAATGCAGGATTAAAATTGCTGCGGCACGCATCATCGCTGCGATTCTCATTGTTTCATTGCTGTGTCATTCTTGTTTTCAGTCTCACCTCCTTTGCTCATTAGCGTATCCGCCGTGAATCCACTTCTCGACCAGCTGCAACCCTATCCTTTTGAAAAGCTGCGACAGCTTTTTGCCGGCATTACTCCCGATCCAGCGTATCGCCCGATCAGTCTCGGCATCGGTGAGCCCAAGCATCCGACTCCTGCCTTCATCCAGCAAACGCTGGCGGACAGCCTCGGCGGGCTGGCCAGCTATCCAACCACCGCCGGCTCGGACGCGCTGCGGGCGACGATTGCCGGCTGGCTGGAGCGGCGCTACGGTTTGCCGAAACTGGATCCTGCGACGCAGGTATTGCCGGTCAACGGATCGCGTGAAGCCTTGTTCGCACTGGCGCAGACGGTGATCGATCCATCCCGGGACGCGCTGGTGCTGTGCCCCAATCCGTTTTATCAGATCTATGAAGGCGCCGCCTATCTGGCCGGCGCACAGCCATATTTCGCCAATTCCGATCCGGCCCGCAATTTTTCCCCGGACTACAAGAGCATCCCAGCCGAAGTCTGGGCGCGCGTGCAACTGCTGTACCTGTGCTCGCCCGGCAACCCGACCGGCGCCGTGCTGTCGCTGGACGAGTGGGAGGAACTATTCGCATTGTCGGACCGCTACGGCTTCGTGATCGCCGCCGACGAATGCTACTCGGAGATTTATTTCAAGGACGTGGCGCCCTTGGGGGGCCTGGAAGCCGCGCACCAGCTCGGCCGCACTGGCTATCCGCGCCTGATTGCGTTTTCCAGCCTGTCCAAGCGCTCGAATGTGCCCGGCATGCGCTCCGGATTCGTGGCCGGTGACGCCGATATCATGAAAAAATTCCTGCTGTATCGCACCTACCACGGCAGCGCGATGAGCCCCGCGATCCAGGCCGCCTCGATCGCCGCATGGGATGACGAGGCGCACGTGGCGGAAAACCGTGCCAAGTACATCGCCAAATTCAGCCAGATTACGCCGATGCTGCAGCAAGTGCTGGACGTTGCGCTGCCGGACGCCGGCTTCTATTTGTGGGCGCACGTCGGGAAATTGACGACGCTGTCCGATACCGAATACGCCCGACGTCTGTATGCCGAATATAATGTGACGGTTTTGCCGGGAAGTTTCGTGGCGCGCGACGCGCATGGCATCAACCCGGGCCAAGGCCGCATCCGGATGGCGCTGGTGGCCGAACAGGACGAGTGCCTGGAAGCCGCACGCCGCATCGTCGAATTCACGCAAAAACAGGCGAATCGTCGCTAAATGACCCGATAATCACCCGACTATCACCAAGAATCACCAAGCATCATCAAGCAAACACCACATTTTCGCTAACCATTCAGGCAGATCAAGCAGATGACCCAACAACTCCAGCAAATCATCGACCAGGCATGGGAAGACCGCGCCTCCTTTTCACCATCGTCGGCACCTGCCGAAGTGCGTGACGCCGTCAGCCACATCATCGAACAGCTCGATCTCGGCTCCATCCGCGTCGCACAAAAGATCGGCAATGACTGGACCGTCAATCAGTGGGTCAAGAAAGCGGTGCTGCTGTCGTTCCGCCTGGAAGACAACTTCGTGATGCCAGCCGGTGCCGATGGCATCAATGCGATGCAGTTTTACGACAAGGTTCCAACCAAGTTCGCCAATTACACCGCGGCCGACTTCGCCAAGGGCGGGTTCCGCGTGGTGCCGCCGGCGGTCGCCCGCCGCGGCAGCTTCATCGGCAAAAACGTCGTCATGATGCCGTCTTTCGTCAACATCGGCGCCTATGTCGATGAAGGCACGATGGTCGACGCGTGGGCCACGGTCGGCTCCTGCGCCCAGATCGGCAAGAACGTCCACCTGTCCGGCGGCGTTGGTATCGGCGGCGTACTGGAACCGATGCAGGCCAATCCAACGATTATCGAAGACAACTGCTTCATCGGCGCCCGTTCCGAGATCGTCGAAGGCGTGATCGTCGAAGAAAATTCGGTCATTTCGATGGGCGTCTACATCGGTCAGTCAACCAAGATCTACGATCGCGCCACCGGCGAAGTCAGCTATGGCCGCGTGCCGGCAGGCTCGGTGGTGGTATCGGGCAACCTGCCGTCGGCCGACGGCAAATACAGCCTGTACTGCGCAGTCATCGTCAAGCGCGTCGACGCCAAGACCCGCGCCAAGACCGGCATCAATGAATTGCTACGCGGCGACTGAGCACCGGGAAGCCGTTTTCACCGGCTATTTTTCTTTCGTATTTCGTTAGAGGTAGGAGCGCATCATGGCGATGGACCGTTTGTTCCAGTTGATGAAGGAAAAAGAAGCGTCGGACATGTTCTTCGCGGTCAATTCGCCGGTCCATCTGAAGATCAATGGCAACGTGATCCCGATCAACCAGCAAAAGATGGACAACGCCAGCATCCTGGCGTTGCTGTCCGAGGTCGTATCTGCTGCCGAGCTACAAACGCTGGAACGCGACCACGAGCTGAACATGGGGATTTCGGCGCCCGGCGTTGGCCGTTTCCGGCTGTCCGCATTTCGCCAGCGCGGCACGTTTTCGGCGGTGTTTCGCTATGTACCGGTGACCATCCCGGCGCTGGATCAATTGGGTTTGCCGCCGATCCTGTCCGAGCTAATCATGGAGAAGCGTGGCCTGATGCTGCTGGTCGGTGCCACCGGGTCCGGCAAGTCGACCACCATCGCATCGATGCTCGACTATCGCAATGAAACCAGAACCGGTCATATCCTGACGCTGGAAGACCCGATCGAGTATGCGTTCCAAAACAAGAAATCGTTGGTCAACCAGCGTGAAATCGGCAGCGACGCGGTCAGTCTGCAAATCGCCCTGAAAAACGCACTGCGTCAGGCCCCCGATTGCATCCTGATCGGCGAAATTCGCGACAAGGAGTCGATGGCATCGGCGCTGGCGTATGCCCAATCGGGCCATCTGGTATTGGCCACGCTGCACGCCAACAACAGCTACCACGCGTTGAACCGCATCATCAGCTTCTACCCGATCGAAAACCGTCCGGCGCTGCTGCAGGATCTTGGCTCCACCGTCCGCGCCATCATTTCCCAGCGCCTGATCCGCGCCATTGATGGCGGCCGCCTCCCGGCGGTCGAGATCATGCTCAACACCCGCTATGTTTCCGATCTGATCGAAAAAGGCAGTATCGACCAAATCAAGGACGCGATCGAAAAGAGCCTGGCACCAGGTTCGCAGTCGTTTGAGCAAGCCTTGCTGAGCCTGATCAGGTCGGGTCTGATCACGCAGGATGAGGCACTGGACAATGCCGACTCGGCCAACAACCTGTTGTGGATGCTGAACAATAACGAGAAGGCCAGCAAGGTGTTCCAGCCTGAGGAAGAGAAGGTCAAGAATGATGCCGATGCCTCGTTCACCGAATTTACGCTCAATAGCTGAGATGCAGATCACGCTGTACGGTATCCCGAATTGCGACCAGGTGAAGAAAGCCCGCACCTGGCTAGACGCGCATGGCAAGCCGTATGCGTTCCACGATTTCAAGAAGGCCGGCATCAACCGCAGCATGATCGACGGCTGGCTGTCCGATCTGGCATGGGACGTATTGCTGAACCGCAAAGGAACCACCTGGCGCGCACTGCCGGACGAGCGCAAGGCAGTCGCCGTCGATGCTGTGGGTGCGGCCGCCCTGATGCTGGAATCGCCATCGATCGTCAAGCGGCCGGTATTATGCGTTCGCGATGCCGGCGGCGCGCAGCGTCATTTCACCGGGTTTTCGGACGAGCTGTACCGACAGATTTTTCAATAACGTAACTAAATACTACTAAAGCGGCACCACTATGAGCAAAACCCTGGCGCTCACCGAAGAACTGATCGCCTTATCCTCCGTCACGCCCGAAGACAAGGGCTGCCAGCAGCGCCTGATCGCACTGCTGGAGCCGCTCGGCTTCGTCTGCGAGACGATCCGTTCCGGCGACGTCACCAACCTGTGGGCCAAGCGCACCGGCGCGGCAGGTAACGGCGCGACGGCACAACCGCTCTTGGTGTTCGCCGGCCATACCGATGTGGTGCCGACCGGCCCGATCGAGCAGTGGCACTCGTTGCCGTTCGTACCGACCCGGCGCGACGGCAAGCTGTACGGTCGCGGCGCGGCTGACATGAAGACCTCGATCGCGGCGATGGTGGTGGCGGTGGAGGAATTCACCTCGGCCCATCCGGGCCACAAGGGTTCGATCGGATTTTTGATCACCAGCGACGAAGAGGGTCCGGCCACGGACGGCACCGTCGTGGTGTGCAATGAACTGAAAAAACGCGGCGAACAAATCGATTACTGCCTGGTCGGCGAACCGACCTCGGTCAATCTGCTTGGCGACATGAGCAAGAACGGGCGGCGCGGCTCGATGTCGGGCAAGCTCACGATTCGCGGCGTGCAGGGCCACATCGCCTATCCTCAGCTGGCCAAGAACCCGATCCATCTGGCTGCACCGGCGCTGGCCGACCTGGTGGAAGAACATTGGGATGCCGGCAACGAATACTATCTGCCGACTTCCTGGCAAATGTCGAATATCCACGGCGGCGCCGGCGCGTCGAACGTGATTCCGGGCGAAGTCGTGATCGACTTCAATTTCCGTTTCTCGACCGCCAGCACGGTCGACGGTCTGCAGCAACGGGTGCATGCGATCCTGGACCGGCACAAGCTCGAATACAGCCTGAAGTGGACCGTCAACGGACTGCCATTCCTGACGCCGCGCGGCGTACTCAGCGATGCACTGTCGGACGCGATTCGGGCCGAGACCGGGCTCGAGACCGAGCTGTCGACCACCGGCGGCACTTCGGATGGGCGCTTCATCGCGCAAATCTGCCCGCAGGTGATCGAATTCGGGCCGCCGAACGCCAGCATTCACAAGATCGATGAACATATCGAGTTACGCTTCGTCGAACCGTTGAAGAATATTTACCGGCGCCTGCTGGAAAACCTGCTGATATAGGAATGAGTGACGATGGCCGGCAATCGGGCGGACATGCCGGTTGCACGACCATCGAATACTCCCATCGCCAAGCCATGCTTCCGCAAATAAAAATTGGAGCGTGAGAACATACTCCATGAAAACACACTATTACCAATATCGGCGGCATCCGCATTGATCGCCCAGACCCCTTAAAGCTGCAATGAATCCACTCGCCCACACCTTCCAGACCCCGCGCGACTTGCTGCGCTATGCGATCACCCGCTTCAACGGCGCCAAGCTGTTCTTCGGTCACGGCAGCAGCGATGCGCTGGACGAGGCGGCCTATTTGATCCTGCACACGCTGAAACTGCCGCTGGACAAGCTCGATCCCTTCCTCGACGCGCGCCTGCTGCCGGAAGAAGTGGACAGCGTGCTGACCGTCATCGAGCGGCGCAGCGTCGAACGGGTACCGGCGGCCTACCTGACCAACGAAGGCTGGCTTGGCACCTACCGTTTTTACGTCGATGAACGCGTGATCGTGCCGCGCTCGTTTATTGCGGAACTGATCCCGCACCAATTGTCGCCATGGGTCGGCGATCCTGATGCAGTGACCGACATTCTGGATCTGTGCACCGGCTCCGGCTGTCTGCCGATCATGCTGGCCGATGCGTTTCCGCAGGCGCAGGTGGACGCGGTCGATATCTCGACCGATGCGCTGGCAGTAGCGCGGCGCAATGTCGACGACTATGCGTTGCAGGAGCGCATCACGCTGATCGAATCGGACTTGTACGACCAGGTGCCGGACAAGAAGTACGACCTGATTATCAGCAACCCGCCGTATGTCAATTCGGACTCGATGGCCAAGCTGCCGCAAGAGTACCGGCGGGAACCGCAGATCGCGCTCGCTGGCGGCAGTGACGGCATGGATCTGGTGCGCAAGATCGTTGCTGGCGCTAAACAACGATTGAAGCAAAACGGTGTGTTGATGGTCGAAATCGGCAACGAACGGGCATTTGCCGAGGCCGCCTTTCCCGATCTGGAGCTGACCTGGGTCTCGACCAGCGCCGGCGACGACATGGTGTTTTTAGTGACCGAGGAACAATTGAAACGATAAGCTGCCAAATTAGCGCAGCGTGGTCCCCAATGCGCGCTTTCCCCCGCAACAGGAACACCAGCAAGAGCAGCATCGCGGGAGTCTGACCCAAAGTCATACTCCCCTCTGTATTTTTTAACTCGCAACAAAAACATGCGGTAACAGCATGGTTTTACCGCATACTCCCATAGAAATAAGATGATTCGTTTTCAACAAGTAAGCCTGATGCGCGGCGTCAAACCGCTGCTCGAGTCGGTCGACGTCACCCTCAATCCCGGCGACAAGATCGGCCTGATCGGTGCCAACGGCGCCGGCAAGTCCAGCCTGTTCGGCCTGTTGCGCGGCGAACTGCACGCTGACCAGGGGGAAATCGACTATCCCGCCAAGTGGCGTGTCGCCTACGTCGCACAGGAAACCCCGGCCTTGGACCGCGCCGCGCTCGATTACGCGATCGACGGCGACATCACGTTGCGCAAGCTGGAAGCAGAACTGGCTGCGCTGGAGGCGCAACCGGAAACCACCGAAAACGGCATCGCCATCGGCAACCTGTACGGCGCGCTGGCCGACGCCGACGCCTACACCGTCAACTCACGCGGCGAGCAACTGCTGCTCGGTCTCGGCTTCACGCTGGACCAGATGCAGCAACCGGTCGCCAGCTTCTCCGGCGGCTGGCGCATGCGCCTGAATCTGGCGCAGGCGCTGATGTGCCAGTCCGACCTGCTGCTGCTGGACGAGCCGACCAACCATCTGGATCTGGACGCCATCATCTGGCTTGAAGACTGGCTCAAACGCTACGCCGGCACGCTCCTGATCATCTCGCATGACCGCGACTTCCTGGATGAAGTGGTGAACGTGATCGTCCACATCGACGAACGCAAGCTGAAGCGCTACTCCGGCAACTACTCCGGCTTCGAACGCCAGCGCGCGGCGCAGATGATCCTGGCGCAAGGCGCGATGGAAAAGCAGAACCGCCAGCGCGCCCATCTGGAATCCTTCGTCAACCGCTTCAAGGCGCAAGCGAGCAAGGCGCGCCAGGCCCAGAGCCGCATGAAAGCGCTGGAAAAGATGGCGGAACTGGCGCCGCTGCGTGCCGCTGCCGAATTCTCGTTCGAGTTCCGCGAACCCCTGAATGCACCGAATCCGCTGCTGGTGATGGAAGAAGTGAATGCCGGTTACCAGCTCAAGGATGAGCACGGCGACCAGATCGGCGAAAAAATCATCGTCAACAACATCAACTTCTCGCTCCAGATCGGCCAGCGCATCGGTCTGCTCGGCGTCAACGGCGCCGGCAAATCGACGCTGATCAAGACCATCGCCGGCGACATCAATCCGGTCACCGGCACCTTTACCACCGGCAAGGGCCTGACCATCGGCTACTTTGCCCAGCACCAGGTCGAAATGCTGCGCCACGATGAATCGCCGCTATGGCATCTGGCCAAGATCGCGCCGACCGTGCGCGAGCAGGAACTGCGCAACTTCCTCGGCAGCTTCAACTTCCCTGGCCAGATGGTGACCGCCTCGATCGCCCCGTTTTCCGGCGGCGAAAAGGCGCGCCTGGCGCTGGCCCTGATCGTCTGGCAGCGCCCCAACCTGCTGCTGCTCGATGAGCCGACCAACCATCTGGATCTGGAAACGCGCGAGGCGCTGACCGACGCGCTGGCCCAGTTCGAAGGCACGCTGGTGGTGGTCTCGCATGACCGCCACCTGCTGCGTGCGACCACCGACCAGTTCATCATCGTCGCCGACGGTAAGCTGCAACCGTTCGATGGCGACCTCGACGACTACAAGGACTGGCTGGTTCAGACCAAGCTCGGCAAGGGCACCCACGTGCTGCCGGTGGCCAAGGACAAGAGTGTCGACCTGCCGGTCGCGTCTCCGGTAGCGTTGGCTGCCACACCGACGGTCGATCGACGCGATCAAAAGAAACTCGATGCCGAACAGCGCCAACGCACGACGACGCTGCGCAAACCGATTGACGCCCGCATCAAACGGTTGGAAGAGCAGATCGCCAAACGCAATGTGCAAAAGGCGGAGATCGATGCGCAACTGGCCGAACCGGGTGTCTATGACAACGCCAACAAGGCCAAGCTAAAGACGTTGCTGACCGATCAGGCGTATTACACCAAGGACCTGGCGCAACTGGAAGGTGAGTGGCTGGAACAGCAGGAAGAGCTGGAAAAGCTGGCCGCGTGATGTTGCCTATCAAATGGGTTCTGGTTATCCCAACGGCCTAGCTGGAACAGCTCCGCTCGGTGGGAGGAGAAGGCGGTTGTAGGGAGAGCCCGCAACCCAGATCGCACCACATGTGCACCTTCGACACGAACTCGGCGCCAACGGCAACCGCAAACGGCTCCAGGCCAAACTGAACGAAGCCACAACGCTCATACAGCGCTTGTGCGGCCGCGTTGCCGTGCCTGACCGTGAGTTGCACCACCCTCACGCCGTCGCGGCCCCTCGCGTGCGCAAGCGCTGCCAGGACGAGTTGGCGACCGAGGCCGCCTTGCCGAGACTCGGCTGGCACAACCATGCCGAACAGCGTGGCCTTATGGCGTGCCTTCTCGCGTGACTCGAACGACAGGCCGGCCACTCCGGCGAGGCGCTCATCGCGAAATGCGCCGAACACCACCTCCGAGGCCAGCGGTTCAAGCTGGAGCCGGGACTCCCACCAAGCGAGCGGAAGCGCTGTGCGCTCGGACACGCTGGAGGTGAAGGCGTCGGGGTGACGCTGGTAGGCGTCGAGCATGAGTGCGCGATACGCGGGAGCATCGGTAGGGGTAAGGCGGCGGATGTTCATAGGCGGATGTTCGTCATCCCCGATCAAACTGGTGGAAACACCCTGCGGATATCAGGCCTCCGCCTTCCGAGATGTTGGAAGGCTTGGCGCATAATCTCGGCACAATCAATACCATCAATCAACCCAAACCGCCCATGAACACCTCCGTCGACCACCCCCTAACCGGCATCCGCATCCTCGACCTGACCCGCCTGCTGCCCGGCCCGGTCGCGACCCAGCACTTGGCCGACATGGGGGCCGAGGTGATCAAGATCGAGGACACCGGCGCCGGTGATTACGCGCGCAGCATGGGCCATGTGCGGCATCAGGTGTCGCAATTCTTCCTCGCGGTGAATCGCGGCAAGCAAATGCTGAAGCTGGACCTGAAGGATGCCGCCCAGCGCGAACAGTTCTTGCAGATGGTGGAGACGGCCGACGTGGTGGTCGAAAGCTTCCGCCCCGGCGTGATGGACAAGCTCGGGGTCGGCTGGCAGGTGCTGAAGGCACGCAACCCGAAACTGGTGATGTGTGCGATTAGCGGCTACGGACAGCATGGTCCGTTCGCGCATCTGGCCGGCCATGACATCAACTACATCGGTTATGCCGGCATGCTGGAGCAGAATGTCAGGCAAGCGGATGATCCGGCTGCACCACCCGCGACACCGGCGCTGCCGAATTTGCAAATCGGCGATTTGCTCGGCGGCGCGCAGACTGCGGTGCAAGGAATGCTGGCCGCGTTGCTGGCGGTAAAGATGGGCGGCGCGGGCAGTTTTGTCGATGTGTCGATGACTGACGCGGTGTTCGCCCACAACATCATGCCGCTGGTCGCGGTCAATAATTTCGGCCGGCCGGCGCAGCCGGGGCGCGATCTGCTGACCGGTGGCGTGCCTTGCTACAACGTGTATCGCACCAGCGATCAGCGCTTCATGGCGGTCGGGGCGCTGGAACTGAAATTCTGGGAAACTTGCTGCGATGTTTTGGGTCGTCCCGACCTCAAGGCTAGGCACTGGAGTTGCGGCCAGCAGATTGGCGGCGCCGACGCGATGGCGGTCAAGGCCGCGCTGGATGCGATTTTTGCCCAGCAGACCCTGGCATTCTGGACCGAAAAATTTGCCGGCGTTGACTGCTGTGTGACACCGATATTGCGCGCCGACGAGGCCATCGCGCATCCGCTGTTTGCGGCCCGCGCAATGGCCAAGCAGGTCAACCACGAGACCGAGGGTGACTATTGGCAGGCCGCGCCCGGCGTCAAATTTTTTGCATAAGGCGCGCTGTCACCGATTCACTAATTTTGCGCATCCCCCGCTGATCACAGCCGTCATGCGCGGACCGTGATCTTGCCGTCCCTCACCAGCACAGTGCCGGCGCCGATTTCATCTAATACTTGCCACACCTGATTGCCGATGCGCACTTCCACGCCGTCATACAGCGCCGTGCCGATTTCGATTCGCGCTTTGTCGATCGAACCCATTTTCTCGGACAGTTGGGCCTGTTCGGCACCGAGACTGTCGATCTCTTCCAGCAACCGCAGGCGGGTGGCTTCGGCCTTGGCGCCGATGCCACCGACGTTCTTGTGCGGATTCTTATTGAAATAGGTGATCAGCTTCAGCACCTGTTCGAAATCCCCCAACTTGCGCTGCTGCTGCTGCTCCAACCCGTGCAGCACTTGATCCAGATACGGATCAAAGCCGACCTGCACGCGGGTCTTGATGCCGTTCGGCGAACCGAGCAATCCGACTTTGACCCGATGCGTGGCCAGTGCGCTGCCGCCGACGATTTGACTGGATTTTGGATTCTTCTTGCCGACAATTATTTCATTCCTGGCCACCAACTCGCATTGGCGCGCACTGCCGTGGATCAGGATGGAATCGCCGGCCTCCACGTGGACGTTCTCCATGAACAACGCCTGTACAGAACCCTTGGAAATGATGCGTGCAGTCGATGGCGTTAGCACATTGCCGGCGAAGTGGGTGTCGGCATGTCCGATGATGCCGCCCTTCACGGCGACGTTACCGCCGGCGGTGATTTGCGCCGCCTCGACCGTTCCACTGACGAACACATCGCCCGTCACGTCCAGTCGCATGCCGGCCTTGACGTCGCCGCTGATGCGAATCGTCCCTGCAAACACGACATGGCCGGTACTCAGATCCACGTTCGGCACTTCGATCACCGAATTGACGATCACACCATCGGCCATCGGCACCGGCTGTCCGGCGATGGTCGCCAGCAGCAGATCCGGATCATCGGGCGCCGGCGCGGCGCCTTGCAAATTCTTGTCAAACGGCCGGTCCGGCACTGGTTTCGCGAGCAAGGTCTGGCCCCTGATATCGATCCCGTCACACCCCTGAATTGCCGGTGTACGCCGCATCAAGCGATCGCCCGGCTCAACCAGCAACAGATGGCCGAGATCGCGATATTGAATGTTCGCCATTTCATCTACGTGCGACAACTCCTGGTCCTTGTCGGCCAGCAGAGCTTCAAAACGTGCTTCGGTACCATCGAGCGGCCAATTGCCGGCGGCGATAATCAGATCCTCGCATGCACCGGCCGCCAGCGCCGCGTCCAACTGATTGTGCAAAATGCCGTGCACGATGCCTTGTTCTTGTAGCGCTGCGCGCACGGCGCCGGCCACCGCCCGGCCACCTTGCGGCGGGATCAGCGTCAAACGGGCCGACATCAGATCGGCAGCCACTTTCAAGGAAAATTCGCCATCGCGCCGTTTGCCGATCACGGCAGTCAGCTCGGTACTGGCAGTTCCGCAGGCGTTGATGAAACCCGTCAGCGCGTGCTGATAGATATGGAGGTTGCCAAAGCCACTATCGACCAAAGCCTGGTTAAATGTCGCGACATCGGGCGCCGGCGCGGCGACAGCCGGATCAAAGCGGACCTCCAGCTCGCCATTGGTGTCATTGCAGGTAAACGTTAGTGATGACAAGGTGAAATTGCTCCCTTATGTGCTTACTCGTGTGCCTGCAATTGATGCACCTTGCTGCACTGCTATGGCGGCCCGCTTGGGTGCGCAGCACGGTCGTCTCATGCTGGCCCGGAAAAGACCAGGCCTGACCTGGTTCCGGAAGATTGTGCGCAGAACAACACTCTGGCACAATTGCCACATCGTCAAACTAGCCGAGCGGTACGGCGGATTGGTCCGAATGAACTATCGGCACGCGGTTTCGCGAACGCCAGGGCATCTGTTTCGACTGTTCGAATTTATTAATATACTCCTGTTGGTTAGATCGGCTACCGCAAATATTAAACCGGGGATGTTAATATACTGGCAAGAAAATCAATCATCACTGCGATACCTCACCACGCATTTTTTCTGCAGTCCTTCTCAGGAGCCTTAAATGAAAAATGATTCGACCCACACTATTTCGCTGAAATTCTCAAAACTGCTCGTCGGCGCGCTGCTGGCCGGCGTTGCGTTACACGGCGTGGCGGCCGACCTGCTCGATACGGTCAAGGACCGCGGCACATTGAGAATCGCGGTCGAGGGCACTTACCCGCCATTCAACTTCAAGGACCAGACCACCAAGGAGTTGACCGGTTTCGATGTCGATGTGGCGAAATTGCTGGCTGCAAAAATGGGCCTCAAGCCGGAATTCACCACCACCGAGTGGAGCGGCATCCTGGCCGGCCTGGCCAGCGGCAAGTACGATGTGATCGTCAACCAGGTCGGGATCACGCCGGAGCGCGAAAAGACTTTCGACTTTTCCGATCCATACACCATTTCCAGTCCCCAGCTGATCGTGAAAAAAGACGAGAAGCGTAACTTCAAGGATCTGGACGACCTGAAGGGCAAAAAGCTCGGTGTGGGCCAAGGTAGCAACTTCGAACAAAAGGCCAAGGCCATCAGCGAAATCGACGTCAAGAGCTATCCCGGTGCCCCGGAATACCTGAACGACCTGGCGACCGGCCGCATCGACGCTGCGCTCAACGACAGCCTGATGGTGGCGTACCTGCTGAAGACCTCGCATCTGCCGATCAAGGCCGGCGCGCCGATCGGCAGCGTGGAGAAGATGGGAATCCCGTTCCAGAAAGATAATCCGAAGTTCAAGGCTGCCCTCAACAAGGCGCTGGCCGATGCGATCAAGGATGGCAGCTTCAAGAAAGTATCGGTAAAGTGGTTCGGCGTCGATGTCAGCAAGGCGCCCGCCGCCCGCTAAATTTTTCGTTTGCCGTTAATTTGCCCTGTTTCACCGTTCCAGTTAATAATGGAAACACTCCATCCCCGCACAGGCGGGGATGGTTTTATCAGGGGCGAGAACAATGGATTTTGCAGAATTACAGGGGCTGTTGCAGCTGGCTGCGCCCATCATGCTCAAGGGCGCCGGCTACACGCTGCTGTTTGCGGTAGCGTCGATGTTGGGCGGCCTGCTGCTGGGATTTCCGCTGGCGGTCGCGCGCATCCTGCCGTCGCCGCTGCTGCAACGCCCCGCCGCTGTCTATGTGAGCCTGATGCGCGGCACCCCATTGCTGGTCCAGGTGTTCGTGATCTATTACGGCTTGCCGAGTATCGGGATCGAGTTCACTCCCACCACCGCTGGCGTACTGGCACTGAGTCTGAATGCCGGCGCCTATCTGTCGGAAAGCCTGCGCGGTGCGATTTTGGGGGTCAGCAAGGGTCAATGGGCCGCCAGTCACAGCCTGGGCCTGACTTACGCCCAGACGCTGTATTACATCGTCGCGCCGCAAGCGTTGCGCATTGCAGTGCCGTCGATGAGCAATACCCTGATCAGCCTGATCAAGGACACCTCGCTGGTATCGGTGATCACGGTCACCGAACTGATGCTGGCAACCAAGGAAGTGATCGCAACCAGCTTCCGACCACTGCCGTTGTATCTGGCCGCCGCCGCGGTGTACTGGTGCCTGAGCCTGTGCTTTGAAGCGCTGCAACGCCGCGCCGAGCGCAAGTTAAACCAGGCACATCAATAAGGCTGGCTGGGGTTTTACTCGCCGGGAACGCATGGGCGATCAGGTCCGCAGCAAATCGAGCGTCTGGAATTTGTCGCCCAGCACCTTGCGCGAATTCACGCCCCACCACTGGTCCAGTACCATCGCATTCAGACTGCGGAAATCGACGTCAAACATCAGGTTGCCCGAGCCGTCGAGCCGCGCCAGATCAGGCGCCTTGCCGAATAGTCCGCCCTTGACGCGGCCGCCCATCACAAACTGCGGCGACACGGTGCCATGGTCGGTGCCTTTCGACAGGTTTTCTTTTGGACGCCGGCCAAATTCGGAATATGTCATCACCAGCGTCGAATCCCAGCGCTGCAACTCCTGTAGCGACGACTTCAGGGCGCTGATGCCTTCCGCCAGTTGTTTCAGCAAAGCGGCCTGGGTGCCTTGCTGATTTTGATGAGTGTCGAAACTACCCAGTGTCAGTCGCAACACCGCCACTTTTTTTCCGCTCTGTTCGCCATTGGCGATCACCTGCGCCGCGGTTTTGACGACATCGCCAAAGCCACCTTTCGGAAATTCTGTCTTGAAGTCAAACTTGCCCTGTGTCGGTCGCAGGCCGTCGGCCGCCTTGACGATGTCGGCCTCGACCTTGAGCATATGTTCCAGCGTCGCATTGCCATGCACCTTGGCCGGCATCGCCAGCCGTGCGTTATTGAGGAACTGATCGGTATTGGCCAGCGCCACCACGCGCGCACCGCCGGACAATGGCCCCATTTCCTGGCTGCCGATGATCACGCCGTCGGCACTGTAGAACCCCGGTGGCGGACTGGCAGCGAAGGCGCGTGTCAACCAGCCCTGTTGCAGGAACTGTTCGGAGCGGGATGCGGTATCCCAGATTTCGATCGACCGAAAATGGGACAGATTCGGTTGCGGATAGCCGACACCTTGTATCACGGCCAGGTCCTGGTCCCGCCACAGTGCCATCAAGGGCTGCAGGCTTGGATGGAGACCGACGTTCTGGTCCAACTGCAGCACTTCTTCACGCCGGATCGCAATTTGCGGGCGCAGCCCGTAATAAGCTGGATCCGCATACGGCACGACCGTGTTCAGCCCATCGTTGCCGCCTTTGAGTTCGATCAGAATCAGCAGGTTCTGATAACCAGGATGATCTTGGGCCAAGCCATGTTGGGCCAGCAAGACCGCGCCCAGGCCACCGGAAAATTTAAAAAAATCACGACGGTTCATCAGGGCGTCCCTCACTACCGCGGTTAGACAGCTGCAGACACAGGGGCAAGCAATGTGTTTGGGTGCGCATCGTTCATCATTTCAGCTGAAATACCGGATCCAGCACCATGGTGCGCAACAGGGCAGTACCGGTCAGATCGCTCTTTATCGGCGCCGTCGGCTCCAATGGCAACAACGCTTGTTGCATCGCAATCCGTTGCGCAGGAGTGGGAAGCGCATCGACACCGACGCCAAACTGGGCGAACCAGCTGTTCGGGTCGTAACTGATCATCGCAGCGGCGTTCGCAAACTGAATGCGGCCTTCACGGCCAAGGGCGCCCTGCCCCTTGATTTTTCCCAGAGCGCTTTTGAAAGCGATCGATTGCGCTTCGTTTGGCTGTGCCATTTTGGTACTCGGCGCGTTCGCCATATTCGGCTGCGTCGTCATCCGAGCTCCATGCTCGGTTGCGCGGAACAGCCGCTCCAGCGTGCTCTTGCGGGCCAGCAGCGTGCTGCTGTTGATCCACGCCTCGCCACCTGGCCAGCCTTTCACATTAGGAGGGTTAAACAGGTTTTGACCGAGCTGCGCCACCGCAAACGTGAACGGCAGCGGGTCGTCATAGCTGAACTGGAACTGGCGCAACGTGCCGACCATCAGTTCGACCGGCGACTTCACCAGCGTGCCGCGATTGCCCAGGTCCCAGAAAAAAGGCGACAGGAACAAGTCGTGCAATGCAGTCTTGATATCGTAGCGGCTATCGCGAAAATGTCTGGCGATGCGTGCCACTTCTGCGGGATTCGGGTTGGGCGACACGAATTCCCGCCACAATTTACTGACGACAAACTCGGCACAGGCCGGTTGCGCCAACAGGATGTCGAGCACGGCATCGCCGTCGAAATTACCGCTGCGCCCCAATACGGTCTTGCTACCCTCATCGTGAATGCGTGGCCGCCATTTGAATTCGCCGGTGTCGCCGTCAATGCTCCAGCCGGTAAATGCCCGCGCGGCTTCCTTGATATCCTGCTCGCTGTAATTTCCTTCGCCGAGCGTGAACAGCTCCATCACTTCGCGCGCGAAATTTTCGTTCGGCGTCCCCTTGCGGTTGTTGGCGCCGTCGAGATAGATCACCATCGCAGGGTCTTTCGACACCGCATGCAGCATGGCGCCGAAGTTGCCGAGCGCATGCTGCCGCAACAGGATGTTCTGGCGATACATCAATTGGGAATATTTGACCTTTTGCTGAGCGGACACGAAATGGTTATGCCAGAACAGCGTCATCCGTTCGGTCAGCGGCGATGGAGTGACCAGCATTTCTCTCAGCCACCAGCCGCGCAATTCGAACGCCTTCTTTTGTTCGTTCTCGCGGAAGGCCTTTTTTTCTTCGTCGCTCTTGTCCTTGATCGTCCTGTAAGGCACCAGTGCTTCGCCAGTCCATGCCGGTGCCGGCGTGCTGGCTGCGCGCGTGGTCTGCACCAGCAACTGGTCGACCGCCTGTTGTCGCGTCAATTGCGCGTACTGGTCGACTTCGGAAGTTTGCGGCGTGAAGCCGGTGCGCGCCAGCAAAAAGCGTGCATCCTGCATGCCGATCGGCTGGGCGACGGCGGTCGCCGCCACCGAACTCAATACGGCGGCAACCAATAGAAAAGTGGGATAGATGCTACGTGAGGTACGTGAGGCACGCAACAAGCGCAAGGTGATCATGGCAAGAAGCGCTGGTGGCGGAGTTAGCTGGCGGCCTGACGACGATTTTCAGCTGGTTTGGTCAATCGTCACTTCTTGTTAGGATAGATATCCTGCCCCGCCTCGTTGATCTGCCGACGCAGTGCGCGCCGTTCCTCAACCGACAGTCTGTTGGTCTTTTGCTGTGCTTGTGCGTCGCGGCCGCCATTCTCGCCACGCATATTGGCATCGCCAGCCTGCGGTCGCGCGCGGCGCATGTCATTCTGGTCCCGACGCTCTTCCTGATTTTGCATTTGCCGTTGCGCCTGACGCTCTTCACGCTGCATTTGCTGTTGCACCTGGCGCTCGTCGCGCTGCGCTTGCTGTTGCACCTGACGCTCGTCGCGCTGCGCTTGCTGGATCGGCTGATTTTCGGCGCGGCCTCCGAACTGAATAAGCGGCAACGCGAAGGCGAGCGTCATGCTTGCCATCAATAAAGAAAACAGACCCAATTTTTTTAGCGCCGTATCCATAAAGGTTTTCTTCCGCGTTACTGATTTAACGGTTAAGCTTTCCCCGTTGATGACCCAGTGTAGGCCGCTTTATCCTCTGCCATAAGTCTAATCAGGTAAAGGATGTAACAGTTTGTAATGCCTTCTGCCATAGACTTTCCCCGCCCAATATCTGACGTTACCATAGCGCTATGAATACAACAAACTCGCCAGCACCAACGCCAAATAATCCTGCCAGCACGTCAACCAGTGGCCATCAGGCAAAAATTTTGGTGGTCGATGATGATATACGACTGCGCGACCTGCTGCGACGTTACCTGAGCGAACAGGGCTTCAATGTCGTCACCGCCGAAAACGCACAGGCGATGAATAAACTGTGGATCCGTGAGCGCTACGATCTGCTGGTACTGGACCTGATGCTGCCGGGTGAGGACGGCCTGTCGATCTGCCGCCGGCTGCGCGGCGCCGGCGACCAGACGCCGATCATCATGCTGACCGCCAAGGGCGAAGACGTCGATCGCATCGTCGGGCTCGAAATGGGCGCCGACGACTATCTGCCCAAACCATTCAATCCACGGGAACTGGTTGCCCGTATTGGCGCGGTGCTGCGCCGCGTTGGCCCGGATGAGATTCCCGGCGCACCGTCCGAGACCCCGCAATCGTTCGAATTCGGCGAGTTCGTACTCGATCTGGCGACCCGCACGCTGAAAAAAAGCGGTGAAACGGTGTCGCTGACCACCGGCGAATTCTCGGTACTCAAGGTGTTCGCGCGTCATGCGCGGCAGCCGCTGTCGCGCGAAAAGCTGATGGAGTTAGCGCGTGGCCGCGAGTATGAGGTGTTCGACCGCAGCCTCGACGTGCAGATATCGCGACTGCGCAAGCTGATCGAACCCGACCCTTCCAACCCACTCTATATCCAGACAGTGTGGGGCCTCGGTTACGTGTTTATTCCAGAAGGCCAGCCCCGCTGAGCTTGCTGACGCCGCTGATTCCAACACAAGTTGCCCGACCGCAATCACCCTCGACGGATGCGCATCCCACTGAACCGGCTCGCCTGGCTAAAAAGCGGCCTCTTTTGGCGCACCTTCGTGCTGCTCGGCTTCCTGATCACGGTCAGTATGGCGGTTTGGGTGCTCAGTTTCAGGATGCTGGAACGTGGGCCACGGGCGCAGCAAATGGCCGCTCAGATCGTCTCGATCGTCACCATTACGCGTGCCGCGCTGACGCACTCCGCGCCCGAAATGCGCCGTGAACTGCTGTTCGATCTCGCCAGCGACGAGGGTGTGCGCGTCTATCCGCTGGAACAATCCGACCAGGTCGAACCGGTGCCGGAAGACATACTAATGCCGGAGCTGCAAACCGACGTGCGCGCAAAACTGGGCGGCGACACCAAATTCGCCGGCAAGGTCAATGATGTCTCCGGCTTCTGGGTCAGCTTCAAGATCGGCGATGACGATGAATACTGGCTGATGCTGGAGCGCGACCGGCTGGAGCACGCCGGTCTGCAATGGTTCGGCTGGGCACTCATCGTACTGGTCATCTCGCTGCTCGGCGCCGGCTTTATCTCCGGCCTGATCAATCAGCCGCTGTCGCGTCTTGCGTTTGCCGCGCGGGCCCTGGCCAAAGGTCAGCAGCCGGATCCGCTACCGGAGGCTGGCCCGACCGAGATCATCGAAGCCAACCGTAGTTTCAACCAGATGGTCGACGATCTGAACCGTGTCGAATCGGACCGCGCGGTGATTCTGGCCGGCATTTCGCACGATTTACGCACGCCGCTGGCACGCATGCAACTGGAAATAGAAATGGCGAAACTGCCGGCAGATGCGAGAGACGGCATGCAGTCCGATATCGGGCAAATGGACGCGATCATCGGCCAATTCCTCGACTATGCGAAGCCGACCGATGCTGCCAGTTTTGCCAGAGTCGACCTGAGCGCGTTGCTGGCCGAATCCGCGCATGAAGCGACACGCCTGCCGGAGGTACGGATCACAACCGACATCGGCAACAACATATCGATCCCGGGCAATGCCACGGATATTCAGCGGGTGATCAATAACCTGATTGAAAACGCGCGACGTTACGGCAGAACGGCCGGCAGCACCATTGCCGAGATCGACATCAAGGCCGGCATTGAATCCGATCAGGCGGTCATCGAGATCAGCGACCACGGCAATGGCGTCCCTGATGCGGACAAGGAGTGCCTGCTGCGACCGTTCACCCGGCTCGATACTGCTCGCGGGCAGGCCAATGGTTCCGGGCTTGGGCTGGCGATTGTGGAACGGGTGGTAAAACGCCATGGCGGCCAGCTGCAGCTGCTCAATCGTAAAGGCGGTGGATTTCGCGTCAGGATATCGATACCGCGCTGAGCGCCCAAGGCGGCAGTCCTGCTGCGCGGCGGAGAAATACTCCATCGAGCAGTAGCCAAATCCCAGCGCAATAGGCCCGGCATTGCAGCATACTCCCACAAAATTATGGAATGATTGCCGAGCACAGGCGCGCCTGCGCTGTCAGCCCGCGCCGGCCACTGACAGTTCGCCTAGGAGGCTGTCAGACTTACGGAATCGATGCGAAAACACGCTGAACGAGGACAGATTTTGCCGGATTTGCAGCATCAATAGCGCGCTAAATCGCGGGCTAATGAGCAAAAAGCCGGTGACACTGTACCGTTCAGTGACTTTAACAGCCGATTCTCCGGGGGGGGGGCGCCGAGCCGTAAGTCCGACAGACTCCTAATGGTCGCCGGTGATTGGTCCGGTCTTGAATAGCGCATCGCGTAATTCATGATCCAGCTTCGGATCGTGGCGGCGGATCCATTCCAACACCATTGACGCGTGCTCTTTTTCCTCGTCGCGGTTATGCGCCAGAATTTTTTTCAATTCGGGATCGCTACAGGCATCAACGCGCTGGTTATACCAGTCGACCGCTTCCAGTTCTTCCATCAGGGAGGTCAGCGCACGGTGCATGTCCATCGTCGCGACTGACAACTTTTCGATCGGTTCGTGATAGCCTTCATTTGACATGATGCAACCCTTTCGGAGAATGAAAAATTTATCTGAAAACGAGCCTGCGGCACCAGACTCTAAATGAGCCTTAGCGTATTTTATTGAATTTGTATTTTATTGAATTTCTGGCGTAGGTCCGGCGTCCCGGCGGCCCGGCGTTCCGGCTGAAAGACCTCGCTCTGGATATACTCCGTCAATCGATGTCTATTTCCGCGTCAAAACAAAGCGACATATCAACATACTCCTACACCAATAGAAATTCAAGCATAACATCAATCGCACGTATGCTGCCCGACCTCGGGGATTTTGTGTCAGCGCCGGAACAACAGTGCCACAGCTTCCGCTGCAATCCCCTCTTCTCTTCCCAGGTAGCCCAGTTTTTCATTGGTCTTGGCCTTGACATTGACTTGCCCAGCCTCGACGCCAAGATCGGCCGCAATGTTGGCCACCATCTGGGCGATGTGCGGCGCCATCTTGGGCGCCTGCGCGATGATGGTCGCATCGATGTTGGCGATCGCATAGCCGGCTTGCGCGACGCGCTTGACCGCCTCGCGCAACAATGCGCGCGAGTCGGCGCCGGCAAACCGGGCATCGGTATCGGAAAAATGGCGGCCAATATCGCCCAGCGCCGCGGCACCGAACAGCGCGTCGGTGATCGCATGCAACAGTGCATCAGCGTCCGAATGGCCGAGCAAACCGCTACTGTGCGCGATCGTCACGCCGCCCAGGATCAGTTTGCGCCCAGGAACCAGCGCGTGGCAGTCGTACCCTTGACCGATGCGAAATGGAAATGGATTCATGCTTGATGGCATATCAGTGGTGTGGTTGAGGTTAATTCGACCCGTGTCATCGGATTGCGGCTGCGGTCATATCAAGCCGCGGCCAATCCAATCGCGCTATTCCTGCAAATACATTTCGGCGATCCGGATATCGCTCGGCAAGGTGACCTTCAGATTGCGCGGGTGGCCGGTCACCAGCTTGGGATTGTATCCAAGCGCCTCCAGCGCGCTGGCCTCGTCGGTCACGTGCGTGGCCTGTGTCAATGCCCGGCACAGCACGCCATAGCGAAACATTTGCGGCGTCTGTGCCAGCCATAACGCTTCGCGCGGGATCGTGCGCACGCCATCCGCGCCGACCTGTTTCACCGTATCGACCACCGGCAGCGCCAGCAAGCCACCGACCGCATCATCGCCGATTTCTGCAATCAAATGCGCGATCAGCTGCGGGGTCAACCCGGGCCTGGCCGCGTCGTGTACCAGCACCCAGTCATCGTCCGCAATCGTGGGTCGCAAGAGCTGCAAGCCATTCAAGACCGAATCGCGCCGTGTCGCGCCACCGCAGCGCAGCGTCGTCACCTTCGGCAAGGCCGGCGGGATCACGTCGTCAATATACGCATCAGCCACACTGACCACGACAAAGGTATGCGCAATTTGCGGACTCGCCAGAAATGCGTCAGCGCTATGGCGCAACATCGGCCGTCCGGCAATCGCCAGATATTGTTTCGGACATCGCTCTGCCATGCGGCTGCCGACGCCGGCGGCCGGGATCAGGGCGAAGTAGCGTGCCGATCTCGCAGGTTGACTCACAGACTGGCTCTCGGATTCGCTCATAGGCGCTGGTAAAGGGTGTTAAAAGTCTAGGTGGCACGGCGCCATCGAAGAAAAATTCATCAGTTTTGCCGTGTGCAGCACCCGGTATTCACCATAGTGTTGCCTGCAGTGTTGCAACGAAGGCTTCGTTTATAATTGCAGATTGAATTTTAACCTTCAAAACCAGCCAACAAACGGCATTTTGAAGCAAACGACCGGCACCAGCCAATCCTGCCGATTTTCGACTGTTACCTCGCCTGTTACCGCCGTTATCACGCTGCCTCCCTGCATGCCATTTGACCTGAAAAAATCTCTTCCCAAGCCTGGCAACCGCTTCGCCCTGCCCACCTTGCATGGTTCGGCCGATGCTTACGCGCTGGCGCACGCGGCGGCCGTACTGAAGTCCGAACGCCGCATGCTGGCGGTGGTAGTGGCCAATGCCACCGACGCGCAACGCCTGCTGGATGAGATCCCGTGGTTCGGCACCGATCCCCAAGCCAAGCTGCGCTGTCATTTGCTGCCCGACTGGGAAACCTTGCCCTACGATGCGTTCTCTCCGCATCAGGATCTGGTATCGGAGCGCCTGGCGACGCTGTATGAAATCCAGAACGGTCAGTGCGACGTGCTGATCGTGCCGGCCACCACCGCACTGGTGCGAATCGCGCCGCCATCCTTCCTGGCCGCCTATACCTTCTTCTTCAAACAGGGTGAAACGCTGGACGAGGCGCGGCTGAAGTCGCAACTGACGCTGGCCGGCTACACCCATGTATCGCAAGTAATGTCACCCGGCGAATACTCGGTGCGCGGCGGCCTGATCGACCTGTTTCCGATGGGCTCGGCGCTGCCGTACCGGCTCGACCTGTTCGGCGACACCATCGACGCCATCAAGACCTTTGACGCCGACACCCAGCGCTCGCTGTATCCGGTCAAGGAAGTACGCCTGCTGCCGGGACGCGAGTTCCCGATGGACGAGGCGGCGCGCACCGCGTTCCGCAACCGCTGGCGCGAACAGTTCGAGGGCGATCCGTCCAAATCGACGGTATATAAGGACATCGGCAGCGGCATCGCATCGGCCGGTATTGAATACTATCTGCCGCTGTTCTTCGACCAGACTGCAACCCTGTTCGACTATCTGCCGGCCGATATCACGTTTGCGCTGGTCGGCGACATCGACGGCGCGATCAAACGCTTCTGGAGCGATACGCAGTCGCGTTATCAGTTTTTGAGATCCGACCGCGAGCGCCCATTGCTGGCGCCGGAGTCGTTATTCTTGACCGATGAGGCCTTCTTCACGCTGGCCAAACCCTACGGTCGCTGGGTAATCCAGAGCAACGATCAAGCCTCGGAATTATCGGCGCCGATTCCGAATATCACGGTCAATCGCCGCATGGACGACCCGCTGACCAATTTGCGCGCGTATCTGCTGCACACCGGCAAGCGGGTGCTGATCTGCGCCGAATCGAACGGCCGCCGCGAGACACTGCAGCAATATTTCACAGAATACGATCTGGCACTGACGCCGTGCGAAGGTTTCGACGGCTTTCAATCGTCCGGCGCCAAACTGATGCTCGGTGTCGCGCCGTTGCACGCCGGATTTGAACTGAATATGCCCGACGGCAGTCTGGTCTTCATCACCGAAACCGAGCTATACGCCGGATCCGGGCGCCGCGCCGGCAAGAAGAAGCAGGAAGGCGCGACCCAGGTCGAGTCGATGGTGCGCGACCTGTCCGAGCTGAAGATCGGCGACCCGGTGGTGCATATCAACCACGGCATCGGCCGCTACATGGGCCTGATCAGCATGGATCTGGGCGAAGGCGAAACCGAATTCCTGCATCTGGAATATGCCAAGGACACCAAGCTCTACGTGCCGGTGTCGCAGCTGCACGTGATCTCGCGCTATTCCGGCGCCTCGCCGGAGGACGCGCCGCTGCATGCGCTCGGTTCCGGGCAGTGGGAAAAAGCCAAGAAGAAGGCGGCGGCGCAGGTGCGCGACACGGCGGCCGAACTGCTCAACCTGTATGCCCGGCGCGCGCTGCGCCAGGGTCATTCATTCGAGTATTCGGCGCATGACTACGAACGCTTTGCCGACAGTTTCGGCTTTGAGGAGACGCCCGACCAGGACGCCGCGATTTCCGCGGTGATCAAGGACATGACGGGCGGCAAGCCGATGGACCGGCTGGTGTGCGGCGATGTCGGCTTCGGCAAGACCGAGGTTGCGCTGCGCGCCGCCTTCATCGCGGTGATGGGCGGCAAGCAGGTCGCGATCCTGGCGCCGACCACCTTGCTGGCCGAGCAGCATGCGCAGACCTTTGCCGACCGCTTTGCCGACTGGCCGGTACGCATCGCGGAATTGTCGCGCTTTCGCAGCGGCAAGGAAATCACCCAGGCAATCAAGGGCATGGCCGATGGCACGCTGGACATCGTGATCGGCACCCACAAGCTGCTGTCGGACGACGTCAAGTTCACACGGCTGGGCCTGGTCATCATCGATGAGGAACATCGCTTTGGGGTGCGCCAGAAAGAGACTCTGAAGGCCTTGCGGGCCGAAGTCGACGTGCTGACGCTGACCGCAACCCCGATCCCGCGCACGCTCGGGATGGCGCTGGAAGGCTTGCGCGACTTCTCGATCATCGCCACCGCGCCGCAGAAGCGACTGGCAATCAAGACCTTCGTTCGCAGCGAAGGCGAGTCGGTGATCCGCGAGGCCTGCCTGCGCGAACTGAAGCGCGGCGGTCAGGTCTACTTCCTGCACAACGAGGTCGAAACCATCCAGAATCGGCGGGCGATGCTGGAAGAGCTGCTGCCGGAAGCGCGCATCGCGGTCGCGCATGGCCAGATGCACGAGCGCGACCTGGAAAAGGTCATGCGCGATTTCGTCGCGCAGCGCTTCAATATTCTGCTGTGCACGACGATTATTGAAACCGGTATCGACGTACCGACTGCCAACACCATCGTCATGCATCGCGCCGACAAGTTCGGCCTGGCGCAGCTGCATCAGCTGCGCGGCCGGGTCGGTCGCTCGCATCACCAGGCTTACGCCTACCTGCTGGTGCACGATGTCCAAGGGCTGACCAAGCTGGCGCAGCGTCGCCTCGATGCGATCCAGCAGATGGAAGAACTGGGCAGCGGCTTCTATCTGGCGATGCACGACCTGGAAATTCGGGGCGCCGGCGAGGTCCTGGGCGACAGCCAGTCGGGCGAGATGACCGAGATCGGCTTCCAGCTGTATTCCGACATGCTCAACGAAGCGGTGCGCGCGCTGAAAAATGGCAAGGAGCCGGATCTGGCCGCGCCGCTGTCGACCACCACCGAGATCAATCTGCACGTGCCCGCCCTGCTGCCGGCGGACTATTGCGGCGATGTGCACGAACGGCTATCGCTCTACAAGCGCATGGCCAATTGCGCGACGCACGACAAGATCGACGACCTGCAGGAAGAAATGATCGACCGCTTCGGCAAACTGCCCGACCCGGCCAAGGCCTTGATCGAGACCCACCGGTTGCGGGTCGCAGCCAAGGCGGTCGGCATCATCAAGATCGACGCCCATGGCGAGGCAGCGGTGCTGCAATTCATGGCCAACCCGCCGATCGACGCGATGCGCATCATTGAGCTGGTACAGAAGAATCGGCACATCAAACTGAACGGGCAAGACAAGCTACGCATCAGTGCCAACATGCCGGATCTGGCCGCGCGCGTGCAGCAGGTGAAGACCACTATCCGTGCGCTGGTGGCGTGAGCGCGGTTCGGTCACCGACATATACTCCATGATACGCACGCCTATTCCGCAAATAAATTGATCGAAATGACGTGATACTCCCAATAAACTATAAAAACCTCCCAATGAATCTGATTCTGCAAGGCCTGGCGACCGACCGCCCCAGCATCGACCGTATCGCCGCACTGGTGCAGGCGCAACGCATCGCGTCGCTATCCGCAAACGCCTGGCGCTGCGAAGACGTCATCTGTGCGCCAGCATTGAAAGCCGAAGTCGAAGCGATCTGCCTGGAAGCGCAGATTGACTGCTGCTTCGTCGAGTCCGGCCGCGTGCTGTCCGACTTCAAGCTGCTGGTCATGGACATGGACTCAACCCTGATCACAATCGAGTGCATCGACGAGATCGCCGACATGCAAGGCCTGAAGCCGCAGGTGGCCGAGATTACCGAAGCCGCCATGCGCGGTGAAATCGAATTTCGCGAGAGTCTGACGCGCCGCGTGTCACTGCTCAAGGGACTCGACGCGTCCGCGCTGCAGCGGGTGTATGACGAACGGCTGCGCCTGTCGCCCGGCGCGGAACCGATGCTCGCGGCAATCCAGGCTGCCGGCCTGAAAACGCTGCTGGTGTCGGGCGGCTTCACCTTCTTTACCGACCGGATCAAGGATCGGCTCGGTCTCGATTACACGCACTCCAATTGTCTTGAAATCGCGGATGGCAAGCTGACTGGCCGCGTGGTCGGCGTCATCGTTGACGCCGACGAGAAAAAACATACGGTGGAAAGGGTATGCGCCGAACTCGGCATCACGCCCAAACAGGCGATCGTGATGGGCGACGGCGCCAACGATCTGAAGATGATGGGCATCGCCGGCTTATCGGTCGCCTTCCGCGCCAAACCGATAGTCCGCGCGCAAGCCGATGTGGCCTTGAATTTTGTCGGCCTGGATGGCATCTTGACGTTGTTTGCCTGATCGTCGGAGCCGCAGCGGCCCCGGCTGTTCGATGGTGACGGTCCGAATCCTGATCGGGTCGATGCTTTGGCTTTGGAACGATTTGATTCACACCGAGGAGACCGCATGTCCAATGAAATCGTGTTTGACACCAGAATGGAGTCGCTCAAGAACCTGGCCTGGTGGCTATATCTCTTCCACGGCGCCAGCCTGGTGTTTTCGATGGGTGCGTTCTCATGGATACCGCTGTTGATCAGCTACCTGAAGCGCGGTTCGGCCGCCGGCACCTTCGTCTACAGCCATCACAACTGGCAAATCCGCTCGTTCTGGTGGTATTTGATCTGGATGATCGTCGGCGGTGTGCTGTTCGTCACCGTCATCGGCGCGCCGCTGGCGTTTGTGGTGTGGGGACTGGCCTGGTTGTGGAAGGCTTATCGCTTGCTGAAGGGCTTGCTGGACCTGAACGAGAACAAGGAAATGCCGGCCTGAGGCGTGCAGGGCAAGGCATGAGGCTCAAGGCCACCTAGCAGTTGCAGGCGCGGTGGCCTGAACGGTGCCTGTCCCAAAGCGGCCCAGCCTGCGGCGCCGCATCACCGCAGCGAACTGGCACGACGCAGCGCCGCACATCCGGTTATTGGCTACTGTCCAGTGCCATCACAACGCCGCCAGAGCCCGTTCGATATCCGCAATCAAATCCTGGGCATCTTCCAGTCCGATGTTAAATCGCACCAGATGGCCCGGGATGGTCCAATTTTTGCGCATGTTCTGAATGTGATATGGCACGCACAGGCTGTTGCTGCCGCCCCAGCTGAAGCCGATCTTGAACAATTGCAGGCTGTCGACGAAATGGTCGATTTGTTGCTGCGTATAACGCGCATCGAACATCACTGAAAACAGTCCGCCGGCGCCGGTGAAATCGCGCTTCCACACCGCATGGCCAGGGCAATCCTCGAACGCCGGGTGCAGGATGCGCGTGATTTCAGGGCGGGTCTTGAGCCAGCTCGCCACGGCGCGGGCCGCAGCGTCATGCGCGTCGAATCGCAGCTTCATGGTCGACAGGCCGCGCAGCACCAGATAGGTGTCATCGGCGCCGACGCCGAAGCCAAGCCGCATGTGCGCCATTGTCAGCTTTTGGTGCACCTCGTCGTTGCGCGTCATCACGGCGCCCATCAACACGTCGGAGCCGCCGGACTGGTATTTGGTCAGCGCCTGCATCACGATATCGACACCATGTTCGAACGCGCGGAATGCCAGCCCGGCCGACCAGGTATTATCGATCGCTACCAGCACACCCTTGTCATGCGCCGCCTTGCAGATCGCCGGAATATCCGGCACTTCCATCGACACCGAGCCTGGCGCCTCGGTCCAGATCAGCCTTGTATTCGGTTGGATCAGATCGGCAATGCCGGCGCCGATCAGCGGGTCGTAGTAGCGCGCGCTAATGCCGAAATCCTGGCCCAGCCAGTTACCGAGATCGCGGTTCGGGTTGTACACATTGTCCGGCAGCAACACGTCGTCGCCGCTCTTCAACAGTGCAAAATCGACCATTGCGATCGCCGCCAGACCGCTTGGCGCCAGCAGGCAGTATTTGGCGTCCTCTATTTCGGCCAGCCGCGCTTCCAGCGTGAAGGTGGTCGGCGTGCCGTGCAGGCCGTAGGTATAGGACGACTTGTTGGCCCAGCTACGCGAACGCATTGCCGCGACATTCTTGAACACCACGGTCGAGGCGTGATGGATCGACGTCGACAACGCGGAGAAGCCTTCGGGCGCCGTATAGTCGCTGTGGGATAACAGGGTTTGCAGTGATTTCTGGTCGGACATGGGGCACCGGTTTGCGGTTGGATCGAACAAAATTGGGGTGTCAGGCTAAAGCGGTAAAAAAAACGGTCAAAAAAAATGCAACCCCGGCCAGGCCGGAATTGCATCTTATCAAATCGCCGTGTCGCGCGGTATCGCGCAGTGTCACGCGATGTCAGTAAATCAGGCGGCAGCCCACAAATCATGCGCATCGGCAGCGGTCACCGTCACATCGACGAACTCGCCGACCACCAGTTTCTTGTGCGGTTCGTACGGCGGCTTGACATACACCACGCCATCAATTTCCGGCGCGTCGGCGCTGGAGCGGCCGACACCGCAGGTGCGATTGACTTCATCGATCAGTACCCGCATCGTGCTGCCCACCTTCGCCTGCAGTCGCTTCTTCGAAATACCTTCCTGCAGCTGCATCAAACGCCCACGCCGCTCTTCGCGCACTGCTTCCGGGACCGGGTTGGCGAGCTGGTTCGCAGTTGCGCCCTCGACCGGCGAATAGGCAAAACAGCCGAGCCGGTCGATTTCCGCTTCCTCGATGAAGTCGAGCAGATATTGAAACTCCGCCTCGGTTTCGCCAGGAAAGCCGGCGATGAAGGTTGAGCGTATCGTGATGTCCGGGCACATCTTGCGCCAGGCCTGGATCCGTTCAATGTTCTTTTCGCCGCTGGCAGGACGCTTCATGCGTTTCAGCACATCCGGGTGCGCATGCTGCAGCGGCACGTCCAGATAAGGCAGGACATGGCCGCCGTTCATCATCGGAATGATCTGGTCGACATGCGGATAGGGATAGACGTAATGCAGGCGCACCCAGGCACCGTAGTGCTTGGCCAACTCACCCAACGCTTCCACCAGTTGCGTCATGTGGGTCTTGACCGGCTTGCCGTTCCAGAATCCGGTGCGAAACTTGACATCGACGCCATAGGCGCTGGTGTCTTGCGAGATCACCAGCAGTTCCTTGACGCCGGCCTTGAATAGATTTTCGGCTTCCAGCATGACGTCGGCGATCGGGCGCGACACCAGGTCGCCGCGCATCGACGGAATAATGCAGAAACTGCAACGGTGGTTACAGCCTTCGGAAATTTTCAGATACGCATAGTGCTTCGGGGTCAGCTTGATGCCCTGTGGTGGCACCAGATCGATGAACGGCGCGTGCGGTTTCGGCAGGTGAAGATGGACCGCGTCCATGACTTCGCCCAGTGCGTGTGGGCCGGTGACGGCCAGCACTTTAGGGTGCACTTTCAAGATGATGTCGTCGCCGGCCGCATCCTTTTTCGCGCCCAGACAGCCGGTCACGATGACCTTGCCGTTCTCATGCAGCGCCTCGCCGATGGCATCGAGCGATTCCTGTACCGCGGCATCGATGAAGCCGCAGGTATTGACGATCACCAGATCGGCACCGTCATAGGATTTGGCGGTGTCGTAACCTTCGGCGCGCAATTGAGTAAGGATTTGTTCGGAATCGACTAGTGCTTTCGGACAACCTAGCGATACGAAGCCAACTTTGGGTGTTTGTTGAGCGGAGCTGGACATAAAAGAAAGAGGTACAAGACGAATCCGCCATTGTACCTCTTTCATCGCCCTGCCCCCGTGACTTGCCGCATCGTGGCGCAGCTAACCTCGAATTACTTGGGCTTGTCGGTCGGATTGAACGGGAAGGAACCAAACATCGACTTGGTCTGATTTTCCATCTGCTCCTGCATCTGGACGAACAGGTTTTTGCTCTGATCGATGTAATTGCTCATCATGCCCTGCATCATGGGACCTTGCACATTCATGAATTGCGCCCACATCTCGGGGCTGAAAGGCTTGCCTTCGTACAGATCCTTCGAGTTTTCGGTGAGCTTGCTCTGGATCTCGGTAAAAGCCTGCACGTTCTTTTCCAGGTACGAGCCCATCATGCCCTGCATCGCATGGCCGTAGTAGCGAATGATCTGCGACAGTGCTGAACTGGAGAACATCGGCTGTCCGTTCGCCTCTTCTTCCAGAATGATCTGCAGCAAAATGCTGCGCGTCAGGTCTTCGTTGCTCTTGGCATCGACCACCTTGAATTCTTCGGTATCGAGCACCAGCTGCTTGACGTCGGTGAGCGTAATGTAGGAACTTGTTTGCGTGTCATACAGACGACGGTTTGGATACTTCTTGATCAGGCGCTCAGACATCTTTTTTGCACTATTCATCGACGCTCCCATTTACATATATTGCGCCGCAACGTATATCAGTTGAGCCGTAAAAAAAGCGAACGCATGTTCGCTTGCGATACCTTCATTATAGTGCGTAAAACAACGATTACATCAGCCGATGTTGTTCTGCCGTAATTTTACTGCAACGCAACGCGAACCACCCACAGCACCACTGTTGAAGCCACTACTTAGCAATGGCAGCGCTCAGGATCAACAGCGCAAACGAGGCGGACAACTGCCGCCTCGCACCACAACTACCGCACGACTACCCCATGTGCAAGCCGCCGTTCAGTGAGAAGTCCGAGCCGGTCGCATAGCCGCCTTCTTCCGAAACAATCCAAGAAATGATCGAGGCAATTTCTTCCGGCTCACCCAGGCGTTTGACGGGAATGCCTGCCACGATTTTCTCCAGCACTTCCGGACGAATGGCTTTGACCATGTCGGTACCGATATAGCCCGGCGACACGGTATTGACTGTCACACTCTTGGTCGCGACCTCCTGCGCGAGCGCCATCGTGAAGCCATGGATGCCAGCTTTGGCGGTCGAGTAATTGGTCTGGCCGAACTGCCCCTTCTGTCCGTTAACCGATGAAATATTGACGATACGGCCCCAGCCACGATCCGCCATGCCATCGATCACCTGCTTGGTGACGTTGAACAGCGAATTGAGATTGGTGTCGATCACTTCAAGCCACTGGTCCTTGGTCATCTTGCGGAACTGGCCGTCGCGCGTGATACCGGCATTGTTGACCAGGATATCGACTTCGCCGATCTCCGCCTTCACCTTGTCGAATGCGGCCTTGGTGGAATCCCAGTCAGACACGTTGCCTTCGGACGCGTGGACATCGAAGCCCTGCGCGCGCATGTCGGCCAGCCATTTGTCCTTGCGCGGCGAATTCGGGCCGCAGCCCGCCACCACCGTATAACCATCCTTGCACAGGCGCTTGCAAATCGGGGACCCGATCCCGCCCATTCCACCAGTTACATACGCGACACGTTTGTTCATCATCGACTCCTGTTTAGTTGATACATTTGGGTTAGTTTAGTCTGCCCTCACCTTGACGTAACGTCCGGGTGCGGCTTCGATCGGCTTACATGTTGCACTTCCAAATTTGCTCGGGGCTTTCACCTGCTTACCGGCATGTTCCGCCAAAAAAGTGGACCATTCCGGCCACCAGCTGCCAGCGTGCTCAGTCGCAGAGGCCAGCCAGCCATCGGCATCCGCCACCGGTTGATCGTTGCTCCAGTAGTTGCGCTTTTTCTTGCTGGCCGGGTTGATGACGCCGGCGATATGGCCCGATGCGCCGAGTACGAAACGGTTCCGGCCTGCCTTTTTCGGATTGAGTATGCGCATCGACGCAAATGCCGCAGTCCACGGCACAATATGGTCTTCGCGCGAACCGTAAATGAAGGTCGGTGCATTGATCTTCGTGAGATCGACCTTTTCGCCCGCCACGGTGAGCTTGCCCGGCACTTTCAAACTGTTTTCCAGATAGGTGTTGCGCAGGTACCAGCAGAACATGGGACCTGGCAAATTGGTACTGTCAGAATTCCAGTACAACAGATCGAACGGCGGCGGCTCCTCGCCTTTCAGGTAATTCGACTGCACATAATTCCAGACCAGATCATTCGGTCGCAAGCTAGAGAACGTACTGGCCAGATCGCGGCCCGGCATCAAACCACCACTGCCGAGTTTCTGTTCGCGCATGTTGACCTGCATCTCGTCGATAAACACATCGAGAATACCGGTATCGGAAAAATCGAGCAGCGTGGTCAGCAACGTCAGGCTGGCGGCCGGATTCTCGCCGCGTGCCGCCAACACCGCAAGGGCCGTGCTGACAATTGTGCCGCCAACGCAGAAGCCAAAAACACTGATCTTTTCCTGTCCCGAGATTTCTTGCGCCAGCTGGATCGCCTTGATCGCACCGTCTTCAATATATTGGTCCCAGGTGGCCACCCTCATTGATTCGTCAGGATTGCGCCATGACACCAGGAACACCGTATGGCCTTGCTCGATGGCATAGCGTACGACCGAATTCTCCGGTTGCAAATCGAGAATATAAAACTTGTTGATGCACGGCGGCACCATCAGCAACGGCCTTTGGTGCACCGTTGTCGTCAGCGGTTTGTATTGAATCAGCTGGAACATCGCGTTTTCAAACACTACCGCACCTTCAGTGGTGGCGACATTTTTGCCAACCTCGAAAGCGGTTTCGTCGGTCAGTGAGATGCGGCCTTTGTGCATGTCGGCCAGCATGTTGGTGACACCCTTGGTCAGACTCTCGCCCTTGCTGTCGATAATCTTTTGCTGTGCGTCGGGATTGGTTGCCAGGAAGTTGGCCGGACTCATTGCGTCGATCATTTGCTGGACCGCGAAACGAATCTTCTGTTTGGTCTTGGCCGGCGCCTCGACCGCATCTGCCAGCGCCAGCAGGAAGCGGGCGTTCAGCAGATAGGATGCGGCATTGAACGAATAAAACACGTTGGATTGCCAGCCCGCGGTCGAAAAACGCTTGTCCGAAATGGCCGGAACCTTCGACGTCATCACGTCCTGCCATAATTTCGAACACTGGCGCATGTAGTCGCTTTCCAGCTTGGACAGAACCTCAGGATCGATTCCGACACCGGCCTCTTTCAAAATATCGGCAAGTGGATTGGCCCCCGTTTGAGGAACCGACTTGACCCAGGATTGCATACTGGCCGGATCGGCGAACTGCGATATCCATGCTGCGGCCATGGCTTGAGGGTCACGCGTATTCATGCTGCTCTCCTAATTTGAGCGTATCTTTACAGTTTGCGCTGAAAATAAATATTTATGTATATCGTTGCAATCGCATGGATCTATGTCGTGCTCATGATGTCTCTGACAGAGACCTCATTTGTTGCAGGAATTATGACGTTTTTCATGTACTGCGTGTTGCCTTTGATAATAATTTTATATCTGATGGGCGGGTCGCGACGCAAGCGAAAACGTGAGGCCATGGCGCAGACAGATATGTTGGTCGCACAACAGGCGAAAAAAAATCCATCCGGCCATGACGAGCAGCCTCCGAAGGATTTTTAAAGGAAAAATAGGCGACTGGATCATCGCCGATATGGACCGATGTTTACTTGATCCATATCAACGATGCCATCCGGCCCGTCACCCGGTCGCGCCGATAGGAATAAAACCGGTGCGCGTCGCTGACGGTACTTAGATCACCACCGCTGATACGGGTCACCCCGAGCCGATGTAGCACCGATCTGGCCAGCAGATAGATGTCAGCCAGATATTTTGTGGTGCCGGGCACCGGACGAAATGCCGCGCGCGCCTGATCGGGGTCGATGCCTTGATCCACAAACCGTTCGACAAACGCTTGCCGCACATCCTCACCGACCTCGAAGTGCATGGGACCGATCGCCGGACCAAGCCAGGCCAGCATCTCGCCGGCGCCGGCGTCGCGCATGTTGGCGACGGTATTGTCCAGCACGCCGGCAACCAACCCACGCCAACCGGCATGCGCGGCCCCAACCATTTTCCCGCTCGAATCGCACAACAACACCGGTAGACAATCGGCGCTCTGCACCGCGCACACTACCTCACGCACGGTGGTAAAACTGGCATCGGCTTCCGGTGCACCGCTGGCAACTGCCGCGTCCACCACCCGGGTCCCATGCACCTGCGACAGCCACGTCGGCTCCGCTGGCAGCGAACTGCGTAGCAACGCGCGATTGTGCTGCACCGCCTCCGACCGATCGCCGACATGCACCCCCAGATTCATGCCGCCGCGTCCGATACCGCTACCGTCGTCATAGGGCATCATGCTGACGCCACCCTGGCGCGTGGTGGACAACGCGCCGATATTGCCCGGCAGGTCTGGCCAGTCAGGAATCAGCAGATGTTTCACCATTGTTCCGGAATCGCGATTTCGGCGCGCTCCAGCAGGGCTGAAAAGTCCTGCGCCAGCGGCACCGACCATTCGCAAAATTCGCCGCTGACCGGATGAACCAGTCCGAGACGCCAAGCCTGCAAGGCCTGACGCGGGAAAAACGGTGCCAGGTGTGACTTCCCATACAAGACATCGCCGACCAGCGGGAATCCCAGCGACAGCATGTGTACGCGAATCTGATGGGTGCGGCCGGTTTCAAGTTGACAGCGCACCAGGCTGACGGCACGGCGATCCAGCGCCCCCGACGCAATACGCTGATAGTGGGTGATCGCCGGTTTGGCGCGCATGCTCTCCTCCAGTACCGCCATTTTGATACGGTCGCGTGGATGACGCCCCATTGGCGCATCGACCGTACCGCTCAGATGCGGCAAGCCCCAGACCAGCGCCAGATATTCGCGTTTCACGGCGCGTGCCTGCAATTGGCGCACCAGATCAGTATGCGCTTCGAGCGTTTTTGCGACCACCATCAGGCCGCTGGTGTCTTTATCCAGGCGATGCACGATCCCGGCGCGCGGGACCCCCGCAATCTGCGGAAAATGATGCAACAGGCCGTTGAGCAGGGTGCCCGACCAATTGCCGGCGGCGGGATGCACGACCAGGCCGGCTGGTTTGTCGATCACAAGAATCGCGGCATCCTCGTACACGATCGCAAGATCCATCGGTTCCGCCTTGTAGGCATCGTCTTCCGGCGCTGCCTGCGGCAAAATGAGGATACTTTCATCGCCGAAAACCGTCATCTTGGCGCGTGCAGGCTGGCCGTCGACGGTAACAAAACCAGCCTCGATCCATTGCTGCAGTCGGCTGCGCGAAAATTGCGGCACCAGTGTCGAGATGATCTTGTCCAATCGCTGCCCGCAGGCGCCTGGCGTGAGCTTTAATGCAATCGGCGGCATGTCCGCCAGGTTGGCGCCGACATCGTCGAGATCGTCGATCTCGACATCGGAAATCCGTTCGTCGCTATTTGGCGCGGTCGTTAATATCACAGCAAGTCCCATCGGCTATAATCTGCCTAATTCAGTCCAAAGTTGAAATCCGTCCTGCAAAAAATATGCAAAATAAATTCTTGAAAATCGCCACAATCGTAGTTGCCCTATCGCTGTCAGCATGTGGTCTGCTGCCAGAAAAAATCGACGAAACCAAGACGTGGTCAGCTGCCAAATTATACTCGGAGGCCAGCGATGAACTAGCAGGCGGCAATTACGAACGATCAATCAAGCTGTTTGAGAGCCTGGAATCGCGCTATCCGTTCGGCACTTATGCACTGCAGGCGCAAATGGAAATCGCCTATGCCTACTATCGTCAGGCCGACCCGGCGCAAGCGTTGGCCGCCGCCGAGCGCTTCATCAAACTGCATCCGAATCACCCGAATGTGGACTACATGTATTACCTGCGCGGGTTGATCAACTTCAATGACAAGCCCGGCCTGCTCGACTTTCTGACGCGTCAGGATCTGACCGAGCGTGATCCGAAAGCGACGCGCGACGCTTTCGATGCCTTCAAGCAATTGGTGCAAAAATTCCCCAATAGCACCTACACACCCGATGCGATCCTGCGCATGAAATATCTGGTGAACGCGATGGCGCAGTACGAGGTCCATGTCGCCAACTACTACTATCGCCGCGGCGCGTATCTGTCGGCGGTCAATCGCGCACAGGCGGCGGTGACGGACTATCCCGATGCCCCAGCGACCGAACAGGCCTTGCTGCTGATGGTACGTTGTTACGACAAGCTGGGGACCACCGACCTGCGCGATGACGCTGACCGCGTGTTCAAAAAGAATTTTCCCAACAGCGCCTTGCTGAAAGCAGAGAAAAAAAGCAACGAGCCCTGGTGGAAAATCTGGTAATCGATTGGCTAACTGATCCAACAGTCAGGCCAGCGCAGTCAAGTCAACTTTAAGGGTGTCCCTGAATTCAAAGGCCGGGTCGTTCCACAGGTCGCTGGAACCCAGTGTCTTTCGTCACGCACCGTTAACGCCTAACGCGAACAGGAAACACGTCGTTTTAAGGCTAAACGAGGAGCAAGATGGGTCTTAGCGCAACGTACGCCACTGGGTCCCAGCGTTCGTTGGGACGACAAAAGATATCCTTAAATTCAGTCATCAAACAGCCTCGCAGTACATGTCGCGAGGCTTTTTTCTGTGCGAGCCGAATCCAGCCCAGTGTATGCGTCCATGCCAACGCTTAACCCGGCAGCCGACGCCGGAACAGCCAGCTGCGCTCGCTGGAACCATTTTCGTCGAACGCATAGCCCTCAAGGTTGAACGCCTTCAGTTTTGACGGCCGCGTGATGCCTTTTTGCGCGGCGAAGCGCGCCATCAGCCCGCGCGCGCGCTTGGCATAGAAGGAAATCACCTTGTATTTACCGTTCTTCCAGTCTTCGAACACGGGCGTGATCACCGGCACCGTCAGTTGCGCGGGCTGGACGACCTTGAAATATTCTTCCGAAGCCAGGTTGACCAGTGCTTCCGAATTTCGCTCGGCGACGACGGCATTGAGCGCCTCGGTCACCAATCCGCCCCAAAACGCATACAAATTCCGGCCGCGATGATTCGGCAACCGGGTTCCCATTTCCAGCCGATAGGCTTGCATCAGGTCAAGCGGGCGCAACAGACCGTATAAGCCGGATAAAATGCGCAGGTGCGCCTGCGTATAGTCGAGTTGTTTGGCGCTCAGTGAAGCGGCATCCAGGCCTTCGTAGACGTCGCCATTGAACGTCAGGACCGCCTGTTTCGCGTTATCCGGCGACAATTTCGGCGACCAGGCTGTGTAGCGCGCGGTATTTAGCTGTGCCAATGGTGCGGAAATTTGCATCAGACTGCCGATCTGTGTCGGCGAGAGCGTGCGCAAGGTATCGATCAGTTCAGCCGAGTGCTTGATGAAATCGGGCTGGGTAAATTTTCCGGTGCCGGCGGGTGTGTCGAGATCGAGCGTTTTGGCCGGCGAAATAACAATCAGCATTTAACATCCAAAGAAAAGAATCAACGCAATGATACCGAAGCGCGTCGTACTCGACACCAATGTCTGTCTGGATTTATTCGTTTTTCGCGATCCACGCTGGGCCGGGCTGCTGGCAGCGATCAAAAACGGCACGCTGGAGGCCGTGACGCGCGACGACTGCCGGACGGAATGGCAGATTGTGCTGAATTATCCGCACCTGCCGCTCGACCCGGAATCGCGGGCACGAAGTGCTGCCGAGTTCGATGCACTGATCCGCTGCGTCGCTCCGGTGGCACTGGTCGATACGCCGTTACCGCTGTGCCGCGACAAGGACGATCAGAAGTTTTTGGAATTGGCGCGCGACGCCGGTGCCAGCGCACTGATCACGAAAGACAAGGCCTTGTTGAAATGCGCACGACGCACCGCGAAAGCTGGATTGTTCACCGTGATTTTGCCTGAGGCCTGGGTTCCGGATCCGGTGCATCAAGCCGCCTTGTAGTGATGCGGGAGTGTCATGCTCCCCACTTTCCGAAAAATATACTACTACCGGTATTTAATTTTCCGCAATATCTGCTTGGGGGTCAGGCCATTTATTAAACATACTCCCAATAAGAGTAAGCGCTCGATACCTGACAGGTGCCCGACCGCCGAGCTTCGGCATGGTCGTCCGTGCATCTGGTAAGGTCGCGGGCCCGATCCGGTACGGACGCAGCCTGACGAAAGGGCGCCGCGACTTACTCGGTCGGCGGCTGCGGTTGAATATCGATTTTGAAATCGACCGGCTCGAAATCGATCGTCCCTTCCGGGGTCGTGCCTTCCGGATCTTTCCAGCGGAAAGTCGGCTTTTGATGCGGCCGATGGATAGCGGCTTTGAGCTTCGCCAGGTCGGCACCGGGAAATTCAATGGCCAGCGCACGATCGAGCTCCCGCACGATGGCGATCAGCATCAGGATCTCGCGATAGACTGGCAGATCGAAGCCGACGCGCGCACCATCCCGGTCGTCGATCAGCAGACTCTCGAGGAAGGGCATGATGCCGTCAGTATTCCAGGCATCGCAGATGCGTCCCATCAGATTCGGGAAATCTTCAAGGCTGCGCGGGCGCAGGGTCAGGACGTCTTCCTTGAATATCGGGATATGCGCGTTGAAGATCAGCTGGAAGCGGTCACGCAGCGCATTGTATTTGTCCTCACTCCCCATGTCCCGGTACAAATCAAGCAGGTACAACCACGGCACCGGCGAATCGGGGCTCGCAACATCACTTTGCGGCTCCAGGATTTCGAGTGCGCGCTGCGGGTCGTTGAGCGACATCCAGAATTCCGCTTCCTGGGTGACGTCGGAAATCTCTTCCACGTTCAGCGCGTGGGTCTTGACTGAATAGGGATTGAGACTGCTGCTGTTGGTACTTTCCAGCGTCGGCAATCCGAAAGCCAGGTTCTTGTTCCATTGCGAGCTTAGCTGCGCACTCACCGTGGTATCGCGGGCTCCCGGTTGCATCGAACGATAAATTGAATCGGAAGCGGCAACCGGCTCATTCTGCATTTCAAAATCCGGGCCACGTTCCAGGTTAAAACGCGAATCAGGCGCCACGGTATCGCCGCTCGACCCGCCTGTTTTGCGCGGGAAATTCTGTTCCCACCAAGCGGCCTGATGTTTTTTCATGCTGCGTGCATGCCACAGCAATCCCGCGATCGCACCCAACGCCAGCAATAACAAGCCGCCCAATGCGGCCAACCAGACTGACGGATAGGATTTGTCCCGGATTTCATTAAGTGCGGCGCGGTCATTTTGACTTTGATGCTTGATCGCGTCGATTTGCGCCTGCAGCTCCTGCACCTGCGCCTGCGCGGCTTTCACTTTCGCCTCGGTGTCCCGCAGCGGATCTTCGCCGCGCATGACAGCGTCGAATTGCTGGCGCGCAGCCTTGGTCGCCTCTGCCGTGCGTGGATCGACGGCCGTTGTGGGTGCCGGTTCAGACAAGGTGTCGGACAATTTTAGGCGCGAAACCGGAGTGCGCTCTTCGCCTGACAGCCTGCGCGCGTCACGCTGCGATTTCCTGGCCTTGGTCCGGATCGGAGCATCTCCACTGATTGGAGATGGCTGCGCATCCGCACCTATCATGGCAGTTGCGGGGCCGCGGGTTGCCCGGCGAACCTTGCCTTTTCTTGGCACACCCTGCGCGGAGCCATCGATGGACGAGGCTGTCTCGGCAGATTGGTTGGCTTGCGTCTGTTGTGGCGGCAGGCCGTTTGCGACCGCACCCCGCTCAGCGGCCTGTGGCGGCAATTGCGCCAGTACCGGCGAAGCGTAGGGCGGATCCAGCAGCACCTGATATTGGCGATGGATCGGCGCCGTGCAGCCGACATCGACGGTGATTGTGACTGCCGGTTCATTGACGACCTGACGCGAGGTCAAGGCGATAGTCGCGCCTTGCGCGCTGCGCATCACGACGATTTGCGGAGAAACGACAAAAGCGCCGTCAGACGACTCGACCCGCGCCTTGATGCAGGTTGTGCTGACATCGTTATCGTTACCGATGATAGGAATGCTGGCGTGCAGTGGCTGGCCCAGTGCCGACTGCAAGCTCACCGTCCCTACGCCGACTGCATGCGCGGCCGACCCGCACACAGTCAACACTGCAAGCGCGATCAGGCGCAAGGCTGGCATTTGCCCATGGCGAATAATAATTATGTCTCCCCGAGCATCATTGATAATCATGTTTCTCCGAGCACCATTGCGCGCCCAATCACCAACTGCTGGATCTGGCTAGTACCCTCAAAAATTCGGAATAATCTGACATCGCGATAAAAACGTTCTACCGCATAGTCGCTAATATACCCGGCTCCGCCATGAATTTGTACGCAACGGTCCGCGACCCGCCCCACCATTTCGGATGCAAACAACTTGCAGCACGCGGCATCGATTTTCACATTCTCTCCCGCATCGCGCTTTCTTGCGGTTTCCATGACCATGCTGCGGGCGGCCAGCAACTCCGCGCGGCTATCGGCTAGCATGGCCTGGACCAGTTGAAATTGACCAATCGGCTGGCCGAATTGTATTCGCTCCTGGGCATAGCGCAGCGCATCATCGAGCAGGCGCTGTGCTGCACCGACACAAACCGCGGCGATGGTGATGCGCCCTTTATCGAGCACCTTCATCGCAGTCTTGAAACCCTGGCCCTCGATACCACCGATCAAATTGGCAACTGGCACCTTGACGTTGTCAAACACCACGTCGGCGGTATGAGCACCCTTCTGCCCCATCTTGCGGTCAATCTTGCCGATTGTGATGCCGGGCGTGTTCGCCGCAACAATAAATGCCGAGACGCCGCGACTATCGGTAGACGACGCATCGGTACGCGCCATGACGGTAAAAATGCCCGCCTCCGGGGCGTTGGTGATGTAGCGCTTGGTGCCGTTGATGACATAGTGATCGTCCATCCTGACCGCACTAGTGGCGAGCGATGCGGCATCCGAACCGGCGCCCGGTTCGGTCAATGCAAATGATCCTATCAGTGCGCCGGAAGCCAATTGTGGCAACCAGAATGCTTTTTGCTCCGGCGTGCCGTCAATCACGATGCCTTGCGAGCCGATCCCATTGTTGGTGCCAAGGATCGAACGGAAAGCCGGCGATGCGTAAGTCAGCGCGATGATGACCTGCACCTCCTCCTCCATCGTCAAACCGGCGCCACCATACTCTTCGGGGATGGTCAGGCCGAACAGTCCGATCGCACGCATTTCGTCAATAATCGCGGGCGGAATGGAATCGGTCTCGGCCACCTCTTGCTCGCAGGGTATCAGCTTGTCGCGCACAAATCTGTGCACAGTGGCAAGTATTAAATCAAGCGTCTGTTGGTCTCGGATCACTAGTTTCTTTCCCTACAAGGGGCCTGCGGTAGCTCTGGAAGGATACCACCGTCGCCGAGCTCCTCTCCAACTCGTTGCTACCGCCACCGATGAACAACGCAGATATGGGGAGTATGCGGATTAAATGCTCGCTCGCCCAAATGAAGTGGACGGGCGGTTTCAATGTCCAAGTGCAACAAGACCAAGCTTATCTGCCCAGTATGCGTT
>NZ_JBHRTP010000039.1:0-14502 GCF_042646465.1 Pseudundibacterium arcticum
GTGGGGCAGACGAGCCAGGCTTTAAAAGATTCTCTTCCGCAATTGCACGGCATGATCAATGACTTTTCTCGTAGCTCTCATGTGCTGGACCGCGTGCTATCGGACGTCCAGCAGCAACCACAAAGTTTATTGTTCGGGCGAACACCAGGACTACCCGGCCCCGGTGAACATGGATTTGTCGCGCCGCCTGATGCACATTAATTCATTGCGCCCCTATTCTGTCGCAATCGAAATCGCGCTTCATCCCGCTGACAATTCTCCGCCTCTTTCGCAGATCGCCGGAGGAATTTTAATGCCGTATGGTGGTTTAAGTTGAAAAAATGCTGGCGAACGGTGATCGCTCACGCTGTAATGATTGCGGAATTTGGCCAACCATGAATTTTCCAGCTCGGCCCAATTTAGCGATTCGCCAATATTGGGCTCAGCAATGAAGCAATCAATAAATGGCAGCACAGAAAAATTCCTGACAGCAGGCACCATTCCACAGCGCGACTGACTCATGAACAAAGTCATTCCATTTTGCTTGATTGCTCCTATACTTTTCTGGTGGCGGCATCGTCAACGCTAACCAACATTTGAGATATGACCATGAGCAACCAACTGAGCGAAGACGGACTTGATCTCCTATTTTTCAAGGCGCGCACGCACAATGCCTGGCTAGATAAGCCGGTGAGTGACGATACCTTGCACCGCCTCTATGACATCATGAAATGGGGGCCGACCAGTGCCAATTGTTCTCCGGCGCGAATTTTATTCCTGCGCACGCCCGAAAGTAAAGAGCGACTACGGCCGGCGTTGGCACCGGGCAATGTGGAGAAGACCATGGCAGCACCGGTCACGGCCATCATCGGCTACGACGGAAAATTTTTTGAGCTATTGCCAAAACTATTTCCACATGCGGATGCACGCGCCTGGTTCGCCGATACCCCAGAACTCGCAGAGGTTACTGCCAGGCGGAACAGTTCGCTGCAGGGAGCCTACTTCATGATCGCGGCGCGCGCCCTCGGATTGGACTGTGGACCGATGTCCGGATTCGACCAAACGAAAGTGGACCATGAGTTCTTCCCGGACTCGAAGCGAGTGAACTTCGGGTATGAGTATTTTCCGGACAGCCACATCAAGACCAACTTCCTGTGCAACCTAGGCTACGGAGATCCAACTAAACTTTTCGCGCGCAGCCCTCGCCTCGATTTCGATGAGGCATGCAAACTACTTTGATCCGGAAGCCGAGATTCATAGCGTTTTGAAACAAGGTATCCATTACGTTCGATAAGGCGTAGGGGAAGACGGTCTCGTTATTATTGGAAAAAATACTTCACCGTAAATATCGATATGGCGTAAGCGGCTAGGGAAGTCATCTTGACGCGAACTGCCAATAATAAATGCACTCTATGTGTTGGCTTGCAAGTTGGGATGCCAGTGGTGCGGTAATAGCGTTGCGATCTCGCTTGCGCGTGAGCACATCTTTCAGATAGGCGTACGGATCGTGCCCGTTGAGTTTGGCAGATTGAATCAAGCTCATGATCGCGGCGGCCCGCTGCCCAGCTCGCAGCGATCCTGCGAACAGCCAATTACCGCGACCAATTGCGACCGGCCGTATCTGATTCTCGATGATGTTATTGTCTATGGGTACACTCCCATTGCCTAGGAAGCGCACGAGCGCATTCCAGCGTTTGGGGCTGTAGTCCAATGCTTTGGCGATCGCCGGCTGGTGCAACAACAGTTCGTCGACAAGCTGCGCCTGGCGCCGGCGTCGGCCGGCATGCGCGCCGCCCCGGGCTCGCCGCGCTTCGGGGTGGCTGGCGGCGCGCGCGACGAGCCGATGTCGACCCTGCGCTTCTGGCGCTGGATGTACATCGGCATCGGGCGCCGCCATCGCCGCGACGAAGCCTTCCTTGCGCAGGTAGCCGGTCGACAGGTTCTGCGGGCCGACCAGGTGGACGATACGGCGGTGGCCGAGCGCCGCCAGGTGGTTCACCGCCAGCAGCATGCCGTCGGCCTCGTCGCTGACCACGCTGGAGACGCGGCTGGCGTCCTCGCGGCGGTTGACGGTGACGGTCGGCACGCCGGAGGCCAGGCAGTAGTCGAGGATCGTATCGTTGCGGGTGGCGGTCGCCAGGATCAGCGCATCGACCTGGCGCGCCAGCAGCTGGTCGACCACGAAGCGCTGCTGCACCCTGTCGTCGCCGGCGTTGGCGACGTAGCCTTCCTGGCGCAGCGCATCCTCGATGCCCATCAGGATAGGCGGGAACACGGCGTTGGTGATGTCGGGCAGCACCACGCCGATGATGTTGGACTTGCGCGTGACCAGCGTCGACGCCGAGCGGTTCGGCCGGTACCCCACCCGCTTGGCCTCGGCCAGGATGCGGTCCGCCACTTCGACACTGACCTTCGAGCGGTTCTGCGGATTGATCACGCGCGACACGGTCGACAGGTGCACGCCGGTGGCGGTGGCCAGGTCCCTCAAAGTTGGAGTCTTGCTTGTCATCGAACTCTCACGTCGTTAGTCGGCAAACCATATCACGAACATCGGCAGGCCCTTTCGCTAGCCGACGGGCCGGCGGGCGTCGAGCAGCGCCGCGCGGCTGACCGCACTTTGCATCTGCTCCAGCCACCACTGCAACGCCCGCCCCTGCGCTCCCTTGCCGCTGTCGCGCCAGGCGTAGCAAAACCGCAGCTCATGGTCGGCGCGCTCGACCCGCTTGACCACCAGTTTGCCGCTGTCGATATACGGTTGGGCGAGGGACTTCGGCAGGAAGCCGACGCCCAGCCCGCGGATCTGCGCATCGACCTTGGCCGCCATGTCGGAGACGGTAAACACGTCCTGCCCGGTCAGCATACCGACGGTCAGCCCGCCGCCGCGTTCGACAGAGTCGGCCAGCGCCACCGCGCGGTAATTGCGGATCAGATCGTCGCTGAGCGGCTCGCTGGCCCGCGCCAGCGGATGATTCGCGCCCACCGCTAACACGAAACCCACCGTGCCCAGCGGCCGCCGTTGCAGCCCGACCGTCACTTTGGCATCTAACACCACGCCGAGCGCCAAGTCGGCCTGGCCGGAGGTCAGCGCTTCGAGCGTGCCGGACAAAGTTTCGTCGCGCAGCTTCAGGCGGGTAGGCGGGTTCAGCGCAAAGAACGCCTCGCATAGCTCCATCATGGTGACGCGGTTGATGATGCTGTCGACCGAAATCGTCAGCTGCGACTCCCAGCCGGTGGCGACCCGCTTGACGCGGTTGGCCACCGCGTCGATGTCGACCAGCAGGCGGGCGCCCTCGCGCAGCAACTCCTTGCCCGCCTCGGTCAGGCGCGCCTGGCGCGAACTGCGGTCGAACAGCAGCACGTCGAGCGCATCCTCGATGATGCGCACCCGGTACGTCAGCGCGCTCGGCACCATGTTGCTGGCGCGCGCCGCGGCGGCGAAGCTGCCGGTGGTCGCCACCGCCTGCAGCATCGCCAGCGAGGACGGCGTCAATACATCGCGTGGCGTGATCATGGCTGGCTCCATCCATTCAAATTATTTGAATGATGCCATCAATTCGGCAGATCCGGCAAGCGCTTCCGCGAGCCCACAATGGACTCCATCAACTAACCGGGAGTCCAGATCATGATCACATTACGCAAAGCGCAGGACCGCGGCCACGCCGACCACGGCTGGCTCAAAAGCGACCATTCGTTTTCGTTCGGCGAGTATTACGACCTGGCCCACATGGGCTGGGGCAACTTGCGCGTCATCAACGAAGACCGCATAGCCCCCGGCGCCGGCTTCGGCAAGCACGGCCACAAGGACATGGAAATCATCTCCTACGTGTTGTCGGGCGAACTGGCGCACCAAGACAGCATGGGTAACGTCAAGGGCATCCCGCCGGGCGACGTCCAGCGCATGAGTGCCGGCACCGGTGTCGTGCACTCGGAGTTCAACCACGCAAAAGACCAGACCACGCACTTCCTGCAGATCTGGCTGTTGCCGAACGCGAAAGGGATCGCCCCGGGCTACGAACAGAAGACCATCCCGGCCGCCCAGAAACGTGGCGCGCTACGGCTGATCGGTTCGCCCGACGGCGCCCAGGATTCGGTCACCGTGCACGCCGATGCGGCGCTGTATTCCGGCCTGTTCGACGGCGCCGAAGCGGCCGATCTGGCGCTCGATCCGGCCCGCAAGGCCTATGTGCACGTGGTGCGCGGCACGTTGACAGTCAACGGCCAGCGACTGTCCGGCGGCGACGCCCTTTTGCTGGAGCAAGAATGCCGGATCACGCTGGCCGATGGCGACAACGCCGAGGTGCTGGTGTTCGACCTGGCTGCCTGACCTAAACGTTTCATCCAAATTACACACAAAGGAATTATCATGATCAAGTCACTACAAAACCCGCTGTCCCTCGCAGGCCGCCTGTTGTTCGCCCTGCTGTTCCTGCCTGCCGGCATCAGCAAGCTGACCGGCTTTGCCGGCACGGTCGGCTACATCACCTCAGTCGGCTTGCCGGCGCCGCAACTGGCCGCAGCGTTTGCGCTGAGCCTCGAAATCATCGGCGGTCTGGCCCTGGTGCTGGGCGCCGGCACCCGCGTGGCGGCGCTCGCGCTGGCATTGTTCACCCTGGTGGCGTCGTTCTTTTTCCATAATTACTGGGCGGTGCCGGAAGCGCAGCAATTCGTGCAGCAACTGATGTTCTTCAAGAATATCGCCGTCGTCGGTGGTTTGCTGAGCGTGGCCGCTTGGGGCGCCGGCGCCTGGAGCGTCGACGCGCTGCGCAAGGCTTGATTACGTAGCAAGCGTCAGGGAGGCGCCGCATTCGCGACGCCTCGTTCTTTTTTTTCATCAGATGAGGAATCGAGATGACTACTACCGAAAAAGACATTGCGCTGCGCGCCAAGGCGATTGCCCTCACCCACGCGCTGCGCAAGCTGCACAAGGCACTGATCGACGTCGAGACGCAGTATTTTGGCGCGGTCGGCAGCCCTCTCGAGCACCTTCAGCTGATCACGACCCACCCGCACTTCGCCTGGCTGCAGAAGCTGTCCAGCCTGATGGCCGAACTGGACGAGCGGCTCGACGAGAAGGAGCATCCATTCGACAGCGACACGGCGGCCGACTTCCGCACTGCGGTCGAAGCGCTAATCGGCCCCGGCAAGGAGATTGACGCGGAGTTCCGCCGCAAATACAACGTGCTGCTGCACGATGGCCCGGACGTGGTCATCGCGCACGGCGCGGTGCGTCAGGCGCTCGCCGGCATGGGCGTGAGCCGGCCGCAATAGCAGCGGCTAGCACCCCGCCCTATGTGAGCGGAAAGTCAGGGATACATCAGGACGGTGTCGCGCGGGTCTGCCCGTTCGGCGACGAACGGGTAGTTCGAGACGCACTTAGCCGGATCGATCCGCATTGAGAGGTCGATGGCCAGTACGAAGGGCGATGTAGACAACGCGACGGAGAGGGCCAAAGCAAGTCGCCGATGGATCACACCATGCTGACGACGGCCTGATCCGGAGATAGAACGCCTATCGCCGTCGGCCAGAGTTCATTAAAGAAATGCATCAGTCGAAGAAGGGCAATGACTGGCACTTCGGGATGAAAGCGCATATCGGCGTGGACGCGACTTCGGGTCTGGTGCACACGCTGATCGGCACTGCCGGCAACGTCTCCGACGTAACCCAGGCGCACGCGCTTCTGCACAGCGACGAGATCGCAGCGCTTGGTGACGCGGGTTACCAGGGCGTGGAAAAACGCGAAGAGAATCGCGGCAAATTGGTGACTTGGCACGTGGCGATGAAGCGTTCCAAGCGCAAGGCGCTGCCAAAGAACAAGCTGGGGCGCATGCTCGAAAAACTGGAGCATCTCAAGGCGAGCGTGCGGGCGAAGGTCGAGCATCCGTTTCATGTCATCAAGAACCTGTTCCGTCATCGTACGACACGCTATCGCGGCTTGGCCAAGAACACTGCACAACTGTTTACGCTGTTCGGTTTCGCCAATCTGGTGTTGGCCGGCCGGCGATTTGCGTTACCCAATACCCGAGTTGCGTCCTGAGCGCCGAAAGGCGCAAATAGAATTGCGGATTTGCTGAAAAAACCGGCTGAAGTGCTGCTGCAGAAACGATTTCCGCGTTTCGACGCGACCGCTTCTGAAAAAACCGGAGACGCGCCGAAATCGTCAATTGATCAGCGCTTCCCTAGTGCCAGCAATAACACCGGTCTCATTACTTCCACTAATTCCCGTTTTGGGATCATCCAAGCTTCTGAAAACAAGAGCGGTGGAATGAACAATGCAAAAAATATGTTGGGATCAAGACGTACGTTACTAAAGCCAGGCACAAAAGAAAGGATGAGGCTGCCAATTACTTGCAGAATAGGCAGTGGGATGGGCTGTCTTTTAGAGAGCGCACCTAATTCAGCTACGACAGTGAGCAAGCCAAATATTATTTCTAAAGTTTCCATATAGTAGGCCGCCAAGTCCAGCCAAATTGCCAAGGGAAAAACCTGAAGCCGATTTTTATCAGGCGAGTTTAGGCTAAATCGTTCCCAATTTTACGCATTGCTGGAATTTTTGGCGCAACTTGCCCTCGTCGTTACCTGGTCGGTTGGTGTGACACGTCACATTGATTGTTGAGACCCTTGTGCGGTGTTCGGTGCTTGGCAGGATCTCGCGCTTGGCCGCAGCGTAACTTTTTAGTTTGTCGGCAATGATCACCCGGCGCAACGACACGCTCAATTTTGGCAAACATTTCGGCCGGTCCAGTGTATGTGGCGACTCGATACCAGGATCGTAATGGCAATCGCGATGACCCCATCGCTAAACGATTCGAGCCGGCTTTTTGTCATTTAGTCGCTGCCGCGCGCCCGCTTGCCCCGCAGTCGAGTGCAATTACACCGCACAGCAGAACGATTGGAGCCAGCAACGCGTAGAAGCCGAAGTATTTATAGGCGAATGCGGCGCCGATCGCCCCGGTCCCAAAGGCGAACAGCGGCCACAAAAATTTGGCGCAGCGCTCAGCCATCGTACCATCAGACACGCCGCGCAACGCGTCGATCGCATCGATGACAACCTGGGTGACGTTGCCAGTCATCATGGAAGTGGGCGCCAGATGCGCCAGCACCAGGCGGCTGGTAGCGCTGTGCGCGCCCATTGCTGCGGCTCCCAGCAGGCCGGCGACCATGGCGAACGGCGTCACGTCGAGGTCAATCGGCGCAGCCAGTACACCGAACAGCATGAAACCGCCGAGCAACAGCAACTGCAGCAGCAATGCCAGCTTCAAGGCAGGGCCTTGGCGGTTTTCGGCGGCTGCAATCAGCAAGCGCGCCATGGCGACACCAATGATGAATGCGGGAAAAGCCAAGAACTTCAGGAGGATCGACACATGCGATGGATCCGCCAGCGCCGCGCCGATCAAGACGAAGTTTCCCGTCACGTGCGCCGTAAACAGGCCGAATAGCGCAACAAAACCTAGCGTATCGACGTAACCGGCGACGAAGCCCAGACTCGTACCATGCAAGCGATTACGCTGATTTGTATTCACGCTTTTACTCCCCCAAACAATCCAAAAAATGCGCCCTCCTGCTGGCAAGAGCGGACGCCGCCAGCTATTATCTTATCCGACTCCCTGTGTGAAATCCCATATCATTTGGCCAGTTTGCCTGGGCAAATTGCCGCGCCCATCCTGTGCAATTGCGCTAGCATAGGACTTGGCCTGTTCTATTGCCACGTGTTCATGCGCACGCCGACTGATAAGCTGACTGCGTCACCGTGCGGTTGCGGTCTTTCCAGCGCCGTCCGCGGCACAGTGAGCGTCCGCGAAGTGTCGCAGCGCGATTTTTCAGGCCATCGCCAGCACGTGAGCCACTTTCACCGCAGAGGAATATACGAACCCGCTAGAATATTTGTTGACCCCATAAGATTGCGCACTGATACTGATCGTTCACCAGGCCGGCCTGAATTTCGGCGTGCAATCGATCGACCGCCAGAGCCTGTTAAACAACTCGGTCGCCCTGCTTGAGACCGCCCTCGCCTTCTCCTTGCCTATTGTCGTCAGCACCTCGGCTAGCAAGGTTTACAGCGGTCCGCTGATGCCGGACCTGCATGCCCTCGTGCCACACCAGACAATCATCGAGCGAAAGAACATGAATGTCTGGGAAGATGCCGCCTGCCAGGCAGCCATCGCCGCAACCGGCCGCAAAAAGCTGCTGTTTTCTGGCATGCTGACCGAAGCATGCATCAGCTCCGCCGTGCTAAGCGCACAGCGCGACGGCTATGAATGCTACGTGGTCGGCGATGCCTGCGGCGGCCTGACCACCAGCGGCCACGAACTTGCGTCGCAACGCATGAGTGGACATGGCGCCCAATTGACCAGCTGGCTACAGGTCGTGCTCGAGTTGCAGCGTGACTGGACGCGCAAAGAAACGTATGATGGCGCACGTGCGGTGATTGAAAAAAATGGCGGTGGCTGTGGCGCCGGCCTGCGTTACGCACGCCAGATGCTGCCTCACTAAACGCCGTTCGCTGCCCCATGCTGTGCGCCAACGCACGCAACGTGCCACCATGGCGACAGATTGCATGTGAGGGTTCTGGCGGCAATCCATTTCCCATGGCGATGCCGGATGTGGCGCATCGCCCCTTCCGCTTGCATCGCAGTTAATTGTCCGCTACCGGCACTGGGCGGGCCATCCAGGCGCCGCTGCGCTGGCACACAACACGAAACTGGCGTATCACTGCGCGCTACGCTAGCCGCTGAGCCGGACTTAGCGGTGTCAAAATTCTTCTTTTTGGCGGCTACTGTAGTGTTGCATTCTGTTTCCCCCTTTACCCGGAGGGCCATCGTCGATACGGATCGTGGAGATATCGCCCCGGCGGATCTGCGCGCCGCGTTCGATCGGCACTGGTAGGTCATGCGGCTTTTCCACCGAGTGGAGCACTAGGCTCTGGTAGTGCATGTTGATCGGAAAAAGTTGCAGGCCGTTGACCGTCTCACCGGTGTTGTCGCCGCCGCTCGAGCTTGAGCTGATGCTTTGCACGTCGGCAATGTTCAGGCCGGAACGAACCGCCGCATCGCGGTCGATCTTGACATCGATGTAGCGCTCGCCGTTGAGCAGCTCCGCCAGCGCGGACGATACGCCCGGCACCTTCCTGCAAGGCCCTGAGTTAATCTGGGGAGAACGACTTTCTAATTTTTTTGAAACCCGCGTTGGACGCGGCTCTCGCGGTTTTTTTCATTCGATATCTTTCGACGTGATGTAAAAAGAGCCGCAAACCCATGCGGGGCGCAGCTCTTGCTGAATCCCCCCAGATTAACTTAGGGGCTTGACCTTCCTGACGGCGCGCACGATCTCGCCCGTGATGCGGTGATTTTCTGCAGGCTCATCGCAGCCACCGTCATCCCGACCGGGTTCTGGGACAGCCCTGCACCTTGACAATACGGCTCAGTTCCTCGACTAGCTTATCCGGCATCGTTTAGCGGGAAAAAAATTCAGAAATAAATATACTTTTGACTATACTGATTTGGCGAGTCTGCACTTTTACGGTTCTTCCCTCAATAGATCGGGAGTGCGCTGGCGCTATAGCAGCGATGCTAGTGCAGTCTGAATACAGCCGGCGGCCACATCGGGGCGGCCTACCACACCCACACATTTGGAGAACATCATGGCTAATGTGAAATTAGAATTGCTAACCGCTAATAACTGCCAACTGATTATCATCGATCAACAACCCCAGATGGCGTTTGGCGTGGTGTCGATGGACCGGCAGATGCTCAAAAACAATACTGTTGCTCTGGCCAAGGCGGCCAAGGCGTTCGCCGTTCCGACCATTATCACCACCGTCGAAACCCTGGGCTTCTCAGGCCCGCCGTATCCGGAGCTGCTTGACGTGTTCCCGGGCAAGGAGATCCTTGAGCGCACCTCGATGAATTCGTGGGACGATCAGAAGGTGCGCGATGCGCTGGCGGCCAACGGCCAGAAAAAGGTGGTGGTATCGGGCCTGTGGACCGAAGTATGCAACAACAGTTTTGCGCTGAGCGCCATGCTGGAAGGCGGCTATGAAATCTACATGGTCGCCGACGCCTCCGGCGGCACATCGCTCGAGGCGCACGAATATGCGATGCAACGCATGATACAGGTGGGCGTCGTGCCGATGACCTGGCAGCAGGTCATGCTGGAGTGGCAGCGCGACTGGGCCCGTAAAGAGACTTACGAAGCTGTCATGGCCATCGTCAAGGAACACTCGGGCGCGTACGGCATGGGGGTTGACTATGCCTACACCATGGTACATAAAGCGCCGCAGCGCGCCGCCGGCAAGCATACCGTGCTCGCGCCGGTACCAGCTAAATAACACATCAGCAAGGAAGACCGGGACGGGCGCCTGTCGTGGCTCGCCTCAGTGGGCACTACGCTCATGCGTAGACGCGGGGACAGAGGCACGACTGTCGCTCAAACGTGAGGTAATGATCATGAAAATTTATCTTATTTCGCTCGCCGCCGGCATCCTGATGGGCCTCATTTATGACTTGATTGATGTGAACTCGCCCGCGCCGCCCGCCGTCGCCCTGATCGGCCTGCTTGGCATGCTGATCGGTGGTCAAATTCTGCCGCTCGGCAAGCAGGTCTTGCACAAGGAGTTTTCTCTGACTTGGTTCAGCCACGAGTGCGCGCCCAAGATCACAGGGGTGACGCCAGCTGCTCCCAAGGAGAAGGAGGACGCCTAGCGGCATGCCGTTTCAAGGACGGACAGTCACATCAGGAATCTATTATTAATCGAGGTGAAAACATGGACAAAGATCAGCGGTTGCGGGCTGCGGGCGGACGGGAGGCGGACGCCGATGCGCTCATCTTGACGAACGGCCGTTTCCATACCATCGACAAATCAAAGCCTTTAGCAGAAGCGGTCGCCATTAAAGACGGAAAATTTTTTGCCGTTGGCGATACGGAATACGTCATGCGACACCGGACGTCAGCGAGCAAAGTGCTCGATTTGCACGGCCGAACAGTCATTCCGGGCTTGAATGACTCGCACCTGCACCTTATTCGTGGCGGCCTGAACTACAACCTTGAACTGCGCTGGGAAGGCGTGCCATCGTTGGCCGATGCGATGCGCATGCTCAAAGAGCAAGCCAGGCGTACCCCGTCGCCACAATGGGTCCGCGTCGTCGGCGGATGGACCGAATTCCAGTTCGCAGAAAAGCGCATGCCCACGCTGGATGAGATCAACGCTGCTGCTCCCGACACACCGGTGTTCGTGCTGCACCTGTATGACCGCGCGCTGCTGAACCGCGCCGCGCTGCGGGTAGTGGGCTACGACAAAGACACCCCGAACCCGCCCGGCGGCGAAATCCAGCGCGATGCGGCCGGCAATCCGACCGGCATGTTGATCGCGCGGCCGAACGCGATGATCCTGTATGCCACGTTGGCAAAAGGACCCAAGCTGCCGCAGGAGCAGCAAGTTAATTCCACACGCCGATTCATGCGCGAATTGAATCGACTGGGTCTGACCAGCGCGATCGATGCCGGCGGCGGCTACCAGAACTATCCCGAAGACTACGCTGTGGTCGAGCAGCTGGCGCGGGACGACCAGCTCACCATCCGCATCGCCTATAACCTGTTCACGCAGAACAAAGGCAAAGAGCTGGACGATTTCAAAAAGTGGACTGATATGGTCACGCCCGGCGAGGGCACGGATTTCTATCGCCACAATGGTGCAGGCGAGATGTTGGTGTTCTCGGCGACCGATTTCGAGGACTTTCTGGAACCACGTCCCGAGCTTGGGGCAAACGCGGAAGCGGAGCTGGAGCAGGTAGTGCGCCACCTGGTGAGCAAGCGCTGGCCGTTCCGTCTGCACGCCACCTACAACGAGTCCATCAGCCACATGTTGAACGTGTTCGAAAAGGTTAATCGCGACGTTCCTTTCGATGGTCTGCAATGGATGTTCGACCATTGTGAGACCATTACGCCGAAAAATATTGACCGCGTGAAAGCGCTGGGCGGAGGGATCGCAATCCAGCATCGGATGGCCTTCCAAGGAGAGTATTTCGTCGAGCGCTACGGGGCTGAAGCCGCCCAGCACACACCGCCGGTCGGGCGCATGCTTGCAGCAGGCGTGCCGGTGGGTGCCGGCACCGATGCCACCCGTGTGGCTAGCTATAATCCGTGGACCGCTTTGTACTGGATGGTCTCCGGCAGGACTGTCGGCGGCCTGCGCATGTACGACTCGTCGAATCGCCTGTCGCGTGACACCGCGCTGGAATTATGGAGCGCCGGTAGCGCATGGTTCTCCAGCGAACACGGTAAAAAGGGGCGCATCAAAGAAGGCATGCTGGCAGACTTATGTGCCTTGTCAGATGACTTTTTTGCCATCGACGAGGGAAGCATCAAGTCGATTGAATCGGTCTTGACGATTGTCGGGGGAAAGGTCGTTTTCGCCCAAGCCGAGTTCACGCCACTTGATCTACCGGCCTTACCGGTGTTGCCTGACTGGTCACCTGTTGCGACGGTTCCCGGCCACTATCGTGCTGTGGCCCCACGTCAGCAGCTTTCGCAATTGCCGCACCAATGCAAGGGCGCGTGCGGTGTGCACGCCCATGCCCATGATATCGCGCGCAAGTCATCCGTGCCGGTTTCTGACTATTCGGGATTCTGGGGCGCACTCGGTTGTAGCTGCTTTGCGTTTTGATCGCCATGGCGACGGTCCGATCCCTACTCTACACGTCCTATACCGACATCGGCCTGCTGTGGCTGCGCCTGGCGGGCAGCTTCATCCTGTTCCAGGTGCACGGCTGGCCGAAGGTCATCCACTACAGCGAAGAGCTGACCCGCATCGAGGACCCGTTCGGCACCGGTCCTGCGTTTCCGCTGCTGACCGCGATTTTCGCCGAAGTAGTGTGCCCGCTGTTCATCGCGGCCGGCCTGCTCACGCGGCTGGCCTGCCTGCCGGTGATCGGCGTGCTGCTGGTGGCCATGGTGGCGGTACATCCCGAATGGTCGATCGCACAAGGGCAGTTCGGATGGCTGCTGCTGACCGTCTTCGTTGGCATCGCGCTGTGCGGTCCCGGGCGCTGGTCGGTTGATGCAACGATGGTCGGCAAGCCGGCGCCGTCGCGGTCGCCAGCGCGGCCATGAGCGAGGCGTCGCCATGGACAGTCCGCTGCGGCATAAAGGCCAAGCTGACGCGCTCGCGCTGCGTTCCTAGTCGTGCAGGTGCGTGTGGTCGGATTGCTCGTCGTGGCAGGCCCTTGCTGCGGGCGAGGGCCGGGCGCGACGAGCTATCGGATCGCGAAGCCGCCAGGGTCTTGACATCCGCTCGTGCGACGGCGGCCAGGCGGCTCGAGCGCGATGAGGTGCAAGACTGTTCGCACCGGATTCCCGGGCGTAGCTGCTGGGAGGTCAAGGACGCAGGCTTGCGAGGCAGCGGGGGCGCCTGCATGAGCGCGGAAACATCAGGCCAGAAACGACTTAGCCCAACCTGATGAGCTGTGCGACCGTCCATTTTTGGCCAGGTGCGACCAGTTACGCCCGGTAGGACTCTACCTGTTGAATTGCATCTAAAACTGTCGGGTAGCTGGAAGCGGTTACCCGCGTCCAGCCCCCTAAGAACCGTGCATGCGTCTTTCGATGCACACGGCTCAAGCCCCTACGAAGGCATCTTTTGACACCCGGCTGCACAACTGATTTTCGGCGTACTAATAATTTCTAGGGCAACTGAGATGGTGTAGTAGTGAACATCCCAAGGCGTGAGCTTTGTGATGGGCTTCTGGCAGGTAGGGCACATGCGATCTTGCCTTAACCAGACACGGTATAGCTTCACACGACCTCTCGCCGAGTTCAGCATCTTCTTGCCCCACCGGGACTCGAAATACTGTTCCCAATTTGGGTCGTGCGGATTGGCGTCCGATTTGATTTTGATATGCCGCTGTATTGGCGTATCCATCTCTTTTAGCAGAGTAAACTCTCTTTGCGTGCCATCCTCTTTTTTTTCTGTTGCGGCAAATACCCAGTTCCGGGTGCCTCTGGTTTTAAAGTATCTTTCCTTAACCCAGCGAGCTCCTTTATTTGGATGCCTTCTTCCCGCCCATCGCCATAGCATTGACCAGACATTGCCATCAACCCGAGCAAAGGTTTCCTTGGCGACTACATGGCTATGGTAATTCGCCCATCCACGTAAAACAGGATTGAGCAGCCTTATCAGATTTGCCTGTTTAGCCGTCTTGTTGGCCTTGATGACTTCACGGATTTTGTCAAGATGCGCATTGACGTTCGCTTTCGACGGCTTCATCAACAACTTGCCGCTGTACTTGCGAATGTTCCATCCGAGGAAATCAAACCCATCCCTGATATGCGTTATTCTGGTTTTTTCAGGCGACAGGACTAGCCCGCGTTCCGCCAGAAATTCAACCACTGCAGGCTTAACCTCGTGTTCCAGCCATTCCTTCGAATTGCCGGTAATAATAAGGTGAGTAGCGCAGAGGAACCTCCCCTCCACGCTCTCGCAGGTAGGGTCGAGCACTGGCGCGTTGATTTAGGCCGATATCTATGATCATT
>NZ_JBHRTP010000040.1:0-165288 GCF_042646465.1 Pseudundibacterium arcticum
CATACTGGGCAGATAAGCTTGGTCTTGTTGCACTTGGACATTGAAACCGCCCGCAATAGAATAAGCCGGATCTGGCCAGTATTAGGCCATACTCCCCAGAAATCTATTGCAGCGGCGCCAACACCGCATGCATCGGAAAATGCACCGAAAACACGCTGCCCTGGCCCGGTTGCGATGCAATCCCGAGCGTCGCACCATGCCGCAACAACACATGCTTGACGATCGCCAGCCCCAGCCCGGTACCCTGGGTCTCGCGTGAACGCCCCTTGTCGACGCGATAGAAGCGCTCGGTCAGCCGCGAAATATGTTCGGCGCTGATGCCGATGCCGGTATCCTGCACCACGAACTGCGGCCCCGACGCCCCCATCTCCCAGCGGATGTCGATACGCCCACCCGCCGGTGTGTAGCGCACCGCATTGAGCACCAGATTGGCGAAGCCGCTGCGCAGCTCTTCGGTGCCGCCCTTCAGGTCGGGCCCGTCGACCTGCAGCGATATCTGATGGCGGCCGGCCGACATCGCGCGCGCCTCCTGCAAAATCTGCTCCAGCAGCACGGGAATATTGACCCGTTCGGGGCGCAGCGGATAATCGATCGACTCCAGCCGGGTCAGCGTCAGCATGTCTTCAACCAGATTCTGCATGCGCTGACCCTGCTCGGTCATCAGCTTCAAATGCGACATCCGGACCGCCGGATCGAGATTGGGCTGGCTCGATGCAATTTCCAGAAACCCGTTGATCACGGTCAGCGGCGTGCGCAATTCATGGGACGCGTTGGCGATGAAGTCGCGCCGCATCATGTCGATCCGGTCCGATTCGGTCGCGTCGTGCGTGACCAGGATCTGGCGCCGGTTTTCGAACGGGATGATCTGCACGATCAGCTTGCGCTCCTTCAGCATCAGGGTCAGCGGCTGTTCGTAGCGTCCGAGGATGATGTAATCGATGAACGCGGGGCTGCGGATCAGATTGGTCACGCGCATGCCCTTGTCGCGCGCAAGCGTCATGCCCAGGTGTCTTTCCGCTTCCGGATTGCACCATTCCAGGAACAGCACGTCGTCCATGATCACCACGCCATCCGGCAACAGGCTCATGGCCTGGCGGAAGCGCGCCAGCCACTCGGTCAGTTCCGCCTTGTTCTTTTCATCGTCGCGCCGCAGCCGGTACAGGCGTGAAAAAACATCGGTCCACGCGCCCCAGCCGTCCGGCAATTTGACGCTACTGGGGTGATCGAGCCAGTCGCCCAGCCGGTACAGATAATGCAGTTGCAGCACCGTCATCCCACACATCACCAGCAATCCCAGGCCCAGGCTGATCACCGGCCCCAGGAAATACCAGGCAATCGCGGTACCGACGAACACGAAGACCAGCCGCAATGTGGCCGGCACCCAGAACAATAACTGTGGATTCATGCAAAACCTTTGATCAAAAGCGGCTCGTGGCTGCGTACAGAAGCGCAATCGTACGCAGATACGGTGCGCATCGCAAACGCGAGATCGAATTGCGCAGAACTTAAAGGCACCTCTATTAATTCAAAATCCGTGTCATTCCAGCGGACGCTGGAATCCAGGGTCTTTCGCCGCGCACCGTTAGCGCTCGATATGAGCAAAAAGCCCGCCGTTTTAAAGCTAAACGAAGGGCAAGATGCGTCTTGGGCAACATAAGGTGCGAGGACTCCCCGCACGGGTCCCAGCGTGGCCACAGGCCAGTTTATCCTGAGTTCGCCGAAGAGCAGGGACGACAATCCGATGAATAGCGATGCCCTTAAGCTGCTCCCCGAGATTTATTTTTCCGACAGCATATAGCCGACGCTGCGCACGGTCTTGATCAGGTATTCCGCTTCCTTCAGCGCCTTGCGCAGGCGCAGTACATGGACGTCGACGGTGCGTTCTTCGATCACGACGTGATCGCCCCATACTTTATCCAATAACTGACTTCTGGAGAATACCCGGTCCGGATGCGCCAGGAAAAATTTGAGCAGCTTGAATTCGGCATGACCGATATCGATTTTCTGATCTTCCATCCGCACCGAACAGCTGACCGGATCGAGCGTGATCGCACCGGCACTCATCACGCTCTGCGCGTGTTCCGGACTCTTCCGGCGTAACAAGGCCTTGATGCGCGCAGTCAGTTCGCGCGGCGAAAACGGCTTGGTCACATAATCGTCGGCGCCCTGATCGAGCCCGGCGATCTTGTCTTCTTCCATGCTTTTCGCGGTCAGCATGATCACCGGGATCTCGTTGAACTGGCGGTCCGAGCGGATCCGCGACAGTAACCGCAAACCGGTCTGGTCCGGCAGCATCCAGTCCAGCAGGATCAGGTGCGGCGTGCGCCGCTGCAGAAAATCCCAGGCATCGGCGACGCTGCTGACCGGGTAGGTGGCCCAGCCGGCCTCGCGTAAAGTAAAGGTCACCAGCTCGGCGATAGCAGGTTCGTCTTCAACAATCAGGATCATGGTTTTATCGGCGGCCATGGGCTTGCGCTAAGGCTGCTGGTCTTGCTTGCTGCCGGCATACGGATTGGCGTGCCGGATATCCTTGCCTTCGACGATAAAAATTACGTATTCGGCAATGTTCTTCGCGTGGTCGCCGATCCGTTCGATCGCCTTGGCCACCCACATGGTGTCGAGCGATGCCGAGATCGTGCGCGGGTCTTCCATCATGAAGGTGATCAGGTTGCGCATGATGGACCCGAACTCGTGGTCGATCAGCTCATCCTGCGCGATCACCTTGACCGCCTGCTCTGCATCGAGCCGGGCGAATGCGTCCAGTGCGTCGTGCAGCATGGTGCTGGCGCTGCCGGCAATCACGCGGACCGTGTCGTAATGGCTGACAATGCCCGCATTGCGGGTGTACAGATTTCTGGCGCTGCGTGCGATTTTGGCCGCTTCGTCGCCAATCCGCTCGAGGTCGGTGATGACCTTGGTCGTTGCCATCACCGTGCGCAGGTCGTTGGCAGCCGGCTGCCGCTTCACGATCAGATGGCTGCAGGCATCGTCCAGTGCGATTTCAAGCCGGTTGACGTTCTCGTCCGCCTTCATCACCAGCTCGGCCTGTTCGATATTGCCGCTGCGAAAACAGGTCATCGCATCTGTGAACTGGGTTTCGACCATGCCGCCCATGAGCAGCACCTTGGAGCGTATAGTCTCCAGGTCCGTGTCATATTGTTTGGATAAATGCTCGCCGATCATCGTGATTCTCCGTCCTGATTCGTCTATGGGTATTTTTATGCGGCTTGCATGCCGCCGCGCCATCCGGCATCAGCCGAAGCGGCCGGTAATATAATCCTGGGTTTCCTTCTTCGCCGGATTCATGAAGATCTGGTCGGTCTCGCCGAACTCGACCAGTTCGCCCAGGTACATATAAGCGGTGTAGTCGGAGCAGCGCGCCGCCTGCTGCATGTTATGGGTCACGATCGTGATCGTGTAATCCTCTTTCAGTTCGCTGATCAGCTCTTCGATCTTGGCGGTTGAAATCGGATCCAGTGCCGAGGTCGGCTCGTCCAACAGCAGCACGTCCGGTTTGACCGCGACGCCGCGCGCGATGCACAGGCGCTGCTGCTGACCGCCGGACAGGCTGAGGCCACTCTTGTTCAATTTGTCCTTGACCTCGCCCCACAACGCGGCTTTCTTCAGCGCCCATTCGACCCGCTCGTCCATCTCGCCCTTCGACAGGTTTTCGTACAAGCGCACGCCGAATGCGATGTTGTCGTAGACCGACATCGGAAACGGCGTCGGCTTCTGGAACACCATGCCGACCTTGGCGCGCAGCATGTTCAGGTCCTGCCCCGGGTCCAGGATATTGCGGCCCTGATACATGATCTTGCCTTCGGCCCGTTGGCCCGGATACAAGTCGTACATCCGGTTCAGCGTGCGCAGCAAGGTCGATTTTCCGCAACCGGAGGGACCGATGAAGGCGGTGACCTTCTTGTCATGGATATCGAGATTGATGTTGTTCAGGCTTTGAGTCTGACCATAGAAAAAAAACAGCTCCGAAATCTCGATGGTTGCTTTCTGCCGGACATCCATTGCCGTATCCTCGGTAATCTGCGGTAGGAGACTATACATATCGTTCGCTTGTAAAGGTTAAGCCGGCTGTTTCTGGCGAAGCAGAATGCGGGACAGGATATTCAGGCCCAGCACGCTGAACGTCACCAGCAGCGCCCCGCCCCAGGCCAGCGCACGCCAGTTGTCATACGGGCTCATCGCAAACTGGTAGATCACGACCGGCAGATTGGCCAGCGGCGCGTTCATGTTGGCGCTGAAGAACTGGTTGTTCAGCGCAGTAAACAATAGCGGCGCGGTCTCGCCGGAAATACGTGCCAGCGCCAGCAGCGCACCGGTCAGCACGCCCGCCTTCACCGCGCGCAGGCGGACCAGGGTCGCGACCTTCCAGCGCGGCGCGCCGAGCGCAAATGCGGCTTCCAGCAAACTGTTTGGCACCAGTTTCAGCATATTGTCGGTCGTGCGCACCACCACAGGTATGGCGATCAGCGAGATCGCAAACGTGCCCGCCCAACCGGAAAAATGCTTGACGTTGGCGACGTACAACGCATAGATGAACAAGCCGATCACGATCGAAGGTGCCGACAGCATGATGTCGGTAACGAAACGCGTGACTTGCGCGAACCAGTTCTTTTCGCCGTATTCGGCCAGATAGATCCCGGCCAGGATACCGATCGGGGTACTGATCAGGGTCGCCGCACCAACCAGCATCAGGCTACCGACGATGGCATTGAGCAAGCCGCCGCCATCGCTGCCGGGGGCCGGCGTGGTTTGCGTGAACATCGCCAGGTTGATTGCACCGACGCCCTTGACGACCAGCGTCAGCAGGATCCACATCAGAAAAAACAGGCCGACCGACATGGCGGCGAACGACAGCGCGATACCGATCCGGTGCTTCCACAAGCGCATCCGGTAGACCGGGTTGGCGGCAGCCGACAGCAAAGCAGGATTAATCATTTTGTGCCCTCCTTGCGGGTCATTCCCATTAGCATCAGCTTGGCGGCAGCCAGCACGATGAAGGTGATGGCGAACAGGATCAGGCCGAGCGCGAACAAGGACGATACGTGCAGCCTGGATTCCGCTTCGGCAAATTCATTGGCCAGGGTCGACGCGATACTGTTGCCAGCAGAGAACAGCGACCACGACAATTTATTCGCATTGCCGATCACGAAGGTGACTGCCATGGTTTCGCCCAGCGCGCGGCCGAGGCCCAGCATCACGCCGCCGACCACGCCTGTCTTGGTGTACGGCAGCACTACCTTGCGCACCACTTCCCACTTGGTGCAGCCGAGGCCATAGGCCGATTCCTTCAGCACCGGCGGCACCACTTCAAACACGTCGCGCATTACAGAGGCGATGAACGGAATGATCATCACCGCCAGGATCAGTCCGGCGGCCAGAATGCCGATCCCCATCATCGGGCCCTGAAACAGCTTGCCGATCAGCGGCAACTGTCCCAGCGACTGCTTTAACGCCGGCTGCACATAGTCGGCAAAGATGGGGGCAAACACGAACAGCCCCCACATGCCGTAAATAATGCTGGGCACGCCGGCCAATAATTCGACCGCCGTGCCCATCGGGCGGCGCAGCCAGGTCGGACAAATTTCGGTCAGGAACAAGGCGATGCCGAAGCTGATCGGGAACGCGATCAGTAGCGCGATCAGCGAGGTGGACAAGGTACCGACAATCGCGATCAATGCGCCGTACTTGTCGTTGACCGGATCCCATTCCTCGGTCGTGATGAAGCCCAGCCCGAATTCGTGAAATGCAGGCCAGGCGCCGATAATCAGCGAAATGATGATGCCCGCCAGCACCAGCAGCACGCTCAGCGCAAATACCAGCGTGACTTTATGAAAAATGAAATCCTGCAGCCGCTGCTTGCGCATCGTCGCTGCCATTGCCTTGCTCGCCATGGCGGCCTCATTACTTTGCATGGCCTGGGCTGGCGGCATAAGGACTGAAGTGGGATTGACGCTCATGGTTTGCCATCTCCTAGAAACGGCAGTTGACCGCTTGTTAGCTTCAATAAGCTTATGAATTGATTGAAATTTCTCATGGCGAAAACATTTACCGTTTAGCTGAGAGCGCTACAGGCACGATTGCACGCTTTTCTGGCTCTCTGGCGTTTTCGGTGCTCCAGTGGAGCACCCTTCTCCTTGCAGAATGCAGTCTGCAGCGTCGTCGCGCCTAGCCAGACAGCCAGAAAAGCGCACACTCGCACCTGTCCAACTACCGTCGCTAGGATCATCGAGATAGGCCGCATCCCTGATGGAATGCGGCCTTTATTGCCATAATTACATCAAAATGATGCTTACCAGATTGCCTTGCCGGAAGCGTCTTTCAATTGCGTTTTCCAGCCTTCCTGCACCAGCTTGACGACCGCCGGCGGAATCGCGACATAGTCCAGTTCGCTCGCCGAGGCACCGCCATTCTTGTAGGACCAGTCAAAGAACTTCAATACTTCCTTGGCCTTGGCTGCATCGGCCTGCGCCTTGTGCATCAGGATGAATGATGCACCAGTAATCGGCCAGCTGCTCTTGCCTGCCTGGTCGGTCAGCACCACGCCAAAACCAGGGGTCTTGGCCCAGTCGGCCCCGGCTGCAGCCGCCTTGAAGGTGTCATCGTCAGCCTTGACGAACTGACCGTCGTGGTTCTTGAGTTGGGCGTCGGCCATCTTGTTCTTCTTGGCATAGGCGTACTCGACATAACCGATCGAACCCTTGATCCGCTGCACGTTGGCGGCAACGCCTTCGTTACCCTTGCCGCCGACGCCGACCGCCCATTTGACCGCGGTGCCGGCACCGATCTTGGTCTTGAATTCAGGGCTGGATTTGGACAGGAAATCAGTGAACAGGAAGGAGGTGCCGGAGCCGTCGGCGCGGTGTACCACGGTGATGTCGTCCGCCGGCAACTTGACGCCAGGATTGAGGGCGGCAATTTCCGCGGCATTCCATTTGGTGATCTTGCCCAGATAGATATCGGCAACCAGTTGACCGGTCAATTTCAATTGGCCGGCGGCGACACCGTCCAGGTTGACAACCGGCACTACGCCGCCCATGATGGCCGGGAACTGCATCAGTCCTTCGGCATCGAGTTCTTCCGCTTTCAAGGGCATGTCCGATGCGCCGAAATCGACGGTCTTGGCCTTGATCTGTTTGATACCGCCGCCGGAACCGATCGACTGATAGTTCAGGCCGTTGCCGGTGGCAGCCTTATAGGCCTCAGCCCATTTTGCATAAATCGGGTAAGGAAAAGTAGCGCCCGCCCCCGTCATGTCAGCCGCGATGGCCGGCGTCACAGAAAACGCGATGACGGTAGTTGCCGTGAGTATTGCAGATTTGAGTACCGCAGATTTAATCAATGAATTCATTCGCATATCAGCTCCTTGGGTTAAGACAGATTTGACAGTGCGGACTCTACTCATCAAATATGACAAGTTTATGACGATCTGGTTTTTTGTAAAAATATACTGAAAATCTGGCCGGTACTTGTCATTAACTTGTCACATTGGCTAATTACACTCGGGACGATGATCAAGTGGCCAGACTGAAAAAGATGAAACCGGACAATATGATGGCCGCCGCCGGACGCATTGCCCGGCCTGGAATCTACCTCGACCGCGAATTGTCGATGTTGAGCTTTAACCGGCGCGTACTGACGCAGGCCGAAGACAAAAGCATACCGCTGCTGGAACGTCTGCGTTATTTATGTATCGTCAGCAATAATCTGGATGAATTTTTTGAAGTGCGCGTCGCCAGCCTGCTGGCACAAGCCAGCATCGACGGCGATCTGAGTGAAAGTCCGGCGTTGGTGGCCACACTGGAACGCATTAGCGCCGAATGCCATGATCTGGTCGCACATCAATATGCGATCCTCAATACCGAGGTACTGCCGCAATTGTCGGTCAAGGGCGTGCATCTGCTGCGCCACACTGAGCGCAACGCGGCCCAGCGCGCCTGGGTCAAGAGCTATTTCGACAGCCAGGTGCGGCCCCTGCTGACACCGATCGGCCTCGATCCGGCCCACCCTTTTCCGCAAGTCGTCAACAAGAGCCTGAATTTCATCATCTCGCTATCCGGCAAGGATGCGTTCGGGCGTGGCACCGCGATCGCGATCGTCAAGGCGCCGCGTGTACTGCCGCGCGTGATCCGGCTGCCTGACGAGCTGTCGAAAAACGGCGTAGCGTTCTGCCTGCTGTCGTCGATCATCCACGCGCATATCTCAGACTTGTTCACCGGCCGTGAAGTGATCGCGTATTCGCAATTTCGCCTGACGCGCGACAGCGATTTATGGGTCGATGAGGAAGAAGTCAAAAACCTGCGCCAGGCCTTGCAGGGCGAACTGCAAAGCCGCCAGTTCGGCGCCGCAGTACGACTCGAAGTGGCCAAGAATTGCCCGGAAGATCTGGCGCAGTTTCTGCTCAATCAGTTTGCACTCGACCGCAGCCGGCTGTACCCGGTCAATGGGCCGGTCAACATGGTGCGGCTGTCCGAGTTGATCGATCATGTGAAAACGCCTGCCCTGCGTTTCCCGCCGTTCGTGTCGGGTTCGCCGCCGAGGCTGGTCAACAACGACATCTTCGCGACCATCCAGAAACAGGACATACTATTGCATCATCCGTTCCAGTCGTTTCAGACGGTGGTCGATTTCATCCGCAGCGCGGCCAATGACCCCAACGTGGTCGCCATCAAGCAGACCATTTACCGCACCGGCATGAGTTCCGACCTGATGGAGTCGCTGCTGACCGCGGCCCGACTCGGCAAGGAAGTGACCGTGATCGTGGAACTGAAGGCACGTTTCGATGAGGAAGCCAACATCAACTGGGCCGATCGGCTCGAACATGCAGGCGCGCAAGTAGTGTACGGCGTGGTGGGACTGAAGACGCACGCGAAACTGGCGCTGGTGATCCGGCGCGAAGAAGGGACGCTGCGTTACTACGCCCATCTCGGCACCGGCAACTACCATGCGACCACCACCAAGCTGTATACCGATTTCGGCCTGCTGACGGCGCATCCGAAGCTGACCGACGAGGTGAACGAAGTATTCATCCATCTGACGAGCCTGACCAAGCCAAAGAAACTGCAGCACCTGTGGCTGGCACCGTTCGCGTTGCATAACGAGCTGATCAAGGCGATCCGCAATGAGGCAAAGATTGCGCGTCTCGGCCGACCCGGCCGCATCGTGGCCAAGATGAATGCACTGGTGGACGAATCCGTGGTGCGTGCGCTGTACGCCGCCAGCCACGATGGCGTCAAGATCGAGCTGATCGTGCGTGGCGCCTGTTCGCTGAAACCGGGCGTTCCGGGGCTGTCGGAAAACATCCGGGTGCGCTCGATCATCGGTCGCTTCCTGGAGCACAGCCGTATCTATTATTTCCGCAACGATCTGGCGCACGACGTCTATCTGTCCAGCGCCGACTGGATGAACCGCAATCTGTTTCGGCGCATCGAAGTGGCATTTCCGGTGCTTGACAAGGCGCTGAAAAAGCGCGTGATCTCGGAGGGTCTGGACCCCTACCTGAAAGACAACAGCAATGCGTGGGAGCTGGAACCGGATGGCCAATACCTGCGCCGCACCGCGCGTGGCAAGCAGTCCCCGTACAGCGCGCAGCAGCATCTGATGCAGCAACTCGGGGCGCACATTACTGAAGACATTGGGTGACAACATGGAACTGATCTTGTGGCGGCATGCAGAAGCGGAAATTGGCGACCCCGAAGGAGCGCTGGATGAGGGGCGTCGTTTGACCGCGAAGGGCCACAAGCAGGCCGCCAGGATGGCCGAATGGCTGGCTGCCAACCTGCCCGAGCGTTGCAAAATCCTGGTCAGTCCGGCGACCCGCGCCGTCCAGACGGCGGAGGCATTAGGTCGCAAGTTCAAGATCCATCCCGATCTGGGGCCGATGGCCGGCGTCGTGCAGATCCTGACCGCCGCCAACTGGCCGCACGCCAAGGAACCGGTGCTGATCGTAGGCCATCAACCGACGCTGGGCCAAATCGCCGCAGCTCTGGTGGCCGGCGTCGAACAGAACTGGAGCATCCGCAAGGGGAACGTGTGGTGGATTGCGCAGAAGGACCGCGGTGACGACACCAGCAATTATCTGCGCGCGGTGATGGCGCCGGAGCTGATCAAGAAATGACGGGGAGCGACGCTGCTGCACCCGATCCCTGTGCCCGCGCCATGAGAAAATACATATACTCGTCACCCATAGTTACCATACCCGCTATATAACAAGCAGTATTATCATATACTCGTCGTATTTTAAGTAGATCGATGGTGGCGGGTCGACGTGAATCCCAGCTAATTCCCAGCTTAATTCCCAGCTTAAATCCCGACTACCTCCGGCAAGCCGTGTTCCTGCGGCGCACCTGCATGCCGCACCGGATGCAGGTGATGTAGAAATTGCCTGGTCGCGGCCTCCCATGAATACGCTAGCGCACACTGCCTGACTTCGACGCGATCGAGTGCCAATGCCTGTTGGCAGGCGCGTCCCAGATCGTCGTCCAGCATGCCGGAACGTCCCTGCGCGACGACATCGATTGGCCCCTCGACCGGGTAGGCTGCGACCGGCACGCCGCAGGCCATCGCTTCAATCAGCACCAACCCGAAGGTATCGGTGCGGCTGGGGAACACGAACACGTCGGCGCAGCTGTAATATGGCGCCAACTCGTTGTTCGGTTTGGCCCCCAGAAAATGCACGGCAGGATAGCGCTGTTCAAGGGCCTCGCGCAGCGGGCCGTCGCCGATTACCCACTTACTGCCTGGCACATCGAGTTGCAAGAACGCGTCGACATTTTTTTCCACCGCCAGGCGCCCGACATACAAATGCAGTGGTCGCTCGATGCACGACTGCTCGCGCTCGCGCGGCGCGAAATGGGTGGTATCGACGCCGCGCCCCCACAGGCTGAGGTTGGTGAAACCGCGTTGCTGCAATGCATCCTGCATCCGCGGCGTAGCCACCATCACGGCCTTCGACGGGCCGTGAAACCAGCGCAACCAGCAATAACTGAGCGCCAGCGGTATCCTGCTGCGGGAGCGCAGATATTCCGGGAACCGGGTGTGATAGGCGCTAGTGAAATGCAAACCGCGATTCAGGCAATAACGGCGGGCCGCCAATCCCATCGGCCCTTCGGTTGCGATATGGATGCAGTCCGGTACAAACCCGTCCAGACTGGCTGCGACCTTGGCATAGGGCTGATAAGCCAGCCGAATCTCAGGATAGGTGGGACAGGCGAAGGTACGGCAGTTGTCGGGCGTGACCAGCAGCACGTCATGGCCGAGCTCCAGCAGGCTGTGCCGAGTGTTCTTGATGGTGTTGACGACGCCATTGACCTGCGGCTCCCAGGCATCGCTTACGATGGCGATACGCATAATTCACTCTCCTTCGCGCTTGAATGCGGTGTGCCGTGCCTGCGCTGCTCCTGCATAGTTCCCTGCATCGTTCTCTGCATGATTTCCTGCCAGCTCACCAGCCGCAATTCGCCGGAGGCTTCCTCGACCAGTGCGGTCAGGCTTTCCACCCAATCGCCATCGTTGCAATAAGTGATGCCATCGATGCTGCGGATTTCCGGTTTGTGGATATGGCCGCAGACGACGCCGTCCAGTCCCTTCTTGCGTGCTTCCGCGGCTAGCGCATCCTCGAACGACGAGATATAGTTGACGGCGTTCTTGACCTTCAGTTTCAGGTACTGCGACAGCGACCAGTACGGCAGCCCGGCGCGGGCGCGCCAGTTGTTGAAGACCTGGTTGAATTTCAGAATCATCGTATACAGGCTATCGCCGACATAGGCCAGCCACTTGGCACAGGCGATCACGCCATCGAAGCGGTCGCCATGCAGCACCAGCAGCCGCTTGCCCTGTGCGGTGGTGTGCACCAGCTCATCGCGGATACGGATACCGCCGAAATTGAGATTGATGAACTGGCGCATCATTTCATCGTGATTGCCGGGGATGAAGATCACCTCGGTGCCCTTCTTCGCTTTCTTCAACACCGTCTGCACCACGTTGTTGTGGTTCTGATCCCAATACCAGCGACGCCGCAGTTGCCAGCCGTCGATGATGTCGCCGATCAGGTAGAGCGTATCGGATTCGGTTGCGCGCAAAAATTCCAATACGCGGCCGGCCTGACAACCGGTGGTGCCCAGATGCAGATCCGAAATCCAGATGGTTCTGAAGCGGTTCGGCTCTGATGACAATTTGCGCTTGGGTTCCTGCGGAGCATCCTGCTCCGCATCCTGTTTCAATTTCTGATGGATGAGCGCATCAATATCGAAAAAACCGGGATCGAAAAAACCCTCGCGCGATTTCACTTGCCGCCCTCTTCGGTACCGTAGTGGCGGGCATAGCGTTGATCGAGATTGGAGAGCCGCAGAATCAGGAATAAGTCCGCGCTATGAAATTGGGGATCCCAGGCCGGTGCGCCGCAGATCCAGCCGCCGGAGCGCAGATAGCCCTTGATCAGCGGCGGGATTTGCGGCTTGATATCGGAACTCAGTTCCTGAATCGGGAACGGCAAATGCGGCGTGACGCCGTATTCCGCCGCTGCCATGTATGTTTTCGACATTTCGTTGTACACCGCCGCGGCGTTGTGACCGCCATCGGCCAGGCTCATGCTGGCGCAGCCGATCAGGTAGTCGCACCGTTCGCGCTGCATATAGGCCGCCAGCCCGGACCACAGCAGCATGATCACGCTGCCGCTGCGATAATTCGGGTGGATGCATGCGCGCCCGGCTTCGACCATGCGGTCGCGCAGATTGTCGAGCCGGCTCAGGTCGAACTCGCTCTCCGAATAGAAACGCCCGATCCGGCGCGCGGCGCTCGCGCTCAGCAGCCGGTAGGTACCGACCACCTTGAGCGTTTGGCTATCGCGCACAATCAGGTGGTCGCAATAATCGTCAAACTCGTCCTGATCGAGGCGGTCCTCGTTGGCCAGCGCCGACAGGCCCATGCCGTCGACGAAGACCTTGTAGCGCAGGCGCTGTACTTCGCGCAATTCCTTCGGCGTGGTCGCCAGACTCAAGACCAGCTTGGCAGCGCTCGTGGTGGATTCAGTAGAAGTGATTGGCAGTTGCATGCTTCATCCTCGTGATGGTGACGGATCAAGCGTAGCGCCCTATTACTTCAGCAAAATGACAGTTTCATGTCTGTTTGATGACATGACCACAATCGGCGTCAGAATAGAAAAAGCCGGGAAATTCCCGGCCGCTTCAGGGCAAGTCACCCACCCAGTTCACACTTTCTTCGGTCGTCCAGACTTCAGCTTGGGCAAGCTGCGCAGGATTTCTTCCAGTCTGGCCGGATCCAGCTCGCGAATCAAAGCAACGCCGATCCGCAATAATTCACTTTTCTTGATCTCGATGCTGGCCTTGATACAGGCCCGTTTCACTTGACCCAATACTTCATATTCGGCTTCCGGCATCGTGAAGCTGTCACGGACCAGTTTCGTTTTTTTGACTTTGTCTTTGACTTTTTCTGTCATCGGCGCGGTTTTCTTCTTCAGCCCCTGTGTGGGCGACGGCTTAATGATTTTTTTGGCGAGTGCTCTCATTGCCGGCTCGGCGGCGGCTTGCGATGCAAGGACCGGCACGCTGGTCGTCACAGCGTTGACGGCCGGGGCTGGGGCTGGTTTCACCTTCGCGACGGCGGCTCTTGGTTTTGGACTGACCTGTGTAACCGGCTTGGCAGCGCGTCTGCCTGGTGGTTTTTTTGGGTTGGTTACCACGTTTTATTCCTCGTTTTTAAATGGTATAAACAATATATACAATTTATTTGTCGTTGCAAACAATATCGCGCGGCATCGCCAATCGATGACAATTCATTAATTTTTTGCATTGAAACAGGCAAATTTCAAGGATTTCTTGGGTTTACCGCCCCCTTCTGCTTCAATTCTCGCCACATTTCCGCCCAATTCATAATCTCGTCACAATTTAAAGAGAAAATCGCGGCAAATTTTATTGCAACGCATCGCCACGCAGTTTGGCAGCGAATGCATCGATGAAACCGGCGCTGCCATCGTGCCCGTCAACCGCGAAAGCCTCCTATGCTCAACACCCGAATCATCCTTTCTACCCTGTTCATTCTGGCGATGTCGGTCGGCGTTGGCGCCGCTGAAATTACCGGCGCCGGCTCTTCTGCCGCCAAGCCAATCTATACTAAATGGGCTGAGGTCTACAGCCAGAGCAGCGGCGTCAGGCTCAACTACCAGCCGATCGGCTCGTCCGGCGGCATCAAGCAGATCAAGGCGCAAGCGGTCGATTTCGGCGCCAGCGATGTCGCGATGTCGGCGGAAGAACTGAAAAAAGAAAAACTGATCAATTTTCCGAGTGCAATTTCGGGTGTGGTGCCGGTAATTAACGTCCCCGGCATCAAGGCCGGCGAGCTAATGCTGAGCGGAGAAATTCTGGCCGATATTTTTGCCGGCAAGATCAGCTACTGGAATGACCCGGCGATTGCCGCGCTTAACCGCGGCTTGGCGCTGCCCAAGACTGCCATCGTGACCGTGGTGCGGCAGGACGGATCGGGTACCACGTATAACTTCACCGACTATCTGAGCAAGATCAGCCCGAGCTGGAAAGAAAAATTCGGCAAAAACTTCACCATCCAATGGCACGAACACGCGCTGCCGGCCAAGGGCAGTTCCGGCATCGTGACGGCGGTCAAGCAAACCAGCGGCGCGATCGGCTACGTCGACTATAACTATGCCGTGCAGGAACGTCTGAACTATGTGCAGGTGAAGAACCGTGACGGCAAATTTGTGGCGCCGACTGCCGCATCATTTTCCGCAGCACTGAACAATAGCGACTGGCTGAAAAAAGCCGCCTTCGAAGAAATGCTGACCGACAAGGCGGGCGCGAATAGCTGGCCGATCACGATGGGTACCTTCATCATCATCCCACGGACCGCACAACATCCGGAAAGCACCATCGCCGCGATGAAATTTTTTTGCTGGGGCTTCATGCAGGGCGACCATCTGGTGGCGGGCATGGACTTCGTGCGCTTGCCGGATAAGGTGCAGGCCAGGATTTTCAAGGAGATGACCGAGGTCACCGACGCCAAAGGCAAGCCGCTGCAGTGGTCGCCGATGTAACGCTGAGTTTGCCGTTCGTCATTTTTAGTAAAACGCGGGTGGATTTGACCGCCGATTCAGCCCAGTTCAAGCAACACGGGTTGGTGGTCGGATGCATCGCTGGCGCAATCTACCTGTAAATCCCGCACGCGGGGTGCCAAATCCTCGCTGACGAACACGAAGTCGAAGGTGAACGGTGGCCCGGGCCATTGCACCTTGTCATACAGGCCGACCGTTGGCACATGCGGCTGACCGGGATGGACGATTTCCCATGCGTCACAATATGGTGGCGTCGCTTCGTCTATCGGAGCGCACAAGCGCGTTCGTTCCAACGCTTCTGGGCAGAAGTTGCAGTCGCCGGTCAGGATCGCTGCCGCAGCGCGCTGCAGGCTGCAAAAAGCACCATCGGACGCGTCGCCGGGACGTGCAGTGTGCGCTTGGGCAACGGCTTCCCGATGTAACTCGCGTAACCGCTCCACTTGGGCCGCCCGCTGCAGCGCGGAATAATATTCGAGATGGGTCGTGGTCACCCGCACCAGTCCCAGCGGCGTTTCGAGCGTCGCTTCGAGCGCGAGCCGCTGCATGCTCAAGACCCCGGGCTCGGCTGGCCACGGCAGTAGGTGACGGAACACCTGCAGGACCGGCAAGCGCGAAAAGATCATGTTGCCGAAGCTGCGTCGTCCACCCGAGGAGTGGGGAGTGTCCGTGGCCACGCCGGCGACAGCGGTATACCCGGGCAGGCGAGCGGTAAGGCCCTGGAATTGATCGCTGCCGTCGCAGCCGGCCAACTCGGGATAAGCGGCAGACACTTCCTGCAGGCACAGCACATCGAAATCCCCGAGTTGGCGAGCATGGGCAACGATTCGATCGAGGTCCACGCGGCCATCAGCGCCGCACCCCCATTGGATGTTCCAGGTGATAAGTTTCATGATGTGCAGCAAAGGTTGAGCCGTGACGTCGCGCGAATAGTGTTCACTGCAGGCCTAGGCGGCACCGCTTAGGTCGGGCGCTCTTTTCTTTATAGACGGCAAGAGCTGGAACTTCCAGCGCCAGGTCATCAGGTACGCTGCGTAATGTCGCCCACCGATTGGATGGACCGCAACTTCTTCCGTCGCATCGAGGTATGCTTCCCCGTGCTGGACCGGAGTCTGAAGAGGCGCGTCATTCTGGAGGGTCTGCAATCCTATTTGAAGGACAACAAGGACGCGCGGGAAATGGACTCCGACGGCAGCTACCGGCGTCGGCGCCACCGCGGCCGCGCTTATTTTGCCCAGAGCAAGCTGCTCGCCGCGCTGGCCTGATGCTGACTCAGTGCCCCTTGGCGAGCTTATCGTTTTTTGCCGCTTTCTCCACTGCATGGCGGCCGGTTTTTACGCTCTCCAGCGCAGTTGCCGCCGCCGTCAATCGTGCTATCGGCAGCGCTGCCAGCAAATGCAGGCCGATCCGCAGCAGCTCGCTCTTCTTCACGCTCACTCCGGCGGCCAGGCATCTGCTCTTGAGTTCGGCGAGCTTGCGGTAGTCCACCTCGGGCATGGTGAAGCTGTCGCGAATGACCTTGGCTTTCTTCGCGGGTATTTCCACGCCTGGTGCAATGGACTTGGCCGATGCGGCATCAATGGCGTCTCGCTTCAGCGTCGGGCTTGGCGCTATCGCCGTGGCCTTGGCGGGCTTTTGCGGCTTGGCTGCCACCGGCGCCTTGGCTGCTACTGACTTCTTCGAATGCGTTACGGGCGCGGCGCGGGTGGTTTTAGGTGTCGCTGCAGGCATGACAAACTCCCTATCTGACAAAAAATCAAAATCGACGTGATGCGATAAACGGCACGCCGCAATAAACAGAATATACTGTTTATACCATATACCATTTTTCAGTCCTTTGGTACAAACAGCTGCCCTGGCCGGCTTGGTTCCGCGAACAAAATTTCCGGTGTGGGTGATCATGGAAATCGAATTGAAGCTGTTGCTCGACCCAGCCGACGTTGCGGCCTTTCGCCGGCACCCGCTACTGAAGCAGCATGCGATCGCCAAGCCGCGCGTGCAACAGCTCTCCAGCATTTACTTCGACACGCCGGACCTCCATTTCAGGCGGCACGATGCTGCATTGCGGGTGCGCCAGGTGAACCGCGACTGGATTCAGACCCTGAAAGGCGGCGGGCAGGTTGCGGCGGGGTTACACCAGCGCCAGGAGTGGGAATCCCACGTGAACGGAGCGCACCCCGACTTGGCTGTGTTGAGCGATTTGGTCGGCCACGGCACAGGCTGGGCCAAGATATTGGCGACCCCGGCGCTAACCGACCGGCTGGTCCCGATCTTCACCACCAAGTTCCGGCGCACGGTTTGGCTATTGCGGTTGGCGCGCGGGGCCGAGGTCGAACTGGCGCTCGACCAAGGGGAAGTGCAGCACGGCGCGACCCGGGTGCCGATCAGTGAGGTCGAACTGGAACTCAAGTCCGGAGATCCCGGTGAGCTATTCGACCTCGCCTTGCAACTACAAAATGCGGTGCCGCTGCGCGTCGGCAACATCAGCAAGGCGGAGCGCGGCTATGCACTGTACGCGCCGCAGCCGCCGGCGGTGGTCAAGGCCGCGCGCCTCGAACTTTCCTCGAAATTAACGGTAGAGCAAGGATTTCAGATCATCGTCGGCAACTGCCTGACGCAAGTCCAGGGCAACGAGACCGGAGTCGCGCAAGGAAGCGACCCGGAAAGTGTGCACCAGATGCGAGTAGGCTTGCGTCGGCTGCGCTCGGCACTCGGGCTGTTCGCCCAAGTCGCGCCTTGCCCTGCCGCATTGCAGGCAGAGCTCAATTGGCTGGCAACCGAGTTGGGCGCAGCACGCGACTGGGAAGTATTTGCCGGCAGCACACTGACGGTAGTGGCCAGCGCCTGTCCCGACGAACCGGATTTGTCACAGCTGCAGCAGGCAGCGCTCGCGGTGGCCCAGGAGAACCGGCAACAGGCGGCCGCGGCCGTGGGCTCGGTGCGGTATGCCCATCTCCTGCTCTCCCTTGGTGGCTGGACCCAAGGGACGCGCTGGCGCGATCTGCTGGCAGACCCTGAGCGCGCGCTGGCGGCACCGCTCGCAGAGTTCGCCGCGCAGACGCTCACGCTGTGCCACGGCAAATTGAAGAAGCGTGGCAAACGGCTCCGGGACGGAACACCGCAGGTGCGCCATCGGGTGCGCATTGCGGCCAAGAAAGTTCGGTACGCCACTGAGTTCTTCCAGTCGCTGTATCCGGCCAAGTGGGCACGCCCCTTTGTCGAGGCGCTGACCACCCTGCAGGACGCGCTGGGCTGGCTCAATGACGCCGCGGTTGCACAGGGATTGTTGCGGCATCTTGCGCACAGCCACCCCGACGTGGCATACAGCGCTGGTTTCGTTCGAGGTTATCTCTCGGTTAGCACCGAACGGGACGTTCGCAAACTCGGCAAGCTCTGGCAGCAGTTCGCGCAGATGAATTGCAAATGGGACAAGACCATGGATCTGAGCTTGTGGCGTTCACGCCGATGCGGAAGAAGGGTCGCCTGAGCCCTGACTGACAGGGCGAACTTGGGCCAACTTCCAATGCCGTTAAGTTACGGTCGACTTCGGGGCCAGCGACGTGGCGATGTCGGCGGAAGAACTGAAAAAGGAAAAACTGATCAATTTCCCGAGTGCAATTTCGGGAGTGGTGCCGGTAATTAACGTCCCGGGCATCAAGGCCGGCTAATGCTGAGCGGAGAAATTCTGGCCGATATTTTTGCCGGCGAGATCAGCTCTTCGTCATCATTCCCCAGGCCACACAACACCCGGAAAGGACGATCGCCGCGATGAAATTATTTTGCTGGGGCTTCATGCAAGGCGATCATCCGGGGACGGGCATGGACTTCGTGCGCTTGCCGGATAAGGTGCAGGCCAGGATTTTCAAGGAGATGACCAAGGTCGCCGACGCCAAGGGCAAGCCGTTGCAGTGGTCGCCGATGTAACGCTGAGCTTGCCGTTCGTCATTTTTAGTCAAACACAGCAGCATTTTCTAACGCAGGTCGCCGTGTTGATGGTGCGGTCACAATGCCGTCAGTTTTGCGTCCTGATGCTGAAATTGACGCCAACTTCATCCCACCACTCGCGCTCTTTTTCGATCCAGTAGGACAGTGTCGGGTGCTCGGCCACCCAGTCTTTGCGGATGTCCAGTTCGATCTTGTTCTTCATCCGGATGCGCAACTCGGACAGATCGACCTCGATCCGCGAATGCATGAACATCGTCGCCAGCCGCAGCGCCAGCACTGCTTTCGCAAAATCGGGCTCTGACAGCAACTCGGCGACCTTGCGCAGATTCCCTTTCTGGCTCAGGATCAGTTTGCTCATTACGCGCTGCTCCCGCGTGGTGAATCCGGGCAGATCGGCGTTCTCGATCAGATAGGCGCCATGCTTGTGAAAGTCGGTCGGCGACACGACCGTGCCGACCTCGTGCAACAGCGCACTCCAGTACAACGGCCGACCATGCGCATCGGCAGCCGGTTTGAGTTGACCATACAACGCAGTCGCGTCTTCTGCGACCCGGTTGGCACGTGTCTCGTCGGCATGAAACCGCTGCAGGAAGGCGCGCACCGATTGCTCGCGCCGGTCGCGCTTCGTGGCCCGCAAGTGCAGATCCCACAACACGCCCATGCGTAAACCCGCCTCAACCGGCGTCATTACTTCGATGCCGAGTTCCTTGATCAGGGCGATCAGGATGGCCAGTCCGCCGACCACGGTCGACGCTCGTTCGGGACGCAGCCCGGCCAGATCGATGCGGTTGACGTGGCCCGCTTCCACAAAGTGCTGCTTCAGCGCAACGAGGCTCTTGTAGGATAGGTCTTTGCCGAGCCCGTTTTTGGCGATCGCATCGGAGATGGCACGGATCGTGCCGGACGAACCGTAGGCGTTTTTCCAGTGCTGCGGATGATACGGCGGTGCCGCGTCCTCGAAATGGCTGCGCGCCGACAGGATCGCCGCATCGAATGCGGCGCCGTCGATCCGGCCGCCGGGAAAGAACGACAAGCTCTGCTTGACGGTGCCGATCGAAAACGACTCGACCCGTTCGATTTCCTGACCGCGGCCGAGGATCAGCTCGGTCGAGCCGCCGCCGATGTCCATCACCAGTCGCCGTTCGCCTGGCAGCGCCAGCGAATTGGCAACGCCCATGTAGATCAGGCGCCCCTCTTCTTCGCCCGAGATGATTTCAATCGGATAGCCGATTGCCTTTTCTGCCGCCGGCAAAAATTCCGACGCATTGTTGGCGATGCGCATCGTATTGGTCGCGACCACTCTGACCGCATCGAGCGGATAGGCGCTCAGAATGGCGTTGAAACGCACCAGCGACGCGAGCGCAGCCTGCATCGCGGTGGTCGTCAACGCGCCCTTGTTGTCGAGTCCGGCGGCCAGCCGTATCGGATCGCGCGCGCTTTTGACCACCCGGATCGCCTCGTCATCGTGCTTCCCAATATGCATGCGAAAGCTATTGGAGCCCAGATCTACTGCTGCGAACATGCCATCCTTTCATTGTCACTGCGCGTTGCGGACCGCCGGCGTCACGGGGATGCATCGTGAGACATGCTGCGTGCAGCAAACGATGTCAGGCCGCAATCGCGCGAGGATCTGCCGTCAGTGCGATAGATAAGGCAATCATAGTCGCGCAATGTGACAAGCGGATGTCTTTGCGCAAAAATCAACGCGCCTTGGTCTGGCGCAGCAGCGATTCGAAGGCTTCTGCGCTGATCGGCCTACTGAAATAAAAACCCTGCATCTCGTCACAACCGGCGTCCTTCAGGAAACGCATCTGGCTTTCCAACTCGACCCCTTCGGCGGTGACGCTCATCTCGAGCGCGTGTGCCATCGCAATGATGGCCTGCGTTAATGCAACTGAGTCGCGATTGCCCGGGATACCGTCGATAAATGAACGGTCGATCTTGATATTGTCGATCGGGAAGCGCTGCAAATAGGAAAGCGACGAATAACCGGTGCCGAAATCGTCAATCGATATCCCGACCCCGAGCGCCAACAGCGCCTCAAATACCGGCGTCAGCTTGGTGCTGTCACCCATCAGCAGGCTTTCGGTAATTTCCACCACCAGCGCGTCCGGCGCCAAAGCGGTGCTTTGCAACGTGGCGCCGATCTGCTTGACCAGAGTGTCGTCCTGGAATTGCCGCGGCGAAAAATTGACGGCCATCCGCAAATCGGGCATCAATTGCTGCCATTGCGCGGCCTGACGGCAGGCCTGTTCCAGCACCCATTGGCCAATCGGCACGATCAGGCCGGTATCCTCGGCGATCGGGATGAAATCGTTCGGCTCGATCACGCCATGGTCGGCGCTTTGCCAGCGCACCAGCGCTTCGACGCCGACGATGCGCCCGCTGCGCAGAGCGATCTTGGGCTGGTACAACAAGAAGAATTCGTTTTGCAGCAACGCTCGCCGCAGGTTCTTTTCGATCGCGTAGCGTCGTTGCGCCCGTGCACTCAGTTCCGAGGTGTAAAACTGGTGCTGGTTGCGGCCACGCTCCTTGGCGAAATACATCGCAGAATCGGCGCTGCGCAACAGCGTTGGCCCGTCGTCGCCATCGTCTGGAAAAATGCTGACGCCGATCGACACGCCCAGATAATAATCGTTGCCCTCCAGATGGAAAGGCTCTGAAATGACCTGCACGATCCGCTCGGCCAGCGTCGACAGATAGGACGCGTCATCGAAATTTTCGACCAGAATGACGAACTCGTCGCCACCCAGCCGCGCCAGCATGTCCGCCTCGCGAATGCAGGACGCCAGCCGTACCGCCACGGTCTGCAGCAGACGGTCACCGGCCTCGTGGCCGATGGTGTCGTTGACGTTCTTGAAACGGTCGAGATCCAGAAAAAGGATGGCGGCGCGCAAGTCGTTGCGCCGGATCTTGGGCAGCGAACTGGCCAGCCGTTCAGCCAGGCACGACCGGTTCGGCAGACCGGTCAGCGCATCATGATTGGCGGAAAACAGCAGGCGTTGCTGCGCCTCCTTCACCGCGCTGATGTCGGTAAAAGAGATCAGCACCGAGCTCACCTCGGACTCGCCGGGGCGGCGGATCGGCAAGATATTTTCCGACATCCAGACTATGTCGCCATCGGCCACTTCCATGCCGATCACCAGATCGACCAGAGGCTGGCCGGTGCGCAACACTATTTCGGATGGCAGCTGGCTGCTCGGAATTTCCATGCCATCTTCGTTCAGCACCCGCTTGCAATAATTGCCGCGGATCTGCCCTGCAAGCTGGTTCGGGCCGGTGCGCAGGATCCTTTCCGCGCTCGGGTTACAGGTAAGAATGGTGCCATCACGCGCCTGCACCATGATGCCCTCGGCCATGGCGACCACCATCGCGCGGTAGCGCTCTTCGCTCTCTTCAAGGCTGCGTTCGACTCGATGCTTGTGGATCGCCACCCCGACCAGGTGGGTGATGGCCCAGATGAAGGCCTGATCCTCGGCGCTCGGTGTGGCCGGTTCGCCGTAATACACGCCGAACGCGCCCAGCACGGCGCCAGACGCGACCGTAATCGGGGTCGACCAGCACGCACGCAAGCCGTGCGGCAGCGCCGCCGCGCGATAGGCGCCCCAGCGCGAATCGCGCGCGATATCGGCCACGATGATCTGTTCGTTGCGATAGATTGCGGTGCCGCAGGAACCGGCCGCCGGACCGATCGGCAACCCGTGAATCGCATGGTGGTACGCGACGGGCAAGGACGGCGCGGCGCCGACCCGAACATGGACGCCATCGGGATCGAGCAATATGATGGAGCAACGCGGATGACCCGACAGCACTTTTTCGACCCACCAGCAAACCTCGTTCAGGATGGCGGGCAGCGGCCGGTCGAGCGCAATCATTTCGAGGATTTTTTTCTCGTATTGCAGCGATTCCTTGGCCTGGTTCGCCTTGTGCGCCAGCTGGCGATGACGGTCTTCGCTCTCGCGCAACGCCGCGCCGACAGTTTTTTGCACCGTCACATCGCGCGCGATCACCTGAATTGCGGCCATGCCTTCGTACAGGAACGGCGTGGAACAAACCTCAACATCAATCAGGCTGCCATCGCAACAGACGTAGCGCTGCTCCATCAGCGGTACTGTCTGGCTGCTCTTGAACATCTGCAGCACTCCAGACTGCACTGCAGGCTGAAAATCGGGATGCAGGAAATCGGATTGCCGTGAACCCAGCAATTGGTCGCTATGCCGGGCGCGAAAAAGTTTCACGCCGGCCGGGTTGATGAACACGAAACACCCATCCTGCAGCACGTACAGGGCGTCCGGCAGCTGTTGCACGAGTGCCTCATAACGGTCGTCGAACACCGCCATGTCGCCGCTGCTGCCGTCGCCGCTATCGCTGATTTCAAGGCTGGGGTTCATAACACCTCTGTGGAGCGGCGGGACGACTGCCGGATGTAACCGTTGACCGTCGGCCAAAATAATTATTCAATTCCTATTGTCTTGCCAGTATCACTACATTCCCATCTATTTCATTGCGAGATCCGATATTGATGATTGGAGTATATGAAGGTATCAAGGTCACTGCTCAGTCTCCCGATCAAGGATTGCAGTCGCTCGAAGTGTGACGACGACGACAGGCATACTACTCCTTTTTTATCGGAAAGTTGCCGTAAAGCATTTTTTTGCAGGAGAAAAAATCGCGCTGGGAAGATGGATCAGTGTTGCAGACGTCATCTGGCATCAATGAGCTGTACATCCGCCACGCCAGTCTCTCGGTTGCAGCACCTCATTCTTGCCCAATACCATTCTCAGCCGGCTCTAGGAGCCTGTCGGACTTACGGAGAATCGGCTGCAAAATTACCTGAACGGTCCATATTTCACCGGCTTTTTGGTCAATAGCTCGCTATTGACGCTGCAAATCCGGCAAAATCTGTCCTCGTTAAGCTAATTTTTCGCTTCGATTCCGTAAGTCCGACAGGCTCCTAGTGCGGCAGGTATGCCGCCACCAGAATATTGCATGACACGCGCTCGACCAGCACCGCATCGACCGAACCGCGCCACCAGCGCATCGCCAGCGGCTTCTGTCGCGAATGGCCGACGATGACCAGCTCGATGCCCAGCTTATCGACCATTTCGGCAATGACGGCGACTGGTTCGCCGATTTCCAGGTGCTTGCTGACGGACAGGCCAGCCGACGTCATCATGGCGTGACCAGAGTTCAATTCCTGTTCCATTCTGACCTTCTCATCGGCAAGTGCGGCCTCCGCCACGAATTCGCCGACCAGTAGAAACGCGGAAATCTGGATCACGGCAAGCAGATGAATTTCCGCCCCTGGTCCGGGCGCCAGGCGGATGCATTCCTGCAACGCGGACCTGCTTTCCGGGGTGCCGTTATATGCGACCAATATTTTCTGGTACATGGAGTCCTCCCAATCCGTTCCGAATCAGCCGGCGCGCTCGGCGCCCAGTGCAAGGTGCCACCGGCCACTGACGCGTCACGTGTTTGGTTTGCCCAGGCGCAACCCCGCTGCGCCATCAGACGACGGCAAAACCACCCAGATCATCATAGTCCAGTCTGCCGCCAACGCCGTGTTGCACTGTGTCAAACAATGCTGGGATTATGGTCGGGTACCGGCTCCTCTGCCGGCGATGGATGCGGATGCGGCTGCGGCGGCGGCACCGGTTCGTCGATCGGCGGTGTGCCCGGCTCCCGATGAGGATGGCCGGATGTTCGGGTAACGACGGTCTGCATTGCTGATTCTCCTTGCATGAATTCCGGTACGGGTCTGAGCCTCACCGATGACGTCATCGGAATGGGATGCGCGGCGTCCACGAATCAACCAGGCGTGATGTGGTGCGCGCTCGATAACCCATCGGCGCAAAGGTGCGGCAAGGTCCAGCCCTGCTGCGGATCCTCGATCGCCTCGATCACAATCAGGGGCGCGTAAGTCCTGACGGCGCCGAACACGGTGGCGAATGCGGCATCCGCCGCGTCGCGCCCGGTGCCGATCCGGACCAGCCCCATCGGCGGCGACACTTCGCTGGGATCGAACAGATACCAGCGACCACTCAACATGACCTCGACATAGGCGTGAAAATCGGTCGGCCCCATCGCCGGATCGGCGCCGTAATCGATACCGGATACAAAACGTGCGGGAAGGTTCAGCGCACGACACAAGCCAATCATCAGATGCGCGAAGTCCCGGCACACGCCGGTCCCCGCGATGAGGGTATCGAGCGCGGAGGTGCTGTCGTTCGAGCTGCCGGACACAAAATCGACGCGCTGGTGCACCCATTGCTGGACCGCGCGTACGCGCTCATAACCCGGCATCATCAGGCCGAATTCCCGCGCTGCCAGTTTGCGCAAACGGTCCGACTGGCAATAACGACTCGGGTAAATATAAGGTAATGCCTGCTGCGGCAACGCCGAAATCGGCATTTCAGCGAGCCGCTGCGGCGACTCGACATGATGTTTGATATCGACCGTGGCGTCGTAACGCAACTTCAACTGCCCCTGATGCGCCTGCAACCGCATGTGACGGGTGCCGTCGTGTGCATCGTCATACAGCAAGGGTTGAACCGGTTGGTTTAGCGCTAGCTGCTCGGCAACAACTGTCTGGTAGCGCGTGCGCGCCGCGTGGATGTTGAAGATCAAATCGCACGTGGGGTCGGCGATGTCATACAACAGTTCAATCGAGAATTTGAGTCTGACCATGACTTGTTCCCTGGCAATCTGCTGCGCGTGGCCGGAGTGGCTACATAACAAGTCGTGTTTACACCGTTTTAGTGTATCGGTCTAGAGACCCGATCTAGCATTGTGCAGATTTCAATGAATGTTGAGTCACGCCAATACTTTGTCGTTGCAGGATCGGCGACGGGAAGATGTGAGGTTGGCCACGCTGCGCCGAATGCCGATGCGCCGATGCGCCGATCTTACCGACGCGTGTCTGGTCCGCATTTCGAACTCTCCCACAGTAAGCGGCGGATTTCCTGAAGGTCAGGCGGTGCCCTGCGATCAGTCCATCGACGCTGCAAATAATCGCGTACTGCCTGTTTGCTTGGATGGGTGAACTTGCTCATACCAGATTCCACGTTGCACGCCTCATCAATTTGACAGTCCATGGGACTGCACACCAATAAAACGGCTGACCGGGATTTTTGTTGACCGCAAAAAAAACCCGCCGAAGCGGGCTTTTCCATGCGCAGGCACGATCAGTGCAGCACGTCACTTTCACGCACTGCGTTGATCTGGTGCCTATCCATTCTGATTTCCTGCTTCTGCTCGGCCTTTGCCAGGCGCACCAGATTGCGCAGCGATTCCCGGTAGACATGCCGGTCCTGTGCGCTGGCTGTCTCGCCGCAAACCAGTTGAACCAGATTTTCAATTACATCGTCAGATTTGAGCATACATTTTCACCCAGAATTTCTGCAATGATGCCGATTAGGCAATAAAAGTGAGCGACGAAAAAAAACCCACCTCAGTGAGTTTGACTCTCTTACTGTTCGTTCGGTTTCCCAAGACGTCGTAACCTCTATTAGTAATCCGTACCTGAAACCAATACAAGAGAAGATTCCCGAAACCCAGTCCTATCTGGAAAGTGGCGTCGTCGAGAAAAGAATCCGCTCTTGTATTGATTACTTTAGCGAAGCATCCTATACATGAATTTGGCCTAGCGCAACAACTATCGCAAAATACCGGCGATTTGTTGGGCCCTTACAATGCCCCGTTGCCCGCGGCCGCCCTTGCCGACGACATCGACAAATCAGATGCCGCACAATACGCACGCGCAGCACACAATATTCCGCTCCAATCAAATCATCTGCAATCGCCACCGGATCCATGTCAGCCCCGATCGAAACGACGCACACCATGAGAAATCAGACCGATTATTACAACCAGCAATTCAATACCCGTGCGATGGTGCCAGATCATCCGGCTATCTTCACACGCTGGGCCCAGGACTCGTCGCGCGTGCGGCGCACCACGCTCGGTTTATTCGATCTGGCGTATGGCGAAGCGTCCGGCGAACGCCTGGATTTTTTCCCGGCTACCCGCAGCGGTTCGCCGCTGCTGGTGTACATCCACGGCGGTTGGTGGCGCTCGTTCGATAAATCCGACTTTTCGTTCATCGCGCCGGCCTACACCCGCGCCGGCGTCAATGTCGCGCTGCTCAACTACACGCTGGCGCCACAGGCGACACTGGCCGATATCACGCTGCAGCAATTGCGCGCGCTGGCCTGGCTGTACCGCAATGCCCACAAATACGATTTCGACCCGCACCGCATCGTGGTGTCCGGCCATTCTGCCGGTGGACATTTGTCGGCCATGCTGATGACAGCATTGTGGCCAGTGTACGGCGGCGATTTGCCGCCTGACCTGGTACGCGCCGGCGTCCTGCTGTCCGGCCTGTACGATCTGGAGCCGGTGCGTCAGGCCGACTACGTCAATCTCGATCTGAAATTGACACCAGCCAGTGCCAATGTGCTGTCACCGGTGTTGATGGCGCCGTCGCATCCGGCACCCTTCATCACCGCGGTCGGTGGTCAGGAATCGGATGAATTCAAACGCCAGAACAGTTTGATCGGACAGGCATGGCAGGCCAATTTTGCGGGCGATATAGCGCTGCCCGATGCCAATCACATGACCATCTGCGATGCATTCGCCACTCCGGGTGATGCGCTATTCGAAGCGACGCGCAAACTGATTGCCGATCTCGCTTGACCGCTCAGTCAATGCCGGCCGCAGCTTTCGCAGCCAACCAGTAATACAGATCCCGGATACACACGTTTCGCGGGAGGCTTCGCGATTGCGTGCGGACCGATGAGCGCGAGATTCATGTTCCACACCTGTGCATTGAAAGACCATTCCTATACCGCGCTGATGGTGGCAAAAATCACGCAGGCGATAGCATTGAATATCTGACAAAAACAGAATTTCGCCGAATAATCTTTCGCCAGCATCGGAATACTCGAGCAATAGTTAATCTCGATAATTTCCAGACAAGCCTTTCTTGCTCGACAAGATGAAAGCTGTCGAATTTTCAATGGCACAAATACGGTGATCAGGGGCTTTTCCCTATAGAAATTACTTGCTACATGGAAATATAAAAGAGTATTCTGCGCTCGATACTATCCACCAGGATGCAGGGCAATCCAAGCATCGACGACCTTCGTATTTGCGGCAAAAATGCAGACCAACACCGCAAGCCATATTTCCAACCTCATTACAAGACAAGCCAATGAACTTAGCAAAAATGAAGGTCGGCAAACGACTGGGTCTTGGATTCGCTTTGGTCCTGGTGCTGCTGATTGCAGTCACTGCGCTTGGCATCAGCCGCATGGCACAGGTGCAAAACCGGCTGGAAGAAGTCGTCAACATCAGCAACGTCGAATCGCGCCTGATCATCGACATGCGCGCGATTGTGTATGACCGCCTGCAGTCGCTGCGCAACCTCACCCTGCTCAATGACGCCGGCGACATGGAACCGGAAATGGGGAAGATCAAGCAACAGTCGGATCAATACGCGCAAGCCGAGGGTAAATTGAACAAAATGTTCGTCGGCCAGGCAACTGTCCCGGCCGAGAAAACAGCACTGCTGGCGAAACTGACAGAACAGGAGGTGGCGGCCCAGCCACTGGTGGACAAGGCCAAGGACCTGGGTCTGGCAAACAATCCGGAACTGGCGACGGTCGGGCTGATCAAGAAAATCCGCCCGGTGCAAAAGAAATGGCTCGATACGCTGGATGAATTCGTGACGCTGGAAGACAAGCTCAATGCCCAGATCGCCAAGGACGCCGAATCGGCCTTCACCACCGCCCGCAACACGATGCTGCTGCTCGGCGCGCTGGCGCTGCTGGCCGGCATCAGCGCGGCCTACGCCATTACGCGCAGCCTGCTGAAACAGCTCGGCGGCGAACCGGACTATGCGGCCAAGATTGCCGGACAAATTGCCTCCGGCGATCTGTCATCGGTAATCAATACCAAGGCTGGCGATCAGTCCAGCCTGCTCGCCGAAATGAAGGCGATGCGCGACAGTCTGGTCAATATTGTCGGCCAGGTGCGGGTCGGCACCGATACCATCGCCACCGCGTCCAGCGAAATCGCGACCGGCAATCTCGATCTGTCGTCACGCACCGAGCAGCAAGCCGGTTCGCTGGAAAAAACTACCTCGTCGATGAAGGAACTGACCACCACGGTCAGGCAGAATGCCGACAATGCACGCGAAGCGAACCAGCTGGCGGCATCCGCATCCGAAGTCGCACGTCAGGGCGGCGTCGTGGTGGCACAAGTGGTCGACACCATGGGGTCGATCAATGAATCAGCGAAGAAGATCGTCGACATCATCAGCGTGATCGATGGCATTGCGTTCCAGACCAATATCCTGGCGCTGAATGCGGCGGTCGAGGCCGCCCGCGCCGGCGAACAGGGCCGCGGTTTTGCAGTGGTAGCGTCGGAAGTGCGCAATCTGGCGCAGCGCAGCGCCGCAGCGGCGAAAGAAATCAAGTCGCTGATTGGCGACTCGGTTGAAAAGGTCGAGGTTGGCAGCAACCTGGTCGGCCAGGCCGGCATCACGATCGATCAGGTGGTCACCAGCGTCAAGCAGGTGACTGACATCATCGCCGAAATCAGCGCTGCCAGCCAGGAACAAAGCGCCGGCATCGAGGAAGTCAATCACGCGATCATCGAAATGGATAGCGTGACCCAGCAAAATGCCGCGCTGGTGGAAGAAGCCGCCGCTGCTGCGCAAAGCCTGCAGGATCAGGCAGCGGAATTGGCCAAGGTGGTCAGCGTGTTCAAGCTCAATGGCGACCAACAACCGGCGACAAATTACGCCAGCCCGGCCGTGGCCTCCAAGGCGGCCACGAGGTCGGCCGCGGCCCCGGCCAAAATCCGGCTCAAGCCTGTATCGAAGGCCGTGACGACCACACCTCCTGCGCTGAAAAAACCGGCACCCAAGAAACTGTCAGTGGTCAATGGCAGTAATGAGGAATGGGAAGAGTTCTAAATATTCCGCCGTACAGGTATCCAGATAAACCCTCACATTTTCAGTCATCCTTTCAGAAAAGCCTGTGTATGAATATCCATCTCAGAACCGCCCTGTCCGCTTTGTTACTCAGCTTGTGCAGCGCTGCCACTCTCGCCGCCGATGTGGCGCCAGTCATTGATGCCAATTCCTGCGACAAACAGAAATATCCGAAAGCGGCGCTGATCAATGAAGAAACCGGCACGGTTTCGTTGGGTTTCCTGATCGCAGCCGACGGCAAGGTGATGGAATCGAAAGTGGAAAAATCCAGCGGCTCCAAGAGCCTGGACAAGGCCGCGCTGTCGTCATTGTCGCAATGCAAATTCAAGGCGGGTAGCAAGGATGGCAAGCCGTCAGAGGTGTGGGCCAAAGTCGATTTCACCTGGAAGCTGGAATAAATCGGCCGGTCTCACCCAACAAATAAGGGAGCGACGCGCTCCCTTATTTTTACCGGGGTCCCCTCGTTTCGGGTGTGCTAAGTGACGGTACGCAAAGCCGGCAACGGTCTGTAAGATGTTACTTCGCGCAAAAGCGGGAGATTGGTGCGTGTTTTGTTCCTATCGCTTTGTCAAATCTCCACCCATACTAGAGCAGCGCGGGTGTGCACAGAATAACTAACAACGAGATTCGGGATAATAAGTATGCGGGAAAAGAGATCGTCATTTTTTTTCTGGCTCAAGATCGTATTGGCATCTTCGATGCTGATATTGCTCGTCGTCGGTGGGCTGCTGGTCGCCCAGGAGATGCGCACTTCGGACTATCAGGCACGTTTTTTTGCCGGCCTGGCCAGCAAGGCCAGCTATACGCTCGGCGCGGGGCCGAGTCCGTCTATCCGTTTCCCCCAGAGCGCGCCGTATGACGATCGTCTCGGTTATGCCCAGCTGCCGGCGTTTCTCGGCAAGCTCACGGCCCGGGATTTCGAGATCGTCAAACAGGCCCGGATCTCAAAGGGCATGACGGAGATCGTCGACGCCGGTTATTTCGCCCCCTATCTTGAAAAGACCCAGAGCGGTCTGAGCATTCTCGATTGTCACAACGATAGTCTGTTTCAGGAGCGCTATCCGAAACGGATTTACGAACGCTTTGACGATATCGCGCCGATCCTGGTGCAGAGCCTGCTGTTCATCGAGAACCGTGAACTGCTCGATCCTAGCCATCCGAAGCGCAACCCGGCAGTGGAGTGGGACCGGCTGGCAAATGCGGTGCTGATCAAGGCCAAGAGTGCCGTCACCGGCAACGGCAGTACGCCCGGCGGCAGCACGCTGGCGACCCAAATAGAGAAGTACCGTCATTCTTCCGAAGGACGCACGTCATCGATCCAGGAAAAATTGCAGCAGATGGTGTCGGCCGCCTTGCGCGCCTATCAGCAGGGCGAGGATACCGGTGCGGTGCGGCGCCAGATCGTGTTGAGCTACATGAATACGATGCCACTGTCAGCCAAGGCCGGCTTTGGTGAAGTGCATGGCCTGGGCGATGGTTTGTGGGTCTGGTATGGGCGTGATTTCAATGAAGTCAACCGCATCCTGAAAAACACAGCGGCGCAAAATGGCGATGTCAGCGAGCAGGCGCAACTGTACAAGCAGTCGCTGAGCCTGCTGATTTCACAGCGCCGCCCTTCGTATTATTTCGATGCCGATGAGGCCGAATTGGAGCAACTCACCGACAGCCATCTGCGCCTGCTGGGCAGTGCCGGCGTGATTACGCCTGCGCTGCGCGATGCAGCGCTCAAGGCAAAGCTGAATCGGCGTGCCAACAAGATTCCTGTCGCAGCGGTTTCTTTTGTGACGCAGAAGGCGGCCAATGCGGTGCGCACGCATCTTGCCGGCTTGCTCGGCGGCAGTCGCCTGTACGATCTGGATCGCCTCGATCTCGGCGTGGCCAGCACGCTGGATGCGCCGGTGCAGGCAGCAGTGACCAAGCTGTTGCGGGAGTTGCGCGAACCGGCCAGCGCCGAGGCGGCCGGACTCAACAGCAAGCAGTTGCTGGACCGTGGTGATCCGGCCAAGGTGGTGTATAGCTTCACGCTATATGAGCGCGGAAGCGACGCCAATACCCTGCGGGTGCAAACCGATAATTTCGACCAGCCCCTGAATATCAACGAAGGCACCAAGCTCGACCTCGGCTCCACCGCCAAACTGCGCACGTTGGTGACCTATCTCGACATCATGGCCAAACTGTATGAGCGACTGTCGGTGCTGGATGGCACGCAATTGCGCGCGCTGGAAGTCGACCGGCAGGATATCCTGACGCGCTGGGCGGCCGATTATTTTCTTGCTGCGAAAGATAAGGACCTGAGCACGATGCTGGATGCGGCGCTGGAGCGGCGCTATTCCGCCAGTACCGGGGAAGGATTTTTTACCGGCGGCGGGCTGCACCACTTCGACAATTTCAAGCGCGAGGACAATGGCAAGGTGATGTCGGTACGCGATGGACTGCGCAATTCGGTCAACCTGGTGTTCATCCGGCTGATGCGCGATATCGTGCACCACTATATGTTCCTGACCCCCGGGTCCTCGGCCAAGCTGCTGCAGGATGCCGACGATCCGCGCCGTGCCGCGTATCTGGCGCGCTTCGCCGATCGCGAAGGGCAGGTGTTCATGCGGCGTTTCCTGGTCAAATACCAGGGCAAAACCGCACAACAGGCGGAGGATTTGCTGCTGGAGAACGTGCGCCCGACCGCGTCGCGGCTGGCGGCCATCTTCCGCACCATTGCACCGGATGCGACGCTCGACCAGTTCACTGCTTTCGTGAAGGCCAATCTGCCGGACGGCCTCAAGCTGGCCGAGCCAAGGCTGGCCAAACTCTACGAGCAATACGCGCCGCAACAGATGTCGCTGGCGGATCGCGGCTATCTGGCAAACGTCCATCCGCTCGAGTTGTGGCTGGTCGGCTATCTGCGCAACCATCCGGGGGCGAGTCAGACGCAAGTGATGCAGGCCAGTGTCGCTGAGCGCCAGGCGGTGTATTCCTGGCTGTTTTCCACCCATCGCAAGCATGCGCAGGACAGGCGGATTCTGGGTTTGCTCGAAGGCGAAGGATTTCTGGAAATCCACCGCCAATGGGCGCACACGGGTTACCCCTTCGATTCGCTGGTGCCGTCGTATGCGACCGCGCTCGGGGCGTCGGCCGACCGTCCCGCCGCGCTGGCGGAATTGATGGGGATACTGGTCAACGATGGCGAGCGCAAACCGAATACCCGCATCCGGTCGCTGCACTTCGCGGTCGCGACGCCGTATGAAACCCTGCTGCAATACAAGCCGGCCCAGGCGGAACGGGTGCTGGCGCCGGAAGTGGCGCAAGCGGTGCGCGCGGCGATCCGGCGGGTGGTGGAAGACGGCACCGCCAAACGCGTGAAGCAGGCATTTGTCCGGCCTGACGGCAGCTTCATTCCGGTCGGCGGCAAGACCGGCACCGGCGATCAGCGCTTTGATACCTACGGCGCTGGCGGCCGCCTGATTTCATCGCGCGTGGTGAATCGATCTGCGACTTTCGTGTTCAACATCGATGAACGTTTCTTCGGCACCATCATCGCCTACGTGCCGGGAGCGCAGGCCGCCGCCTACGACTTCACCAGCGGCCTGCCGGTGCAATTGCTGAAAGTGCTGGCGCCCACGCTGATGCCCCTAATTAATGGTGATGCCGGCGGCGCAGGCGGTGCTGCACCGCCGGGCGGCTGCATCAATTGAGTGCCGACGACGACCACTGGCATTGCAATGGTTCTGACCAAAGGTGCATGTTGGCTGTTTTCTTGCAGGTCGCGCTTCACCCCGATTACGGACACTTCGGATGATTGCACGCTCATTTGCAGACAATGTGAGCCGAAAATGGCGTTAAACACGAGCCGTCACGCTCAGCGTGCGTAAAATTCCGTTTCGTGTCTTGTCCCCTTCAAAAGTGGCAAGTGTAACTGCCTGGAAAATTTGCACCAGAGCGTGAAATTCAACCTGCCAAGCCGAACAGCGCGCCGGCGATGATCAGCCACAAGGGGTTCCAACGGCTGCGCATTAGAACCACCACCACGGTGGCGCCGGTCAAAACAACACTGGATAAGCTAGTATCAACCGCCCGAGCCAGCAGGACACCGCTGCTGAGCGCCAGACCGACCGTGATGGGTGCCATGCCGCGGCGGAAAGCATTGAGCCAGCGGGTATGGGCAAACAGGTCGGCCCAACCGACTGCGTGATAGGCCAGGAGGGATGAAGGCCCAAACATCCCCAACGTCGCGCCGAACGCACCGGGCAGGCCGGCCATCTGCAGCCCAAACAAGGTGATAAACAGCGCATTGGGTCCGGGTGCCGCCTGAGACAGCGCGAACAGGGCGGCGAACTGCTCGCTACTCATCCAGCCTTGCGCATCCACCACATAGCGGTGGATGTCGGGCAATACCGCAGTGACACCGCCGATCGCCATCAGCGACAGCAGCGCCATGTGCAGGGTCATATCGCTCAGTTCAGAAATACTCATTGTTGCTTCCATACTGCTGCGATGGCGATCGGAGCCAGTACCAGCATCGTGAGCACGAGGGGAATGTGCAGCAACGTGATGGAGATGAAGGTAGTTAACACGAAGAGTGCTGTATGCAGCGCGCGCGGCAGGCTGGCGATGAGCTTGAGCGCGGTAGCGATCACCAATCCAGCTGACACCGGTTTCACCCCGTTCAGGATATGCTGGACCAGCGATTGCTGGCCATAGGACTGGTACAAGTAACCCAGAATCAGGATGATGCACAGCGGAAAAAAATACAGCCCCGTGACGGCGAAAAAAGCGCCTTTCAGGCCAAAGTAGCGCCGCCCAAGCATTACAGTGAAACTCGAAACGATGGGGCCAGGAATCAATTGCGCCATACTAAGCAGCTCGGTGAATTCGGCCGGCGTCATCCATTTTTTCTGCTCCACCAGTACCCGTCGTACCCACGGCAGTACGCCGCCGAAACCAGACAGGCCTATCCAGGCGAACGCCCAGAATAATGCGCGGCAGGAGGCGGGGGCGGCAGGATCGCTATTGTCGGTGTTATCCCAATAAGCCATTTTTGAACCACGCCATCAATTCTTTAAAAAGTGTGTCGCATTCCCACTCCTACTGTCCCGGCAGAGCCGGCGTTGGATTTTTTATCAAACACATAAATGGCATATACATCGGTACGTTTTGATAAAAAATGGTCGTAGCCAATAGACGCCGTTGTGCGCGCCGTTTCAATATTCTTCGGCGCATTCACTTTTGTTCTTGCCACTTCAGCTAACAGTGAACCGTTCTTTGTTATCGGAATTGACAGACCTGCATCGTACGTTTTAGAAGCGATACCTGAGCTCGAACTCGTCTTTTCCAATGATGTGTATATTTTTAAAAGTTTGAAATCGTAAGTAACACCGCCTAAATAAGCATCTTGTTGTGAGACAGCAGACGAAGGCGTATTTACGCGTACGCGTTGAGCAGATAGCGCGGCAGTGAACGGGCCTTGGGTGTAACTCCCGTGCAGGCCCATGTTGGCAATGCCGGGTTGGCCGGGAACTTCGCCTGAGCCATACACGGCCGCACCTTTGAATCCTCCGAGATTTGGCGATGTATATTCGATGACGTTGTTCCAGACGGTGTCGCCGACAATGGCGCTGCCATAGGTTGCGACAAACGATTGCAGTACCAGCGGTGAAAAAACGACAGAAGAGCCGAACGGGCTTAGCGTAGCCATGTTGGTGTAGGTCGGATTGGTTTGACGTCCCAAAGTCACTCTGCCGAAACCACCCTCGATGCCCACCCAGGCGTTCCGTGCAAAGAAGGGGTCGGTTGCACTGCGGCCTTGCTCGCCGGTATCGGGACGAAAGAAGCTTTCCAGTGCAAAAACGGCTTTGTAACCGCTGCCCAGATCTTCATTCCCTTTAAATCCGAGATAGGAAGTGGTCAATCCCCCGCCCCCTTCCTGAAGCACGGATGAAGCGTCACCGCTGCGTTTGGCGCTGCCTACATATGCCCCGACCAAGCCATACACTTGTACGGATGCCTGAGCAACGGCATCGCTTGCCGTAAAGCCTAAAAGGAGACCAGTAACCGCGACCGCCTTTGACACCACATGTATTTTTTTCATTTCATCTCCTCGGATAATTTATTTTTGCTTTGGAATTCCAGACGTCTGACGGTCGGCGTGCCGCCATATCACCCTATCGGTTCTATCTCATGGAGCGATGTCCTCCAATGCACGGTCAGTTGTTTCAATCATTCGGTACGCCGTGCATACACCTACGACGGCGACACAGGCAAACATCAAAAACACCGTGGCAATGCCCTGCCCCGCCAACACAATTCCGACAATTGCAGGCGAAGCTGCAGAGGCCCGTCAGCAGAAGGTTGCCAAACCGGTGCGAATTGCGCGTATGCAGGTGGGATAAATCTTAAGCGTGTACAGATAAAGAAAAACATTGGCGGTCTTTATCACTGCATCAGCAGAAGAGGCCAGTTAGGTACAATTTGCACCTACTCGGGTTGACCATTGAGCACTCGGTCGAGCCTGTCCTTGTCGAGTGCACCTTCCCATTTCGAGATGATGATGGTCGCAACGGCGTTGCCAATCAGATTGGTCGGGACCAAACCTTCGGCCAACAGACGGTGAACTCCCAACACCAGTGCGACGCTTGCGACGGGAATCGATCCGACCGTCGATAGGGTCGCGGCCAAGACCACGAACGCGGCACCGGCCACGCCTGCGGCACCCTTTGAAGTCAGCAACAACACGGCGAGGAGTCCGATCTGCTGGTACATGTCCAACGGCGTGTTGGTCGCTTGGGCGAGGAACACACAGACGGTTGCGAGATAAAGGCATGTACCGTCGAGATTGAACGAATAGCCGGTCGGGATAACGAGTCCCACGACGCTGGATTTGCAACCGAGGTTTTCCATCTTTTTCAGCATACGTGGGAGAACCACTTCCGAAGATGTGGTTGCGAAGCAAATCAGGATTTCCTCGCGGATGTAGCGCATCAGTTTGAAAAGGCTGAAGCCGCACATTTTCGATAGCGGGGCGAGCACAAGGAAGACGAAAATGAGGCATGTCACATAAAAGCAGAGCAGTAAGTTACCCAGCGATACAAGCGCGCCAGCGCCGTACTTACCGACAGTGAACGCAATGGCGCCAAAGGCCCCAAGCGGTGCGGCCCACATCACAATTGCTACAGCACCGAACAAAACATTGGAGGCCACTTCAAGAATATTGACCAAGGGCTTGCCATGCTCTCCCAGGGCGATCAATGCGCTGCCGAAGATCACCGAAATAAACAGGACCTGCAGAATATTTCCTTCGGCGAGCGAGCCCACTACTGTCGAAGGAATGATATTCATAAGAAACGGAATAATTCCGTGCGCATGGGTCTGATCAACATAACCTTTGACTGATCCGGCATCGAGCGAGGACGCCTGGACGTTCATGCCCACGCCAGGCTGCCAGAGATTGACGATTACAAGCGCCACGATCAGTGCTATCGACGTCATCACTTCAAAGTAGATGAGGGTTTTGATTGCGACTCTCCCCACTTTCGACATGTCATCCATTTTCGCAATACCGAGGACGACGGTACAGAAGATGATTGGTGCGATCAGCATGCGAATCAGTTTGATGAAAGCGTCTCCAAGCGGCTGCATGCTCTGGCCAGCGGCGGGGTAGTAGTGCCCGACCGCGATTCCGATTACCATTGCAAAAAGCACTTGGACCCAAAGCTGTTTGTACCAGCTTCGTCGTCCTCTGCCTGAAATACTGCGTAGATGGAATGTGTCCGTGCTCATGAGTGTCTCCTCTTGATTTTAGATTTCTTGCTAGTAACTATCTGTGCTGCGCCGCTGCAGGCTTTACCAATGGGTCGCTGGCAGAGTTAAAGATCGGCCCAATTCTCATGAGTTATGAATGATTTCCCTCCTTGCCCCAATATAGGCGGGTCGGATTGTCCACCAGCAGATTGCGCTGCAACTCAACCGTCGTGGCTATGCGCGGCAAGTAATCCACCAGTAAGCCGTCATCTGGCATGTGGTTGGCGAGATTCGGGTGCGGCCAGTCGGTGCCCCATAACACCCGGTCAGGGAAAGTCTCAACCAGCCGTTTCGCGAATGGCACCACATCACGGTAGGCACTTTGCTCGCCGTTCAGCGCGCTCGGGCCGGAAACACTCAAGCGCTCCGGGCAACTTACTTTCGACCAGATATTGGAATGTTCTCGCATCATTTTTACGAACAGTTCGAACTCGGGGCCATCCACCGGCTTGGTCACATCGGGGCGCCCCATATGGTCCACCACCACGATGGTCGGTAGCGTGGTGAAGAAGTCCCACAACTCTGGCAGATCAACCGCCTCGAAATAGATCACCACATGCCAGCCCAGCGGGGCAATGCGGTTGGCAATTTCCAGCAGTTCTTCACGCGGCGTGAAGTCGACCAGGCGCTTGACGAAGTTGAAGCGCGTGCCGCGCACGCCCGCCTCGTGCATCTCTTCCAACTCGGCGTCGCTGATCGTGCGCTTGATCGTTGCGACCCCTCTCGCCCTGCCCTTGGAATGTTTGAGCGCATCGATCATCGCCTGGTTATTGCTGCCGTGGCAGGTGGCCTGGACGATCACATTCTTGTCGAAGCCCAAGTGGTCACGCAGAGCGAACAACTGCGCCTTCGATGCATCGCAGGGCGTGTATTTGCGCTCTGGGGCATAGGGAAATTCGGCGCCTGGACCAAACACGTGGCAGTGGGCATCCACGGCGCCAGGCGGCAGCGTGAAACGGGGTTTCGATGGCACGGGATAAAACGGCAGCCATCCGGGGGTCATCTCGAATTTCATGGTGCTCCTGAATTGGAAGGATCGATCAACTGTTGGCGAATTCGTTTTTAGTCGAGGTACTTCAAACCGGCCTTTTCCAATGGCCCACGCATGTTGTACATGTCCAAACCCAGCACGCCGGCTGCCAGCCTGGCGCGCTTGTCGCCTTCATTGGCCTCACGTGCTTCAGCCGCATCGGCGACCTGGGCCGCCACGTCACGCGGTACGACGACAACGCCATCGTCGTCAGCCAGCACGACATCGCCGGGTTGACTAATGCGTCCGCACAGATCACCGGTACATTCACCGAGCCCAGAGTCGCGCGCGCAGTCCCCTTCGCACTGATGGCCTTCGAGAATACGGGGAACTGCATGGCGGTCAAATCCTTGACATCGCGCACGCCGGCGTCGGTGATCAGGCCGCAGGCAACTTGCGCTCGATAGGATGTAGCAAGAAGATCTCATGGCAGTATTCTTGAGCCCGGCGATTTGCCGATTGCGCCACTCTTCAAGCGCCTTGGGCGCGGTAGTGTAGTGACCATGAATATCGATAATCATCAGAATATTTCTTTCATTCTATGTTTCAGGCACAACAGCATCGCCCCCGCGCCGCCTCGAGATTCAGCCCGCCACCATGATCGTGCGGAGATCGCGTCCCCGGGTCTCGGGTAAGAGGAAAGCCGCGAGGACCACCAGGAAATAAGCGGCGCTGGCACAAAGACCCATGGCGGCCCCCAACTCCATGTTCATGCTGAGGATACCCACCATAGTCGGCATGAAGGCTCCCAGCGCGCGGCCTGCATTGCCGCACAAACCTTGAGCCGAGCCGCGGATGCGGGTCGGAAAAAGCTCGGCGATGTAGGCAGCGGTGCCTGCCGCCGTGCCCGACTGCAAGGTGCCCAGCACAAATCCCAGGATAAGTGTCGCCGTCAGGTTGATCGGCGTCAGCGTATAAACCGCGACCGCGATGGCCTGACAACAGGCAATGATCATAAAGGTCTTACGCCGTCCGAAGGCATCGGCCATCCAGCCATTCAGGAACGCCCCGGCGAAGGAACCGAGAATGTTGATGGCGAGGTAGCCACCCACGTTTGCAATGGAAAGGTGCAGTACCAATTTCAGATAGGCCGGCAACCAGGTGATCATCACGTAGTTCCCACCGTAGATTCCGAATGTCAGCAGGATGACCTTGAGAGTTGTCGCCCTATTGGGAACATGGAAGACTTCCCAGACATTTGCTTTTTTTGCATCTGGACGCGCTTCGGCAAATACCGGGGCCTCCTTGATGTTGCGCCGGATCCAAAGAACAAGTAGTGCGGGTGCTAGGCCGAGACTGAAAAACACCCGCCAGGCTACATCCTGAGGAAGGTAGCTGAAAAGAATCGTCGACACCAACACGGCGATGCCGTAGCCGGCTGCCCACCCGGCCTGTAGCGCTCCGACCACCCGGCCACGCACCTGCGGGTTGATCGTTTCGCTAATCAGGACAGCACCGACCGCCCACTCGCCTCCGAAACCGATCCCTTGCAGACTGCGCGTGAACATCAGTTCCCCGAACGAATGTGTGAACGCGGACAAGAACGTGAACGCCGAAAACCAGATGATGGTTAATTGCAGGATTCTGACCCGGCCGTAGCGGTCGGCCAGGATGCCGGCAATCCAGCCGCCGATAGCGGCCATGATGAGAACGGTCGTCCCGAGAATTCCGGCTTCCCCCTTGGTCATCCCCCATAACGCGATCAGCGTCGGGATGGTGAGGGCATACATTTGGGTATCCATCGCATCGAGCCCCCAGCCGCTGAAACATGCCCAGAAGGTGCGTTTCTCGGACTTTGTAAGCTCTGTGAACCACTTAAACATTGTCGAATCTCCTTTATTCAATCGTTATTGGATGTGCCTGATTTGGTTGAAAGCGCAATCAAACTGTCCGCGCATCCTTTCAGGCAATCAGGGGTTTTTTAATTTTTTCGGGGAAACAAGTTTTTTGTAGACTTTGCCGGACGATCAACTGTTGCCGAATTCGCTTTTAGTCGAGGTACTTCAAACCGGCCTTTTCCAATGGCCCACGCATGTTGTACATGTCCAGACCCAGCACGCCGGCTGCCAGCCTGGCGCGCTTGTCGCCTTCATTGGCCTCACGTGCTTCAGCCGCATCGGCCACTTGCCGAGCGATGGCAGCAGGCACGACAACGACACCGTCGTCATCGGCGATCACCACGTCCCCCGGGTAGACCATGGCGCCGGCGCACACCACTGGAATGTTCACCGAGCCCAGAGTGGCCTTGATAGTGCCCTTGGCATGGATCGCTTTGGAGAACACCGGAAACTGCATGGCCGTCAATTCCTTGACATCGCGCACGCCGGCATCAATGATCAAACCCCTGGCCCCGCGAGCGCGGAACGACGTGGCCAGCAGATCGCCAAAAAAGCCATCGATATTGTCCGAAGTAACTGCTGCTACCACCACGTCACCGGGCTGCAATTGTTCCGCGGCCACATGCATCATCCAGTTGTCGCCGGGCTGCAGCAGCACCGTCACCGCTGTGCCGCACACGTATGCGCCGACATACACGGGTCGCAAGAATGGCTTCATCAGGCCGACACGTCCCATGGCTTCGTGAATGGTGGCGACGCCAAAACGCGATAATTTTTCGACGGCAGCCTGGTCGGCACGCATGATGTTGCGTTTGACCACTCCCAGGGTATTTGCTAGATCGTTGTTGTTCATGAGCTTACTTTCTTGCATTAAGTGCGGCATCTAACCGCGGGAATACCCGGCGCGCGTTGCCTTCGTAGACCTTGTACCGGTCCTCATCGCTCAGTTGAGTCGATGCTTCGATGTAGCGCTTGGTATCGTCGAAATAATGGCCGGTTTCGGGATCGATGCCGCGCACCGCGCCGATCATCTCGGATCCGAACAAAATGTTATCGACCGGTATAACTTTGGTCAGCAGGTCAATGCCTGGCTGGTGGTAGACGCAGGTGTCAAAGAAGATATTGTTGAGCAGGTGGTCCTGCAGCAAGGGTTTCTTCAGTTCCTGCGCCAAGCCACGGAAGCGTCCCCAATGGTAGGGCACGGCGCCTCCGCCATGAGGAATGATAAATTTGAGCGTCGGAAAATCCTTGAACAAATCCGAGGTGAGACATTGCATGAACGCCGTGGTATCAGCATTCAGGTAGTGCGCGCCGGTAGTATGGAAGCAGGCATTGCAACTGGTGGATACATGAATCATGGCCGGAATGTCGTATTCCACCATTTTTTCGTAGATCGGGTACCAGTGGCGATCGCTCAACGACGGCGAAGTCCAGTGACCGCCAGAAGGATCGGGGTTCAGGTTGATGCCAACGCTGCCGAATTGCTGGACGCATTTTTCCAGCTCTGGAATACAGCTGGCCGGATCGACACCGGGCGACTGCGGCAACATGGCGGCACCGATGAAGTGATCCGGAAACAGCTGCGCGACACGATAGCAGAGTTCGTTACAGATGGCAGCCCAGGCAGACGATACATTGAAGTCGCCGATGTGGTGCGCCATGAAGCTGGCGCGTGGCGAGAAAATGGTGAGGTCGCTGCCGCGCTGCTTCATCAGCCTAAGCTGGTTGCTCTCGATCGACTCGCGCAGTTCGTCGTCGCTGATCTTCAATTCCGATGCTTTCGGCATGGAAGAGGGATCCTTGATTCCGGCGATCTGACGGTTACGCCAGTCTTCCAGTGCCTTGGGTGCGGTCGTGTAATGACCGTGACAGTCGATGATCATTGGCTTTCGCATTTATTGTGTCTCCTTGTAATTTCTCAGTCTTTGGTCCAGATGCATGCAGGAATCATCACCTCACCGCGCATGATCAGCCGCGCCGTGCGCAACAGGGCGGCGCGGGTCACGCTTTGCGGATGCGCCGGATCCAGAGCCAGCTCGACGCTGAATTCCCCGGTCGGATGCTCCACCGACACCGTTTTGCAGTCACCTTCAGGGATGGCCGCGATGCCTTGGGTCACTGAGCCGTCGAGCACGCACGCGGTGCCGACCGTGACGGCCGCCAGCACGCCAATGGCATCGTGACAAACATGCGGGATGAAGCAACGTGTGGCAATGCTGCCGCCGTCTTTTGGCGGGGCAATGAGGCACATCTTGGGGTATGACTTTTTACTCACGTCCCCCAGGCCCATCAGATGTCCGGTCTTCAGGCGCAAAGTCTCCAGCCGGCCCTTGAGTTCAACGTCGGCATTCAACTCGCTTACCGTTTCATAGCCGGTGCGGCCCAAGTCGCTGGCACGCATCAATACCATCGGCATGCCATTGTCTATGCAGGTCAATTGCAGCGTGAACGGTGCAAAGTCATCGCCTTCAACTGTGACCTCATCCAGTACCTTGCCGGTGGGGAGCAGGCCACTGCAGACCGAACCCGCGGTATCCAGAAAGTTGATCGTGATTGGTGCTGCGCTGCCGGGCACGCCGTCAATTCTGGCATCGCCGTCATAAGACACGTGGCCATCTGGCGTCAGCACGGTCACGTCACATTGCATGCCGGTGTTGAGGGTCAACACGCGCACGGTAGTGCTGCTACCCTGCCCCTCAATCAGGCCGCGCTCAAGGGCAAACGGCACCACTGCGGCCAGCATGTTGCCGCAGTTTGGCGTCGTGTCGACAATGTCACTGTCCGGTTGCAATTGGGCAAAAAGAAAATCCAGCGCGACACCGGGCGTGCTGCTTTTGCTAACGATGCCAACTTTACTGGTTAGCGGATTCGCACCCCCGAGCCCATCGATCTGCCGTTTATCGGGAGAGCCTAGGACGGCCAGAAGCACGCGGTCACGGGTCGCAATATCGGCCGGCAGGTCGGAGGCGAGGAAAAATGGGCCACGCGACGTACCTGCACGCATCAACAAGGTTGGAATCGAGGTTTGCATGGGTCAATTGTAGGGCTGTCAGACCTAGGAAGAAACGGTATAATCCACCTAGCTGATATAACAATATGAGATACCTCATGGATTTGAAGCAATTGGAATATTTCGTGTGTGTTGCTGAATTGGGCAGCTTTACGCGGGCGTCGATTTTGCTCAATGTTGCCCAACCTGCGTTGAGCCGCCAGGTGCGATTGCTAGAGGTCGAGCTACGACAACATTTGCTGATCAGGCATGGGCGTGGCGTTACCATGACTGAGGCAGGAAGCTTATTGTTAAGCCATGGCAGAGGGATATTGCGTCAGGTCGAACGTGCCCAGGAGGAGCTGGGCAGAATAGGTGGCGCCTTGGCCGGGCGGGTCACGCTAGGTCTGCCGCCGAGTATTGCAAGGTTGATGACTGTTCCGCTCATTCGTGAGTGTCACAACCGTTTGCCAAATGCCATTGTCTCCATCACCGAGGGCCTGTCCGTATCCATACGCGAAGCCTTAATGCGTGGCAGGCTTGATATTGCCTTGCTTTATAACCCTACGCCTGACAAAGACACGGAGATCACGCCATTGCTTGAGGAAGACCTGTTTCTGATCGCGCCCCGGTTAGCGCAAGGCAGCAACACCAGACTTTCCGAACCGATATCTTTGCGCGATGTCGCCAAGCTGCCGCTGATCATTCCCAGCCTGCCAAATGCGTTAAGGATGTTAGTTGAAACACAAATGGCTTTCATTGGCGTCAAACCAAATATTGCATTCGAAATCGACGGTGTTGCAGCAATTCTTGAGTTGGTGGCCGATGGCGCCGGCCACGCAATTTTGCCAAAGCATGCGGTTGCGACTTCAGGCAAAGCTGACAATTTCGTGGTCCGCCCCATTATCGAACCTCGCATCACCAGCCTGCTCGCGATTGCCATTTCAGCACACCGTCCGGCGACAGATACCCAAAAGGCGATGATCGCACTGATCCCGGAGGTCGTTGGAAGTGTAATCAATAATGTCTCGCAGCCGGCGAATCCGGCTTTAGTGTGAGCGATGGTTCTGTTGCATTAACGCGCAAGAGGTGATATCTGGGGGTATGGGCTGATCATCGATTGTCTCGTCTCCGGTCTGAAGCAAGGATTGGGAATGCCCTGGCTGCCGGGGGCTGGTTCAGTGTGTCGCGACGGGGACCCGGTATGAAAGGCCAGTGGCCAGTTCAGGTCTCATGTACGTAACTGCCGGGCGCGGCACAAAGTGTTGGGTAGGTCGAGCTTCCCACCGGGACAGCGCTGCGCAAGGGCCCGCAACGCTGGTCCAGCCATCCCACCCAGTCTTCCCACCAGGAACCGAATAGTCGCGGCTGGCGCGCACGCCAGGCTTTGGCGTCAATCATATGGGTAGCGTCGCCCGCCCAATACTCGCGCTTCGGCGGTTGCACAGGCGGATTGATGATGCCGAAAATATGGCCGGAGCTCGAAAGCACGTACCGCACTGGCCCTTGCACCAAACTCGCCGTGCGAAAAGTCGCGCGCCACGGCGCAATGTGGTCCTCATGCGCGCCGACCGCATAAAGCGGTTGTGCAATCCGGGAGAGATCAATCGCGTGCCCGCCGAGTGTGACCCCGTTCTTTTCCACCAATTTGTTACGAAGATAAAACTCACGCAGGTAAAAAACGTGCATGGCCCGCGGCAAGCGCGTGTAATCCATATTCCAAAACAACACATTGAGAGCAGGCACGCTCTCCCCATACAGATACCTGTGAACGAAGTAATGCCAGATCAGGCTATTGGGGCGCAGCATCCGGAACGTGTTGGCAAGCGCCCGCCCGCTTAGGTAACCCCTTGTGGACACGATATTCTCAACCGTGGCAATCGCACTCTCGTTGACGAACACCTCAATTTCGCCCGGTCTCGAAAAATCCACCAGGGATGCCAACAGCGTCCAATGGGCGACCGGGATGTCCTCCCGGCGCTCGTCATATTCCTTGTTAAGCCACGCCATCAGTGCCGCCAGCGCCGTGCCGCCGAGGCAATAACCGACGGCGTGCACCTGCGGTGCCCCTGTAATCGACCGGGCGACGTCGATGGCTGCGAGCGCACCTTTAAACAGGTAATCATCGAAGGTGAGGTGGGACAGCGCGGCGGTCGGATTTTTCCAGCTGGTCACGAAAACACTGAATCCGTTATCCAGCAGAAAACGCACCAGGCTTTTTTGGGGGGTGAGGTCGAGAATATAAAACTTGTTGATCCAGGGCGCGATGATCACAATCGGCAGCGCATGCACTTGATCCGTGGTCGGGGTGTACTGGATCACCTCCATGAGCTCATTGCGAAAGACCACTGCCCCAGGCGTGGTGGCGAGATCCTTGCCGACGGCAAAGGCAGACCGGTCGACCATTTGCAGGTCGCCCACTTTCACGTCGTCATGCCAATTTTGTATGCCTTGAAGAAAGCTCTTCCCTCCGCTTTCCACCAGCGTTTTCAGCGCCACGGGATTGGTCAACAGGAAATTGCTCGGAGCAATGGCGTCAAGCCATTGCCGGGCCCAAAAAGCCGCGGTGCGGCGTTCCGTCTTCGACACGCCTGGCGTGTCGTAAAGTGTCTGTTCCAGCCAGTGCGTGTAGAAGAGATAGCATTGGCGCCACGCGGAGAATCCCGAATTCCGTTCCCACTCGGGATCCAGGAAGCGCTCATCCTGACCCAACACCGGAACCCACGCTTCGTTCTCGAGCCCCATGGTCCGGTTCCATGAATGGAAAACCCAACCTTGTAGCGCGCTGGAGAGCCTGATAGACGCGTCGGTCAACTCTTTAGGGTGGGCCAGCCACGCCAGCTGCACTGTGGCGAAAGCTTTCCCGATGCCGAACGGGTCGAACGCGTTGATCCTCCCGGCCTGTGATGCCGCGCGTCCCACGTTGGCTTTTGGTAGAGCCGTAAGCCGCCTCCGCTTGGTTTCCCTCATCGCCTGCCTTCTATTTTTTTACATCGGCATATATATGTTATAGCCTTGTGAAGCCTGTCTCCAGACTCGGGCTTGGCTGCAGGCTAGCTTGCCGCCGGATCACCATCGCAGTCAACACCTCCGCGATCGAGCGCCGTGCCAAGGATTTTCTCGAAAATATACGCGCGAACCCACACCTACGAGACTTCGACCTTTCCGGCCATTTCCTCATCGCATCCAATCCTTCATCGCATCCAGTGCCTTGTCTTGTGAATTTCCCTCGTGACTTCTGCCAAGAACGTTGCGCAGCAAGCCGACGACCTGTCGCACAATGGCCCACAGGCCGCAGGCGATCATTCAATAGGATCGTGCTTTTCCAACACATAGACCGAGTTATCTTTAATTTCCCCATTAAAAAAAAATCTCCAAATAAATTTCGGAATTTTGTTGATCCCGAGATCCACAGATACTTCCAGGATGGAAATCGTCTTTTTGACGTGATAGCCGCTTATTAAGAATATCGATTCAGGTTTATCGACTGCCTTGAACGAAGCCCCCATTTCCTCAACAATTTCATGAAGTTTCTTCCCGTAACTTTCGACCATTTTACGGCTCACCAGATCGCAAACGAGTTGATGCTTTGGAAAACAATTATGGAATATTTTTAGTGATTTCCTGATTTCGTTTTCATTTAAATAAATAAAGACACCTTCCAGAATTAATATTATCGGCCCCCTATGCACAATATGCGAAAGTTTTTCTTCCAGCGAATCAATGCAAAAATCGATCGAAACACGGTGAAGTGGATTTGCGCATTCAGAAATCGGTAATCGTTCATTTTTGTATGCCATCACCTGTGGCTCGTCCAGCTCAAACCATGTGCCTCCTGCTAATCGATAAGGGCGACTATCAAAGCCAGCGCCTATGGTTACAATGCCTAGATTGGGCCTGGAAAGCAGCATATGACGCACAATGTCATCGATTATGCGGTGCCTGACAATGATGCTGGCACTGGAAATTGTTTCCTCTTTAAACTTATCGCAAATGCGTCGTCCATATTCATCGATGAACAATTTTGCGTACACATCGCCACAAACGGGACTTTCGCGCGCGGCATCCTGCATCCGTACGCCGCAACAATAGAAGGCCATATTTGAAATTGGTTTCATTAGGCCTCTGCTCGATCATTGCAAAATTGGGAAAACTCTGGTCTACAGCGGTTTGCAATAGTGGATTGGTGCAGATTGCCAAATGTCCTGCATCGACGCTTATTTTTTCGCATCACTATCTTTTGGCGGCTGGTGTAATCTCATGGACTACCAGAGAGGTATCTTGAGACACCTCAGAGAGAGCAATGTTCCAGAAACCGGGTCTGCTTGATCTGCTCGCGGACCACCTCACCGGTCTCCGGCTCGACCCAGTGAAACTGGAACACCGCTTGGCAATGTCGATGCCACAGACGCCATGATTCATTTTTGGTTCACCCTCCTCAAGTGGTTTTATTCAACATCCCACTTTGGCACATTCGATCCCGTCGGGCTGTGAGAATCCGCCTCTTCTTTGCGTTATCTCCGGTCCGCTTTCCTCGTCACCCTTGTGGATGAAGGGGGCGTTCATTCCAGCGGCAGTTTTTTCCTTTCGTTTAGTCTATTTCACTCGCATTCTCAGTTCTGCCCCAATTCGGCTTTCGTTCCTCCGGTGTGTCGTCTAAGCTGAAACAAGCCGACTGGTTCCGGGCAACCCGCCGGCCATCTGCAGTCGCCTGCCCACAGAAAAACGATAAGGTGAACCGCATGCTGGCCAATAGCGAAGAAACCAAAACGGAGTTGATCGGCAAGATCAGCGCACTGATTGAAGAGCGATGCGCGGGCCAGGACATTGCGTCGATTGTGCGCTTCGCCCAAATATACTATGCGCAGGTCGATCCCGACGACTTGCGCGAGCGCAACGTGCAGGACCTGTACGGGGCGGTGTTGTCGCACTGGAATTTGCTGCGCCGTTTCAGCCCGGGTACGGCCAAGCTGCGCGTCACCAATCCCCGCATCGAAGAACACGGCTGGCAGTCCGGCCACACGGTGGTCGAAATCGTCAACGATGACATGCCTTTCCTGGTCGATTCGGTGACGATGGAGGCCAACCGTCAGGGCCTCACCCTGCATCTGCTGATCCACCCGGTGCTGCGCATCAAGCGCGACGCCGCTGGCGAATTCATTGAATTTCTGAGCGCCGAAGCCACCGATGGGTCGCTGCAATCGATCATCCACATGGAGGTCGACCGGCAGACCGACCCGCAGCAGCTGGAGCAGCTGCGGGCTGGCATCGAGCGGGTGCTGCAGGACGTACGCAACGCGGTGGAAGACTGGCCGCCGATGCTGGCCCGCTTGCGCGACATCAGCGCCGAGATCGATGCCGCCCCCGTCGACAGGGCGGAGGCGGCCGAGATCAAGGCCTTCCTGGACTGGGCTGCGCAAGACCACTTTACCTTCCTCGGTTACCGCGACTACGATCTGGTGACGGAGGGCGGCGAAGACGTGCTGCGCATCGTGCCCGATTCTGGGCTGGGCATCCTGCGCCAAAGCGGGCAACAACGCTCCGCCAGCTTCGCCGTGCTGCCGCCGGATTCGCGCCGCCTGGCGCGGGTGCCGCAGTTGCTGATGCTGACCAAGGCCAATTCGCGCGCTACCGTGCACCGTCCCGGCTACCTCGACTACATCGGCATCAAGCGCTTCGACGCGCAGGGCAAGGTGAACGGCGAGCACCGTTTCCTCGGCCTCTACACCCACAACGCCTATAGCGCCAGCCTGGCCGAGATCCCGCTGCTGCGGCGCAAGGTGGAACACGTGATCCAGCGTGCCGGCTTCCTGCCCGGCAGCCACGCCGGCAAGGATCTGCGCATGGTGCTGGAAACCTACCCGCGCGACGAGCTATTCCAGGTGGGCGAGGATGACCTGTTGCAACACGCGATGGGGATCGTGCGCCTCAACGAGCGCCAGCGCACCCGCCTGTTTGTGCGGCGCGATCCTTACGGCCGTTTCCTGTCCTGTCTGGTATTTGTGCCGCGCGACACCTATAACACCGAGTTGCGCCTGCGCATGCAGCAGATTCTGCTGGAGGCGTTCAACGGCGTGAGCGCGGAGTTCAATGTGCAGCTGTCCGAGTCGCCGCTGGCGCGCATCCATTTCACGGTGCGCACCGGGCCCGGCAGCGGCATCCCCGAGTTCGACGTGGACGCGCTCGAAGCACGGCTGGCGCAAGCGGGGCGGCGCTGGCAGGACGAGGTGTATGCGGCGCTGCTGGAACGCTGCGGGGAGGAGCGCGCCACCCTGCTCTACCGCCGCTACGCCAGCGCATTCCCGGCCGGCTACCGGGAAGATTATTCGGCCCGGCTGGCGGTACACGACATCGAGATGATGGAGCAGCTGGCGCCGCCAGGCTCAGGTGCAGGCGCAGGCCCGGGCTTGGGCCTGTCGCTCTACCGGCGGCTCGAAGCGCAGCCCGAGCAACTCCATTTCAAGCTGTTTCACGCCGGCGGGCCGGTACCGTTGTCGGACAGCCTGCCGATGCTGGAGCATATGGGGGTGCGGGTGCAAGACGAACATCCGTACCAGATCGTGCCGCTGGAATCGGCGCCGGTCTGGATCCACGATTTCTCGATGACCTACGAAGCCGGCGCGGAGCTGGCGCTCGACCGGGTTAAGGGCCTGTTCGAGGACACCTTCGACCAGGTCTGGCGCGGCGCGGCGGAGAACGACGATTTCAACCGGCTGGTGCTGAGCGCGCGCTTCACCTGGCGCGAGGTCGTGATCCTGCGCGCTTACAGCAAGTATTTGCGGCAGGCAGGCTTCACCTTCAGCCTGGCCTACATCCGCCAGACCCTGACCCATCATCCGCAGATCGCGCGCCAGTTGCTCGAACTGTTTCTGGCGCGCTTCGATCCGGCCGCAACGCTCGAGGAGCCCCGCCCCGCCCTTTCGCCGGCGGCGGCAATCGAGGCCGCGCTGGAGCAGGTCGCCAATCTCGATGAGGACCGCATCCTGCGCCAGTACCTGGCGCTGATCCAGGCCACCACCCGCAGCAATTACTTCCAGCCCGATGCCGCTGGTGCGCCGAAGCCCTATCTGTCATTCAAGTTCAATCCGGCGCTGGTGCCCGGCCTGCCGGAGCCGCGGCCGATGTTCGAGATCTTCGTCTACTCGCCGCGGGTCGAGGGCGTGCATCTGCGCGGCGGCAAGGTGGCGCGCGGCGGGCTGCGCTGGTCCGACCGCATGGAAGATTTCCGCACCGAGGTGCTCGGTCTGGTCAAGGCGCAGATGGTGAAGAACGCCGTGATCGTGCCGGTCGGCTCGAAAGGCGGCTTCGTGCTCAAGCGGGCCCCGGCCGGCGACCGCGATGCGCTGCAGAAGGAAGGCGTGGCCTGCTACCAGACCTTCCTGCGCGGCATGCTGGACCTGACCGACAACTTGGTGGGCGGCAAGGTGGTACCACCGCCGGCCGTGGTGCGGCACGACGCCGATGACCCTTATCTGGTGGTGGCGGCCGACAAGGGCACCGCCACCTTTTCCGACATCGCCAACGGCATCGCGCAGGAGTATGGCTTCTGGCTGGACGATGCATTCGCGTCGGGCGGCTCGGTCGGCTACGATCACAAGAAGATGGCGATCACCGCGCGCGGCGCATGGGAATCGGTGCAGCGCCATTTCCTCGAACTGGGCCGCGACATCGGCAATGAAGATTTCACGGTGACAGGCATCGGCGACATGTCCGGCGACGTGTTCGGCAACGGCATGCTGCTGTCGCGCCACATCAAGCTGGTGGCGGCGTTCGACCACCGCCACATCTTCCTCGACCCGGAGCCGCAGCCGCAGGCCAGCTTCGGCGAGCGCGAGCGCCTGTTCGCGCTGGAGCGCTCGTCCTGGGCCGACTACGACCCCAGCCTGATCTCCGCCGGCGGCGGCGTGTTCCCGCGCAGCGCCAAGTCGCTGCCGCTGTCGCCCGAGGTGCGCCGCGTGCTCGGCATCGAGGCCGAAGCGCTGACGCCGACCGACCTGATCCGGGCCATCCTGAAGGCGCCGGTGGACCTGCTGTACAACGGCGGCATCGGCACCTACGTCAAATCCAGCCAGCAGAGCCATCAGCAGGTCGGCGATCGGGCCAACGACGCGGTGCGGGTGGATGGCGGCGAACTGCGCTGCAAGGTGATGGGCGAAGGCGGCAATCTGGGATTTACCCAGCTGGGACGCATCGAATATGCGCTCGGCGGCGGTCGCATCTACACCGACGCGATCGACAATTCGGGCGGCGTGGACTGCTCCGACCACGAGGTCAACATCAAGATCCTGCTCAATGCGGTGGTGGCCGACGGCGAACTGACCGCCAAGCAGCGCAGTACGCTGCTGGCCGACATGACCGAGGAAGTGGCGCAGCTGGTGCTGCGCGACAACCACTTCCAGACCCAGAGCCTATCCATCACGCGCGCCCGCGGCAGCGCCCTGCTGGACGCGCAGGCGCGCTACATCAAGGCGCTGGAGCAGGCCGGCAAACTCAATCGCGAACTGGAGTTCCTGCCGACCGAGCAGGAACTGCGCACCCGCAAGCTGGCTGGCGCCGGCCTCACCGCGCCGGAACTGGCGGTGCTGCTGGCGTATAGCAAGATCGTGCTGTGCGAGGAACTGGTCGCCTCCGAACTGCCGGATGACCCGTATGTCGCGACCGCGCTGGAGCGCTACTTCCCGCTGCCGCTGCGCGAGCGCTACCGCACGAACATGCAGCAGCACCCGCTCAAGCGCGAGATCATCGCCACCCATGTGACCAACAGCATGGTCAACCGGGTCGGCAGCGTATTCGTGCACCGCATGCAGGAGGAAACCGGCGCCAGGCCAGCCGAGATCGTGCGCGCCTACCTGCTCGCGCGCGAAGTGTTCGGCCTGGTGAGCCTGTGGCAGGCGATCGCCGGACTCGACAGCCACATCGATTACGCGACCCAAATCGCGCTGATCGTCGAGGCCGAGCGTCTGGCCGAGCGCGGCACGCTATGGTTCCTGCACCACCGCCAGCAGCTGGACATGGCGGCGGTAATCGAGCGCTTCACGCCGGGTGTGGCAACACTGGCGGAACACCTGACTACCCTATTGGTCGGTCCCGATCGCGCCCAACTGGAAGCGAACACGGCCAGCTTCAGTGCCACCGGCGTGCCGGTGGACCTGGCGCTGCGGATCGCCAAGTGCGATGCGCTGTACTGTGCACTCGACATCACCGAGGTCGCGGCCGCAACCAGGCGGCCGGTAGACCTGGTCGCCGCGGTGTATTTCGGCTTCGGCGGCGACCTCAACATCAACTGGCTGCACTACCAGATCGGGCTGCTGCCGGCCGACAGTCGATGGCAGGCGCTGGCGCGCGCCGCGCTGCTGGACGACCTGTCGGTCGCGCACCGCACGCTCACCGCAGCGGCACTCGGGATGAGCTCCGGCGAACAGAACGCGGAGGCGATCCTGCACACCTGGGCCGGCAAATTTGACAGTGCACTGGCGCGCTACCGCAAGCTACTGGCCGACCTGCAGTTGGCAGGGACCTTGGACGCCGCGATGCTCACGGTGGCGCTGCGCGAGATCCGCTCTTTGTCGTGAGTTGCGGCAGGGGCTGCCTGGATTGAATCGATGCTTCGGCGCTTGCTCGCCGTGGGTTGCGGTGCTATTTGCCGGAAAATATACTGCCCACTGTATTTTTAAACACGCAATGGAATCAAGCGTGAGATGCCATGTTTATTGGCATACTCCAGTTATTTAAGATCAAATAGAGGGCTATTCAGATCGCCAAGTGGCTGCGGATTTAAAACCAAGCCGCACACCGTAGGGCGTCAATAAGCGCAGCGCATTGCGCCGCATGCCTACTCCTGATAATCCGTTTGCCCCTCATCGCCGCCAGCCCAATCTGCAGGATAGACCCCCTGCCCTGCCAACAGATGAAACGTCGAATACGGCCAATCGATCACCTTGCGAACCAAACCATGCTTGAGCGGATTGATATGGACGTAATCAATGTGTGCAGCAAAATCCCGGTCGTCGCGAATCAGATGCTCCCAATAACGCCGCTGCCAGATGCCGCGTTCGCCACGACGCTCGCGCACTGCGGATCGCCACTCCGTTTTCGGCAGAGATTTGGAAAAACGGATTTTAATCAAGCGCCAACGCACCGCAAAATCCGCGTCGCCAATCGGTAGCTCGATTACGCAATGCAGGTGATCCGGCAACACGACCCATGCGTGGATGGTGAAAGGATGCGTGACCAACACCACGCGAACCGCATCACGCAGAAGATCAATATGCCGCACCAGCAGATCGTTGCCGGACCGCTGCAGCAGATTGACCGTAAAGAAGAAAGTGCCGCCCGGATGCCAGGCGCGTCGGTAATTTGGCATTGTCGGAATTTATCACGCAACACGCGGCGCAATGGTGTAGCAGGGGTTTCGTGGGGCGTAGCGCCACGCCTGCGAAACGGTATCCGCTTGCAAGCGGATATGCGCCCTGCAAGGGCTGCGCTTATTGACGCCCTACGGTGTGCGGCTTACGGCCTTGAAGTGGCGGCGGTACGCAATGCGGTGGTGATGGTGAATTCGCTGAACAGCACCGGGTAGCCGGTATCGACTTCGGCCAGTACGCCAAAGGCCATCACGGTCAGCATGTTCAGTTTGGTGTTCTGCGGGTGACCGTTGACATACTTGAAGCCATACAGTTCGCTGTCTGACGTGGGCATCAACTCAATGACCCCGCCGGGGACATGGTTTGCCACCCGTGCCGATTTTTCAAATTCGTTCCAGCGCAAATAATCGGCGCGGATGTACTCTGCCAGCGTCGTCATGCATGCGTCGGCGCCGACGCTTGTTACCAGTTGCTGAATGTCGGCTACATCGATATATCTGGTCATCTTGAATCTCCTTTAGTGATTTTTTTATGTGCCGTGTTCAGCAGCGACCTTCAAAACCCAGCAACACGTTGACTGCATTCACGCCGATGTCATCCACCATGTAGCCGCCTTCCATGACGAACAGCGTTGGCTTGCCCACGCCGGCAATGACTTCGCCCATGCGGAGGTAATCGTCGTTTTCCAGTTTGAACTGGCTGATCGGATCGTCCTTGAAGGTGTCCACGCCGAGCGATACCACGATGGCGTCCGGCGCATAGGCGGCCAGCTTGCTGCAGGCGTCAGCCAGTGCGCTGCGGTAGCTGTCCCAAGCCGTACCATGCGGCAGCGGATAGTTGTGATTGAAGCCGGTGCCCGCACCAGAGCCGCATTCATCCCGATGCCCGAGAAAATACGGGTACGAGTTTTTCGGATCGCCATGCAACGAGATGAACAGCACGTCGGCGCGATCGTAAAAGATGCTTTGCGTACCATTGCCGTGGTGATAATCGACATCGATCACGGCCACCCTTTTGGCGCCTTGGTTAATAAAACCTTGCGCTGCCAGTGCGGCATTGTTCAGGTAGCAGTAGCCGCCCATGTATTCGGCGGCCGCATGATGGCCCGGTGGACGGCATAAGGCAAACACACTGGCTGCGCCCTTCGAAATGGCGTCCATCCCGGTCAACGCCAGATTGGCGCTGGTGCGCACCGCTTCCCAGGTGCCTGCGGTAATCGGCACGCCGGCATCCATCGCGTAGAAGCCCAGCTTGCCATCGATATGCTCAGGCTCTATATCGCTGCGCAAATTGCGTACCGGCCAGATCAGCGGCAGGGCGTCGTGCGAACGTCCGGCGCCGGTCCAGTTGGCCCATGCATTCTCAAGAAAGCGCACGTAACGTTCGCTGTGCACCGGGCTGTACGAGGAAGAAGCATAGTCATGCGGCGCGCTGATGTCGCCCAGTCCGACCGCCTTGATCCGTGCCAGCACGGTGTCGGCGCGACTGGGCATTTCAACGCAGGGTTTCAATACGCCATCTTTCAGTTCAGTACCATGATGCAGGTGGTGATTATTGCTATAAATAGTGAGCATGTCGGTTTTCCGGGAGAGGCTTGAATGGCAACAATTATGTCGCCGGCGCGCTGAAATTACTTTGCTCTATCTGTGCATTGGACGCTATGATTTGAGACGAATAGACTAACGAGGAGCAAGGGTGCGAAATAATCGCCTCAATTCATCTCTTGACGAGATAGATCGGACTATTTTGCGTCTTCTGCAAGAAGACAGCACCTTGTCCAATGCCAAGCTGGCAGAGCGCTTGTCGCTGAGCGTGACGCCGTGCTGGCGGCGCATACGCAGGCTGGAGGAAGAAGGGTTTATCGACGGCTATCAGGCAAATCTGAATCGTCGCAAACTGGGCTTTGGCGTTCTGGCCTTTGTACAATTGGGCTTTGGTATTCATACCGACGACTCGCCCAACCGTTTTGAAAAAGCGATCCTGTCGCATCCGGAAGTGCTGTCCTGCCACAAGATTACCGGCGCGGCAGATTACTTGTTGCAAGTGGTGGCCGAGGATCTGGATTCCTACGGCGAGTTCGTCGAACTGGTGTTACGCGCGATGCCAGGCGTCACCTCGATTCATTCCAGCCTGGCACTGCGCGAAATCAAATCATCGAGCCGCTTGCCGGTGTATTAGGGCATTGGCGGCATGCGGCGCTCAAAATATACAGCCAGCTGTATTTTTAATATGCGCAATGAAATTGCGCGGGAAATGCCGTGTTTATTTACATACTCCCTCAATTTAACGTCACACAGGGATCTGTTCAGGCCGCCATCTGGCTGCGGATTTAAGACCAAGCCACACACCGTAGGGCGTCAATAAGCGCAGCCCTTGCAGGGCGCATATCCGCTTGCAAGCGGATACCGTTTCGCAGGCGTGGGGCATTGCCCCACGAAACCCCTGCTACACCATTGCGCCGCATGCCTACTCCTGATAATCCGTTTGCCCCTCATCGCCACCAGCCCAATCTGCAGGATAGACCCCCTGCCCTGCCAACAGATGAAACGTCGAATACGGCCAGTCAATCACCTTGCGAACCAAACCATGCTTGAGCGGATTGATATGGACGTAATCCATGTGTGCAGCAAAATCCCGGTCGTCGCGAATCAGATGTTCCCAATAACGTCGCTGCCAAATACCGCGTTCGCCGCGACGCTCGCGCACTGCGGATCGCCACTCCGTTTTCGGCAGAGATTTGGAAAAACAGATTTTTATCAAACGCCAGCGCACCGCAAAATCGACATCGCCCATCGGCAGCTCGATCACGCAATGCAGATGATCCGGCAACACGACCCATGCGTGGATGATGAAAGGATGCGTGATCCGCACCACGCGCACCGCATCACGCAGAAGATCAATGTGACGCACCAGCAGATCGTTGCCGAATCGCTGGAGTAGATTGACCGTAAAGAAGTAAGTGCCGCCCGGATGCCAGGCGCGTCGGTAATTTGGCATTGTCGGAATTTATCACGCAACATGCGGCGCAATGGTGTAGCAGGGGTTTCGTGGGGCGTAGCGCCACGCCTGCGAAACGGTATCCGCTTGCAAGCGGATATGCGCCCTGCAAGGGCTGCGCTTATTGACGCCCTACGGTGTGCGGCTTACGGCCTTGATGTCCTTTCGCAATCGCCTTCTCATCGATACCAATTTGCCTTGGCAGCGCCGATTCTTTGCCCGCACGCCCTCGCAATACCGCTCGCTCCATCAGGTGCCACGCCTGGTCCCAGCTGATGCGCAGGATTTGCGCAGCACGCTTGACGTTGGCCGCTTGCAGCAGATCAATCGCCAGCACCTCAAACAAATGCGTAAACCGGCTTCCTTCCTCCGCCCACGGCAAGCGTGCCTGCCGCACGCCGTGCTCCGGGCACGAGATACGAGGCGGACTGGCGTGCAGGTAGGTCAGAAATTGGCAACTATCCAGGTGTCGCCATACCCGCGTCGCCAGGTGGTCGTAGACCCCATACTCTTGCCCGCATTCCGGACACGCAAAGCGCGTCCCGTTTGGGTGTTCAACGTACACATCCACATGTTGCTTGGCCACGTCCAGATCAACTCGCTCTACCGTCCATGGCTCGCTCAACCCGAGCAAGTGGCGGTACAAATCTTTGCTTTCCATCGCGCTCCTCCTTGGCTAAACCTGCGCGATAGCGTACCTCTGAACCCACAGAGAAGTCTGAACAACCAAAGAAGTAAGTGCCGTCCGGATGCCAGGCGCGTCGGTAATTAGGCATTGTCGGAATTTATCACGCAACATGCGGCGCAATGCGCTTCGCTTATTGACGCCCTACGGTGTGCGGCTTACGGCCTTATTACGCCCTACGCGGGCTTGCATTGGCGGCGCATTTTCCGGCCACCAACAGATATGAAATCGTACTTTTGATAGAAATCGATTGTTTGCTTGAATTCGGGGAGCGGCGGAGTGCAAAGTTCCATGCATGCCCAGTCTCTTTCTGCGGCAAGTGACAGCGCGACATCAATTAGCTTGTTTCCCACCCCTTGCTCCCGATGATCGGGCGCTACATAAAATTCCTGGATGATTCCGATCTTTCCGCCAGCATATAGTGCATAGCTTTCTGCAATCGTTGCAACCCCGATCGGCTTCTCATGCGCATATGCGATCAGGGCCGTGTAGCAGTTATCCGAGATCCAGAGGGCGCAGAGATCAGACGTCAGCGCCGTATCTCGGTGAAATTGTTTCTGGTCGTTACATCTGAAGCAGATTTCGGTCGTTAGATCCATCACCAGCGATGCCACTACCAACGCATCGTTCGGGTTGGCTGTTTTGATTTGCAAGTTCACCTGTTTTTTCCGTCCAAGTTTATGTTTCGATCCGATATAAGTACGACAGCCCGCGCAGGGCGCAATAGTGACGCGTATTGCGCCGAATGGTTACTCTGCATCATACTTCACCCATGCTCGATTATTGGCGTGCCTGGCATCCCGGCGGGACCTGGTTTTTGGAAAGGTGCATGAACACTAGCCGTTGCAGCTGTTTATATGCTGACCTGAGCAGCGACAAGGTTACGCACCCGATTGCACGACCAGCCCGCCGCATGGCTGCGTTGCCCCCCTAGCAGGGCACGATCTGTCGCCGTTTTTAGGTTGAAGGGAGACCTACCTGATGCGATTTTTTAAGCGGTTTGCACAAGGCGAGTTGCGCCTGACCCGGATTGAGGCATTCAGCGACGCGGTCTTCGCGATCGTCGTCACGCTGCTTGTTCTCGAACTCAAGGTTCCGTCGCTGCACGATCACGGCAGCGTGAGTGAACTGGGTCATCAGCTGCTGGACCTGTTGCCGAAATTCCTGAGTTGGCTCATCAGCTTCATCATTGTCTGCAAGTTCTGGTTGAATCACCACCATGTCCTCGGGCTTGCCCGTCATGCCAACTACAGTTTGGTATGGTTGAACGCGATCTTCCTGATGTTCCAGTCATTCGTGCCGTTTCCCACCGCGCTATTGGGGGAATACCCGACCAATCCTTTGGCCGTGTGCATGTTCGGCGCGGTCATGGCGTTCAACACGCTGCTGTTCATCGCAATGCACGCCTACATCCTGCGGCACCTGATCAAGCCTGAGCTTGCAAGCAGTCAGGATCCACACGTTATTCGGAAATCCTTTATCGGTGTGGTGTCGTACCTGATCGGTGCTTCTGCTGCCTGGTTCAGCGTGCATGCAGCCTTCTTGTTCTATATGCTCACACCGCTGTTTTTCATCGTACCGCCGCAGCCGCGGCGGGTTGACTGACCCGCTGGACACTACCGCCAGCATCGCGAACCGATTGAGTGCCACTCGATCTATGCGCGACGGGCAATGCGTATGCCCACCGCTGCACGACGTGACCGATTGCGCTACATCACTTCGGACAGGGGCCGTCGGCAGCAGCCCAAATCTCCAGATACCGCACAAACTCCGCGTGCGAAATGACGGGGGTCGTTCGCCCCGCGCCCGGGTTCCAGGCCCACAGCACGAGCGGATCGACTTTCATGTGGTCGATCGCCTCGTGCAGCGTGCGGCGATTGCCGTTCCTGGCCGGATCCTTGATTTGCTCGCAGATCTGCGCCTGCGTCAATCCTTCCCATTTCATGCTAAGCGGCGCGAGGTGCCAGTTCGGTGCACCAGGAACCTTGCCATCAGCAGAATTCGCTATCTGATGGCATGCCGCACACTGCAGTGTGGCCGCACCGTGGCCGTCGGCGCCGCGAACGACAAGCTGGGCATGCGGAATACCGACGTCCTTTTGATGCGGCGCCTTGACCGTATGGCAGTTCATGCACCGCGGCCCCTGCAACACGCCGGCGATCGGCTCGAACAACTGCGCACCCGTCGGAGCAGGCTGCTGGGCCAGCGCTATCATGCTCGCACCAGACCCCCAAAAGACCGCCAACAGGACGACAAGGTTTCTCAGGTGTCTCATGGGGTTGCCCTCACGCGATCTTCAGGTTGTGATTTTTCAGCGGCAGCGAACGGATGCGCTCGCCGGTAGCGGCGAAGATCGCATTGACGAGGGCCGGCGCGACACATTCGACACCAGGCTCGCCACACCCGCTGGGCGGCTCGTGGCTCGCCACCAGATGAAGTTCGATCTTCGGCGTCTGATACATGCGCAGCACCGGATAGTCGTCGAAGTTGTTCTGCATGACGACGCCCTTGTCCAGCGTGATTTCCTGGAACAGCGCACCCGAGAGGCCAAAGACAACGGTTGACTCCATCTGCGCTTTGACGAGATCGGGGTTGATCACGGTACCGCAATCGAGCGCCATGACCACGCGATGGATGGTCAATTCCTTCTGCGCACTGACGCTGACTTCGATCACCTGCGCGACAAAGCTGCCATACGACTCGTGCACCGCGATGCCGCGGTAAATGCCGGCGGGCGGTTTCGTGGACCAGCCGGACGCCTTCGCAACGGTATCCAGCACCCCGAGGTGGCGCGCCTTGCCCGCCAGCAGATCGCGGCGGAACTGGTACGGGTCCTTGCCCGCCGCATGCGCCAGTTCGTCGATGAAGGTCTCCACGATGAAGGCGTTGAAGGAGTGGCCGACCGAGCGCCAAAACCAAGCCGGAATGCCGTACGTCGGCTGATGGATGTCGAAGTGCATATTGGGGACCGCATAGGGCATGTCCTCTGCACCCTCGATACTTTGCGTGTCGATACCATTCTTGAATAGTTGCGCTTCGAATACCGTGCCGGCCACGACAGACTGCGCGGCATGTCGATCGCTCCACGAGGTCACACGTCCCGCGTCATCCAGCGTCGCCGAGAGACGTGCATATACAAAAGGACGGTAATAACCACCCTTGACATCATCCTCGCGCGTCCAGACAAGCTTGACGGGCACCTTGATTCCGTTAGTCCTGGCGGCCTTGGCGACCTCTACGGCTTCGCCGGCGATACCCGGATGACTGCGCCGGCCGAAACCGCCCCCCACGAACATCGTATTGAGCTTAATCTGCTCCGGTTTCAGGCCGGTGATTTGTGCCGCCGTCAATTGATCACTGCTTTGCCATTGGGTGCCGATCCAGATCTCGCAGCGGTCGTCGCGCAAATCGACCACCGCGTTGTATGGCTCCATCGGCACGTGGGCCAGGTAGGGGAACGGGAAATCTGCGCTCAGCCGGCGCTTCGCGCGTTGCTCCGCCGCCGCGACATCGCCATCATTGCGCATGACCGTTGCGCCGGGAGTGTCCATCAGCTTCACGTAGGCGGCCCGCTGGTCCTCCGATGAGACCCGTTCGCCCGCGACGGGGTTCCAGTCCACCACCAGGGCATCGCGGCCCTTCTTCGCCGACCAGAAATCCTTCGCCACGACCGCGATCCCGGTCGGGATTTCAAACACACCGACCACGCCCGGCACGGCCTTCGCCTTGGCCGCATCGAAGCTGCGCGCCTTGCCCCCGAACACCGGCGGGTGCAAACGGACCGCGGTGAGCATGCCAGGCAGGTAGACATCCATCCCGAACTTGGCCGTACCGTCCACTTTCGTCATGGCGTCGAGCCGGATCTGCGGCTTGCCGATGATCTTGAAATCCTTGGGGTCCTTCAGTTTCGGTTTGTCGGGAACCGGCATCCCGACCGCCTCGGACGCGAGCTCGCCGTATGTCGCGCTACGTTTGCTGGCCGGATGGATGACCTTGCTCGACTCGGTCCGTAACGACGCCGCATCGACGCCCCAGCGCTTGGCGGCGGCGGCGACGAGGATCGCGCGCACGGCTGCGCCGGCCTGACGCTGTTGGTCGTACCGCGAACCAGTCGACATGCTCCCGCCAGTGATCTGGGTGTGGAAGATTGGCTGGTTATAGGCCGGGTCGGCCGGGGCCTGTTCCCAGCGCACGCGTTTCCAATCTGCGTCCAACTCCTCCGCGACCATCATGGATATCGCGGTCAGCGCGCCCTGCCCCAGCTCCGAATGACCGACGGTGACGGTCACCCAGTTGTCGGGCGTGATGCGGACGAATGCATTTGGCTGCAACCCCGACGCGGTCGACGCCGCCGGCGCGGCCATCGCCCCCCGCGTGAACACCATCGGCAGACAGAAGGCTGCGACGAGCCCGCCGCCGGTACCGGCTGCGACCTGGAGGAACGCTCTGCGCGAGATTATGGATGCCTCAGTCATGACTCCCCCTCCCGGCTAGGCCGGCTGGTCCGCAAGTTGGTGCAGTGCACGCCGGATGCGTGGATACATGCCGCAGCGACAGATGTTGCCCGACATCGCCTGATCGATATCGGTGTCGGTCGGCTTGGGGATCTTCGACAGCAAGGCGACGGCCGCCATCACCTGCCCGGACTGGCAGTACCCGCATTGCGGGACGTTCAATTCGACCCAGGTCCGCTGCACCTTCTGGCCGAGCGGTGTCGCGCCGATGCCTTCGATCGTGGTCACCTTGCGTCCGGCCACAGCCTTTATCGGCATCACGCAGGATCGCACCGGGTTGCCGTCGATGTGCACGGTACACGCACCGCACAGTGCGGCGCCGCAACCGAACTTGGTGCCAGTCATGTGCAAGTCGTCGCGCAGTACCCAGAGCAGGGGTTTGTCGTCCGGTGCATCGACCTGATGCTTCTTGCCGTTGATGTTGAGACTAATCATCGTCCACTCCGCTGTAGGTTCGTTGAACGTAATGCCCAACCGGAAGCCGGCTGATATTAGAAAGGAGAACAACGCGCATGACCGCTGACATTGCGCGACACCGGGCAGGCGCTGCAACGCAGTGATCGTGTCGAATGTGAATTGGAATTACTCGCCGGTGATGCGCAGCTCCCGTATATGATTCCCGTCCAGCACGAACATGAATAGCGCGCGGCCAGTGTAGACGTTGCTGATCCAATCGGCGGTGACACGGACGCCGTTTGTCTTCTGCGCAACGGCTTTCACGGTCATCTTCCCATTGGCACCGATGAACTCGCGATCGCTCCAGCCGTGGATCGCGTCGTGCCCGACGAAGCGCCGTCCTGAGTCGTCCAACACGCCGTCCTGCGGAAAAAAGGCCAGGAAAGATTTGGTATCGCCGCGATTGACGGCGTCGACGAAACGGCTGATCGGATCGGGAAGTGTTGTCCTGGCCATAACCCAGAGATTTCCACGGTGTCCAATAAACTTAGAACATTTGAACTAGCTCGTCAACGTGAATGCCATGATTTAAATCATGCTGCCGGCAACGCTGCCGTGCAACAGCGCACGGCAGTGTTGCCGGTCGCGAATAGCGACTGATCACCACGCGCGCGATGTTGAGCTGCCACCACTATTGTGCCGCGAACTCTTCTGCAAATAGCACAACGGACCAATCTGCGAAGGCGCGCACCTTGGCGGAAAGGTGGCGGTTTATTGTTTGCCTGTGAATAACAGTGTGTTAAAAATTAGCCAGTTTATTCTTCGATCCTTTAATAATAAAGAAATCTTGCCAACCTGCCGCGAACTCGGAATTGGCGTGACCGCGTAGGTGTCCTCTCGCGCGGCCTTCTCAGCGGGCATTGGTCGAAGCAGCGAACCGCCGAAGGAGACTACCGCGCTCATACGCCCCGCTTCAGCGGCGATAATCTGGACCGTAATCTGGCGCTGGTCGAAGCACTTCGTGCGGTGGCGCGCGACAAGGGCGTGACCGTTGCACAAATCGCCATCGGTTGGGCGTTGTCGCGCGGCGCAGACATTGTGCCCTTGGTTGGCGCACGTCGGCGCGAGCGACTGACGGAGGCCTTGGCGGCCGCCGACATGGTGTTGACCAGAGGCGAGCTGGCGAACATCGAGCGTGCAATTCCGGCCGGATCAGCCGCCGGCGAGCGTTACGACGCGCATCAGATGGCGATGCTCGATAGCGAGCGCAACGACGGCGGCGCAGCCTGACGATCGATTGAGAAACTGGGGTCTTGAGGGGCGAAGCGAGACGCTTATGCGATCGGTTCGCCCCTCTTTTTTTGAGCGAGTAGCGTCTAGGCTGATGGGTAGATGGGCTGATGGGTTGGCTTGGCGAGACTGAAGCCATCCGGCGCAATACGTTTCGCTATTGCGCCCTACGCGGTACGCGGGCTGTGCTTTTCCTTTTACCTGTTGGTACAAATCTGTTTAGTGGGAGCGGCCTCACATAGCTTGTCTATGATGATTTCAACGATAACTGACCCCGCAATACCGGCGATGATGAGGATAACCATTAACTGGATCATGGTTAGGCCTTTGGGCTGCTTCATACCTATTCCAGCTCCATCGCTAATTCGCGCATAGTTTTGACGTTTTCAGCGTTGACGTTTTCAGCGCTAGGGTGCGCCGTGCGCACCAAACAGCAAGCGAGGCGCCGCTGGTAGTGCGTCCGGTTGAACCGCTTGCTAGATCGGATTCCTCCGGCGGAGAACTTGTTGGATCGTTTCTAGGTCGGTCAATATCGCATCGCCGACAAACTTAATGCTCTCCAGAGCGCGCTGCCCAGCCTCCGCCTGACCAGCGCCACAGGCGTCCGTCACCACAATCGGGATGTAACCAAGGTCGGCTCCATGTCGGATCGTTGGCTCAATGCCAATCTCCGTGGCGACTCCAACGATGATGAAGGAGTTGATGCCGCAATCGCGCAGCGCGATGTCCAACGGTGTGCCCTCAAACGCCGACATCGTGATCTTGTCGAAGACGACTTCGCTCGGTAGTGGGCTAAGTTCCGGCACCAGCTGAAACCCTGGAGAGTCGCGCAGGAACCACGGCTTTACTTGCGCCACTGTCTTGACTCTTTGCCACGCCATCGCCATCCGTAGTTGAAACACACCTGTCGCCTCTTTAGGCAGTGACATGTGGCGCATGTAGAACACACGCAATCCCGCGGCACGCGCCGCATCCAGCACGGTCTTGACCCTGGCAACTATCTCGCCCCCGTCCTTGAGTTGTCCGATGATGCCGACTTGCATGTCATAGACAAGAAGCGCCGTGCGGATCGGATCGCAGGCTTCCTCAAGGCTCTGTGGGATCTCCAAGCCATAAGCTTGCTCCACTACTTCGTCTCCTCTGCTGGAAAAGGCCTAACGCCGCGTTAACCGGCGCGCGTGCGCGTCAGTGCTGAACATCTTGTCATCCATGATGACCATTCGGAAGCCAACTATTATGTACATTATGTATATTCGCATCGTCACCGAAACCGGCTGCCATCAAGCGGTCACCGTTCCTATAACAGCTAACGCACACTCAGCCGCTCGCGCCAAGGTGTCGGCTGCAGGTTAAATCACTCGCACCCACTCGCACCAAACTGCACCCTGCTCTCGAGTTCGCAGGTTGAGGATAACGTGACACCGTCCCAAGTACGAATGGCAGGGCCAGCCTTGGCGAGAGTGGCCCAAAGCAGAATGCCGATATCTCCGTACTGTAACCAAGCATTCCACCCCGGGGATTGCGAAAACGCAAATGCTTTGAGTAGCGCGCCAGAGAGGAGCGCGATAGCGATAGCGATAGCGATTGCGCTCGCGACGACCGCGAATGACGTGAAGAATATGCAACGAATCAGAGAAACGGCATCGCTGAACTGCCTCTTGCCTTATTCCGGCTCGACGCCGAGCGCAACCAGAAAGCGCGACACCATGTTGTAGGTGGCGATCACGCCCACCAGTTCCACCACCTGCTGTTCATTGGGCAATGCGGCCCGGACTGCGGCGAAGGTCGCGTCGCTTACTTCGATCTTGCGTGTCATCTCGATCGTCAGCAAAATCGCGGTACGCTCGATGCTGTCGAACAATGAAAAATCATGGCCGAGTGTGTCCGAACGCTGCATTGCTTCGACTTGCTGTGCCGTGCCGCCGGCCTTGATGAATTCCGGCGCGTGATGCTGGAACTCGTAGGCCGCACCGTTCAGCACGGCGACCACGCACATCGCCAGCTCACGCAGTTTGGGCGACAGTTCGAGGCCGGTCCTGACTTCTCCCAGAAACGCATTCCAGCCTCTTGCAAATGGCGCGCTTTGCAACAGCATGCGATCCAGGTTCAGCAAATTTCCGCCGCGCCGTTTGCGGATTGCATCGACCAGTTCTTTGGGTTCCGCCAGATCGGCGGGCTGGTAAGGAATACGGGGCATCAAATTCTTTCAAACATGGGGGTTCAAGCAAATATGCGCAGGCTGCATCAATCATCTGCGTACGTACTTGGTCATTTTAGTATGTCCACCAGCCCAATTTCCAATCAAGCCGGCATGGCTACTTTCATGCCAGCGGTAGCTGCCTCGATTGCTTCACCGAGCCGTTCGACGATGACCTCGACGTTATCCGCGGTCGAAATAAACGGCGGCGCAAGCAACACGTGATCCCCCGAACGGCCATCGATCGTGCCGCCCATCGGATACACCATCAAACCTCTGGCCAGCGCCTCGGACTTGATGCGTGCATGGAGCCGCAGCTTCGCATCGAACGGCGCTTTGGTCTCGCGATCCGCAACCAGCTCGACACCCCAGAACAAGCCCCGGCCCCTGATATCGCCGACGAACGGATGCTCATCGAAGCGCTCGCGCAGCGCTTGCTCCAATTGCCGCCCGCGGGTTTCCACGTTGTCGAGCAAGCCGTCGCGCCGGATCACGTGCTGCACTGCAAGCGCCGCAGCGCAAGCCAGCGGATGGCCGACATAGGTATGGCCATGCTGGAACAGACCCGAGCCCTGTGCGAATGCATCGTAAATCTGCTTGCCGACAAACGTTGCGCCGATCGGCGCATAACCGCCGCCCAAACCTTTTGCCACCGTCATCAGATCGGGCGCAACGCCGTCCTGTTCGCAGGCATGCAAGGTCCCAGTACGCCCCATGCCGCACATCACTTCATCGAGAATCAGCAGGATGCCGTGGCGATCGCAGATCTCGCGCACCCGCCGCAAATAGCCCGGCGCCGCCGGCACCGCGCCCAGCGTCGCGCCCACCACGGTTTCCGCAACGAAGGCGATGACAGTTTCAGGGCCGAGTTCCAGCAGCTTTGCTTCGAGCGCATCGGCAGCGCGCCTGCCGTAAGCTTCCGCCGTTTCATCGGCCTGCCGATAGCGATATTCATAGCAGGGATCGATGTAATCGCTGTCGATCAGGATCGGCGCAAACTGCTGACGCCGCCAGGCATTGCCGCCGACCGCCAGCGCGCCCAGGGTATTGCCGTGATAGCTCTGGCGGCGCGCGATGAAATGCTTGCGTCCGGTTTCGCCGCGCTCGACGAAATACTGCCGCGCCATTTTGAGCGCGGCCTCGACCGCTTCCGATCCGCCCGACACCAGGTACACATGCGAAATGTTGGCCGGTGCGTGCGCAATCAGTTCGTCGCCCAGCGCTTCGGCCGCTTCGCTCGTGAAAAAACTGGTGTGCGCATAGGCCAGCTTGTCGAGCTGCGCATGCATCGCGGCCAGCACCTCCGGATGTTGATGGCCGAGGCAAGACACGGCGGCGCCACCGCTCGCGTCGAGATAGGCCTTGCCGGCGGCGTCGAACAGGTACACGCCCTGGCCGGAGACGCCGACCGGGTAGTCGTGATGAATTTGCCTGTGCAAGAGATGGCTCATGTTGCTCAAACCTCGTTAGCGATGGATACGGCCGGCTGCAGATCGGCATTTGCGGCGGTACGCACCACCTTATCATGGCGCGCCAGAATATGAATGGTCGCGCGCGGCGGGTCTTGCTCCGTCTCGAAGAAAAACTTCTTCTCGCCAAATGCCGGGACCAGATCGTCCAGCCAGGTCGCCTCGGGATCGAACTTCGCATAGAACGGCCGGCGTACCCAGTCCGGATTGCGGGCCTGCAGGAACTGCAGCGCAAACACTTTTTCGCCGCCGATGGTGACGATACCGTCGATCACCACCTTGCCGGGAAACGCGCTCATCGAAGGTCCGCGCACCGTGCGCGACAGACCCGATACCAGTTGATAGGCCTGTTGGAATACCTCGTATGCTTTCGCCAGCGGCAACTGGAAATAATGGCTCGGCCCGGTGTCGCGCTCGACGAACATGTAGTACGGAATCGCACCCAGGCGCACGCCGGTGGTCCACAACTCGGCCCAGCCCTTGGGGTCTTCATTGATGTGGCGGATCAGCGGCGCCTGCATGCGCAGCGTCGCGCCGGACGAGACGATGCGCTTGACGGCCTGCTGCGCGATTTCCTGGCGCAACTCGACCGGATGATTGTAGTGGCCCATGATCGCCAGATTTTTGCCGGCGGCGACGACTTTTTTGAAGAGTTCGATCAAGTCGTCCGCATCCTTGTCGGTGACGAAGCGCTGCGGCCAGTAGGCGACCGATTTGGTGCCGATGCGGATGTTCTGGATATGCGACAGCTCGGGCGCCAGCAGCGGTTCGAGATAGCCGGCCAGCGAACGCGTGTTCATGATCAGCGGGTCGCCGCCGGTGATCAGGACGTCGGTGACTTCGGGATGCAGCTTCAGGTAGGACACCAGTTCGTTCGATTCCCTGGCATCGAATTTCAGGTCGTCCATGCCGACAAATTGCGGCCAGCGGAAACAGAAAGTGCAGTAGGCATGACAAGTCTGGCCGGAACTGGGGAAGAACAACACCGTCTGCTTGTATTTATGCTGCAGGCCGCGCACCGGCTCCTCATTCATGGTCGGCACGTTGTGCGTCATCTGCCCCGCCGGGTGCGGATTCATGCGCATGCGGATGCTGCGCACCAGTTTTTCAATCGCGATTTCATCTTTCTGGACCAGCACCAGATCACGCAGGACTTTGTATTCTTCCGGCTCCAGCATGTCGCGGTGCGGAAAGGTCAGGCGGTAAATCGGATCGTCTGGAATGTTGTTCCAATCGATCAATTCGTTCATCACATACTGGTTGGTGCGGAAGGGCAATACGCGCGATACGACCAGCACGGCCTCCTGCAAATCTTTCGAGAGCAGTTCCCACTGCGGGGCCTGGTTGATCGACTGACGGGTGTAGGGCTTAAACTTGACTGGTAATGGTTCATTGCTCATGGCGCTTCCTTCCAAGGTGGATTGATCGAATCACATGGTGGATTTTTGCGCCATAATCCGGATCGCACAAACGATTTAAAATAGCGACCTTGTGCGTTTGAGGAATGATTAAAAGTTTTTTCCAGGAATGATTCATGAGAAGAAAAATCCCGAGCATCGAAGCGCTGATCGCGTTTGAAGCGGCGGCGCGCCATCAAAGTTTCACGCGCAGTGCCGATGAACTGGCGCTGACGCAAAGCGCGGTCGGACGACAGATTGCGATCTTGGAAGAGTACCTCGGCGTCCCGCTTTTCAATCGAATCAAAAAGCGCATCAGTCTGACTGACGTCGGCCAGATGTATGCGCGGCAGGTGCGAGAGAGCCTTGAAAAAATCGAACGAGACACACTGGCGGCAATGGCCCATCAAGGCGCGGGCGGGATACTGGAGTTGGCGGTGATCCCGACTTTTGCGACGCGCTGGCTGATCCCGCGTCTGCCGAAGTTCTATGCGCAGCATGAGCACATCACGCTCAATTTGACGACGCGCGCCGTGCCTTTCATGTTCACCGATACGCCCTTCGATGCGGCGATCCACTTCGGCAATCCGGTCTGGCCGGGCGCCGTCGCGCATCATTTGTTCGGCGAAGAAATGACGCCGGTTTGCAGTCCGCGCCTATTGAACGGCCGCGCGAGCTTGAAGCCTGAGGATCTGGAAAATTTCACGCTGCTGCATCAATCGGCACGGCCCGATGCCTGGCGTCAGTGGCTGGTGCAGGCGGGCGTGCGCGAAGCCAATTGCATGAAAGGGCAACGCTATGAATTGTTCTCGATGCTGGTGGAAGCGGCGCGTGCCGGATTGGGGATCGCGCTGGTGCCGCGGTTTTTTGTGTTGAATGAATTGGCGGTGGGCGAGTTGTTGATTCCTTGCGATTTGCCGCTGCGCAATGACAAGGGGTATTACCTGGTTTATCCGGAGTGCAAGCAGTGCTCGCCCTTGTTGATGGCGTTTGAGAAGTGGTTGCTGGTCACTGCGGAGCAGTATTGTAAGAGCAATTGATGGGGTAGCGCAGGCTTTTCATGGATAGCCGGCGAACGTGGCTCGCTTGGTGACGTTGACCACTGAGAGCGCAGCCGAGGCGGCCAACGGCACGACCACGTGGTTCGCCGCACTCAACGTGCTCGGTGGTCAGGTCATCTGCACAAGCATCCGCGGTTCAGCATACCTCACGCCTACCTCGGCGTCGTGGTTGAACATGGTGGACCGATTCTTCCGCGACATCTCGCAGAACCGCCTTCGTCGCGGGGCGGTCAACAGCGTGCCGGAATTGATCGCAGCCATCGATGACTACATCGTCCATCACAACGCCAATCCCAAGCCGTTCATCTGGCCCGCCACCGCCGCCCCTGGTGCGTAGTTGCATCGGAATCAACGTCGAGTGTATGAATTAATTCGATCATCACGCAAAAAACATTCATTTCCGCCACAAGACCGTGGGTAGTAATCTCGGTTTTCAATTGAACGGGCACACACTCCTCGGGAATGAGGATTTCCCGGAATGACAGGGCAGTAACGCCATTATTGGCATTAACACAATCATGAATTTGCTCGTGCTCTACAACACCCATTGCAAAAAAAAAGAATACCCCGACACAAAACTGAAACATCAGGTCGCATGGATGGATGAGCCGTTTGCTTGGTGAATGTTAATTTTGGACGGCTGATTTTTCGACCGGCGCAGCAGGAATGCGCGGCGATCGTTTTTGGCAATGCGCACTCACAACCTGTTCGAACGGAGACTACTTCAATGAAATTGTTCCACGCATTCATCACCATATTGTTGTGCATCGCCGCTCTGACCGCACAATCACGCACCTTGGATGAAATCAAAAAAGACGGAAAGATCATCATAGCAACCGAAGGCGCATATCCCCCATTTAACTATTTTCAAGGTTCCAAACTCACGGGCTTTGAAGTGGAATTGGGCGACGCAGTCGCCAAAAAAATGGGGCTGGCGGTTGAGTGGAAATCATTGACATTCGACGCGTTGTTGGCTGGTCTGCGCCAAGACCGCTGGGATGTGGTGATGGCATCGTTTGGCATTACCGAGGAGCGGTCCAAGGCAGTAGGGTTCACCAGTCCGCACTATTGCAGCGGCGGCGTGATTGTGTCCAAGGATCCGGCAATCAGAACGGCCGAGTCATTACGGGACAAAGTCGTCGCTGTGCAAACCGGTTCCACGTATTTTGAGAGCGTAAAAAAATTGCCTGGCGTTAAAGAGGTGAAAAATTTTCCGCAGGATATAGACGCGCGCTCGGCATTGATCAACGGCCGTGTAGATGCGTGGGTAAGTGATCTGTTTGCGGTCAAGATCGCGCTCGAAACCAATCCGGGTGCAGGCTTGAAAATGGGCAGATTCCTTTTCGTTGAAAGGATTGCGGCCGCTATCAAGAAAGGCAATCCGACGCTAACTGCCGCATATGACAAAGCGCTGGCGGAACTGATGACCGATGGCACGTACAAGAACCTCTCGGAAAAATACTTCAAAGGCGACATCCGTTGCCTGTAGCCATAAGCGTATTAGTGAATACCATAACAACAAATTTGATAATCCACAGGGGGAAAAGACACATGAATTTACAACGTACAAGCTTGAGCGCATCCATCGTCTTGATGTTCGCCATGACAGCGCTGCCGTCGTATGCTCAATCGTCGCAAGAACTTGCGCAGATGCGCGCCGAAATCAAGCAATTGCGCGACGAATTGAATCAATTGAAAAACGCCAAGCAGGCAGCGCCAGACGCGGCGCTGGCCGACCGCGTGGAACAGGTCGAACTGCGCAGCAAGGATGCGGTGGTGCTGGGCGATATTCCCAATTCTTTCCGCCTGCCGAACTCCGACACTTCGCTGCACATCTACGGTTTTGCCGAGTTGAACATGGTCAAGGAATTCAAGGGCGACAATTCCGATCAGGACTATTCCACCTTCCATTGTCGCGGTCTCACATTAATTGCAAATGACGGCATTCATATCGGCAATCTAGGGTAATCCCCCCGCAACCTCTTGTCGCGCAGTTCCGCTGTATCAATGCATTTAGGTTAACGATGGTCTTGTTGCTATATACCAACTAATGTTCGGGGACTCCCCGACAATACAGCCGAGCGATGCCGTTGCCATAAACAACGCCGAGTTCTGGGCCTTGCCGCCTGCGACCAGCGAGACTGACAATCGGCTGCTAGGTTGCCTCATGGCGTTGACCCGGAAGCATAACAAGCCTGTTTCAGCGACCACTGAGCTGGCTTCCCCGTGACCGGGCTGAGCGTGGTATTCACCTCGCTCCTGATGTTTCTGTACATCAAGACGCAGGACGCCTACACTCGGTTAAGGACTGCACAACGGCTCCACCGTTGTCCACCTACTACCATGCCAGCCGGAAAGGAATTAGCATGCGCCTACCTCCCGAGGGAGAAAACAGCCAGCAAGAATTGCCATCTGCCCCGGCTGGCCTGAACGAAATTCTCCATGCATTGAACAACACGACAATCCCGGAAACCGGCACAGGGACTCCATTTCCGGTCAGATGGCTGGCCATCGGATTGGTGCTCACGACCGTGGTATTGCTCACCATGCTTTGGTCCACGTTCGATTTGTTTCGGAATGTGACAACGGTGCAACTGCGCAATTTGCGCCTCCAGGAACTGAGCGGACGCGTCGTCCACCTGGACGAGGTGCTAACCATGTCCGCCCGCATGGCGGCAACCACAGGCGACTTGCAGTGGGAGCGGCGCTACCGCCAGTTCGAGTCCCAACTGGATGCCGTCATCAAGGAAACGCTGCAGCTCACGATCCTGTCCGAAAGCGCCGAGGCGACCAAACAGACGGACGCAGCCAATCTAAAATTAGTGGACATGGAGAATCAGGCCTTCGCGCTGGTCCGGGCCGGACAGCCCGGCCAAGCGAAGCTGATTTTGTTTAGCGAAGCGTATGAGGCGCAGAAAAAAATCTATGCCGAGGGGATCGTCCGGCTCGTGCAGCATATTCAGGAAGACCTCGCCGCGAGCCAGCGCGACAAGCGCAACCAGGCGCTTTTTTTCGTCACCGCTGCAATGTTTTCCATCGTCTTTTTATGCGTCACGTGGCTATTGGTCTGGAGCAAGCTGCACCGGTGGCGCGCAGACCAAGCGACCAACTTCGCCGCGCTCGCAAAGGCGGAAGGGGCGCTTCAGATTGCCAACGACGATTTGGAGAAACGCGTAAAGGAACGCACCGAGCAACTGGAGCAAGTGCACAAGCAGTTACTCGAGGCTTCGCGCAAGGCGGGCATGGCGGAGGTGGCCACAGGGGTGCTGCATAACGTCGGTAACGTGCTCAACAGCGTCAACGTCTCCGCCACGCTGGTGGCGGAGCGCATCAGCAAGTCCAAGGTTTCGGGTTTGAGCAGAGCCGCCGCCCTGCTGCAAGAACACGAACTCGACCTAGGGGCTTACCTCAGTAGTGATCTCCGCGGCAAGCTTCTGCCGGCCTATCTGCTCCAACTCTCCGAACACCTGCAGGCCGATCAGGAAGCGAGCGTCAAGGAACTGAATTTCCTGCGCCAGAATATCGACCACATCAAGGTGATCGTGGCGATGCAACAAACCTTCGCCACAGCGTCCGGCGTCGAGGAACGCGTCAATGTCAGGGAGTTGCTGGAAGACAGTCTGCGCATGGATATGAGCTCTTTGATCCGTCACGGCGTGGAGGTCATCCACGAAATCGACGAGGTGCCCCTAATCATGCTAGACAAGCACAAGACCCTGCAGATCCTGGTGAACTTGGTGAGCAACGCCAGGCACGCGTGCGACGACTCTGGGCGCACTGACAAGCGCTTGACGTTGCGCCTGACCAGCGGTGATGGCCGAGTCAGGCTTTCGGTCACTGACAACGGAGCCGGGATTCCAGCGGAGAACCTGACGCGGATCTTCAATCACGGTTTCACCACCCGCAAGGACGGACACGGCTTTGGCCTGCACAGCGGCGCACTGGCAGCTAAGGAACTGGGCGGATCGCTGCTGGCGCAGAGTGACGGCATCGGCCTTGGTGCGACCTTCACCCTCGAACTACCGCTTCCCCCTCCGGAAGTTTTCGCATGAGCTGGCCGCCCAACACCGGCAACCGACGCATCCTGGTGATCGACGACACCCCATCGATTCACCAGGATTTCCAGAAGATTCTCGGCTCGGATCGGGACAGCGAAGCCGCACTGGCCTCGTCCGAGGCGGCCCTGTTCGGCGATGCCCCGACGGTGCGCCAGGCCTTCGAACTCGATTCCGCGTATCAGGGGCAGGAAGCCCTGGCCATGGTCATATGCGCGCTGGCGGAGAATAGACCCTATGCCATGGCGTTCATCGACATGCGCATGCCGCCCGGATGGGACGGTGTCGAGACCATCGAGCGCCTCTGGCAGGTCGATCCACAGCTGCAGATCGCCCTCTGCACTGCCTATTCCGATTATTCCTGGGAGACGATGTCGGAGCGCCTCGAGCTGGGTGATCGGCTGCTCATCCTGAAGAAGCCGTTCGACAACATCGAGATCCGTCAAATGGCCAACGCGCTGACCGTGAAGTGGCAGATGACGCAAGACGCGGCCTTGAAAATGAGCTGCCTGGAGAAAACCATCGAGGAAAGAGCGCTTGAGCTTCTGAAAATGTCCCACTTGCTTCAGTATGACGCTCTCACGGACCTACCCAATGGCACCCTGCTCCAGGATCGGCTGACGCAGGCGATGTCCATCTCCTGCCGTCATCGGACACAGCTAGCTGTGATATTCCTCGGTCTGGATCGTTTCAAACGCATCAACAATGGCATGGGACACCCGATCGGCGATGCATTGCTCAAGTCGGTTGCAGGACGCCTGGTGGCGACTGTGCGCAAATCGGACTCCGTTTTCCGCCACGGCGCGGATGAATTCGTGCTTCTGCTGACGGATGTGACGCACCCGCAACAAACCATCGGCATTGCGGAAAAGCTGCTCGCTGCACTCAGAATGCCGCAATGCATCGCGGGGCACGATATCAGCATCACCGCGAGTCTGGGTATCAGCATCTACCCGAGTGATGGCGAGGATGCGGACACCTTGATCAAAAAAGCGGAAGCCGCGATGCACAATGCCAAAGAAAATGGGCGCGATGATTTCCGGTTTTTTTTAACGGACATGAACCTCCGCGCCCGCGAGCAGCAATCAATCGAAGATGGATTGCGCCATGCTCTGGAGCAGCACGAGTTTGTCTTGCATTACCAGCCGAAGCTGAATCTTGAGACCGGGGCGATTACCGGCGCCGAGGCGCTCATCCGCTGGTGGCGCCCGGATCGAGGATTTGTCTCCCCCGCTCAGTTCATCCCCATTGCCGAGGACAGTGGCCTGATCGTGCCGATCAGCCAGTGGGTGCTGCGCGAAGCGTGCCGGCAGGCCCGGGCTTGGCGGGATGCCGATCTGCCACCGCTGTCCATGGCGGTCAACATCTCCCCCCTGGAGTTCCGGAACAAGGGCTTCCTCGAAGGCATTCGCGCAGTGCTGCACGAAACTCAGCTGGAGCCGCACTACCTCGAACTTGAAATCACCGAAGGCGTCCTCATGCAAAATATCGAGTCCACGGGCTCCGTGCTCCGTGCACTCCATGACATGGGCGTGCGGCTTGCCATCGATGACTTCGGCACCGGCTATTCCAGCCTGAGCTATCTCAGGCGGTTTCCGGTCGACGCACTGAAAATCGACCAGTCGTTCGTGCGCGACATCAGCACGGATGCTGGCGATGCAGCCATCGTCAGCGCCATCATTAGCATGGGGAGAAGCCTCAAGCTGCGGGTCATTGCCGAGGGCGTGGAAACGGCGGAGCAACTGGCGTTCCTGCGTGCACAGGGTTGCGAGGAGATGCAGGGCTATTACTATAGCAAGCCACTGCCGGCCGACCAGTTTGAGGTGTTTGCTCGATCAAAGGCCTGATAGCCCAAACTGTTTTCATTGGTTGTTTCTTGCCCCCCGGGACAGACGGCCGACCGCTGTTGTGATCTACGACCGCTTCAGAGCGGGACTGGTCAACTGATGTTCGTCACATCGTTTGACCGCAGGGTCGAAAGCGGACAGTCGGCTTGTATCCAGAAACTCGCTGCATTGCGTCAATTGTGGATGGTCTAGAGCCTGGCATTTCGTTTGCAATTATCGCGAGCCCACAGCCATGGAATGAGAGCCGTGGCTGATAAATGCAAGCTCATTTGCAGATAATGGGCTACGCAAACACCAGCACCTGTTTCGTCGTCGCTACCGATCCGATATAAGCAAATGTCGCCACCGCCGCGATGAATGCGCAAACGCGCACAGGCTTGCTCCTGCCACGTTTTAACGCGATGCTGCCCAGTGCAATGTAGGCGATCAACGCGAGGACCTTGGCGGTGAGCCAGTTTTGCACGAAGGGATACTGCCCGCTCCAGATCACCATGATCATTGCGCTAGTGAGGAGTAAGGCATCGACCATGTGCGGCGCGATTCTGACCCAGCGCCGCTGCAGCATTGTCGAGTCACGCAGCATCCAGACCCCGCGCAGCAAGAACAGGCTACCGCTCAACGTGGCACAAGCGATATGGAGATGCTTGATCGCGAGGTAATCCATGGCCAGAATAACTCAGCCCGTCACCACAAAATCGATAACGATTTCTCCCGGTGCGCGCGATACATATGCAATCTCGATGCGTGAGCCAAAGTGAGCATTAATCTGCGACAGCAATGGTAATGGATCATGATCGTTGCAAAAGCGCATGGTCTCGCCGGCTTGCAGCGCGTCGAGCGCACCAAAAATCGCGGCGTGCCGGAATCGCTTGGCGACGCCGCGTGCGTCGAATGGGTGGATGCCTTCGGCTATTACAGGAAGGGAACAATTGTGTGCCATGGTAAAACTCCTCATTGTGCTAGTGAACCGACGAGGCCAGCCTTGACTGGCCCCTTCAAGCGACGGTTGATCAAATTCTGATCACGCTCTTTTGGCTCCTGCCACAGGCGCCATTGCCGGCTGTTTGCGTTGGCCTCGCGTCAACAAACGTAACGCGAACAAGGTCAGAAACAGGGTGCCGATTGCGAACACCACATCGCCCGGCACCCGCATCCACACCAAGGTTTCCATCAGATGCGAATGCACCACTTCCGGTGAACGAGCAAACCACATGCCCTTGGTAATGCTGGCCCAGGCCTGGTAGATACCGGCCGGCACCAGTGAGATGAACACCATCATTCCAAGCCCTATATTGAGCGACCAAAACATTGGCTGTAATAGCCTGTCAGACCAGGCCGCACGATCGGACATGCCGCGCAGGCAAAACAGCAGCAGGCCGATACCCAGCATGCCATACACACCGAACAGCGCCGCATGGCCGTGGGCTGCCGTCAAGTTGAGACCTTGCATGTAATACAGCGCGATCGGCGTATTGACCGAGAAACCCAGCAAACCTGCACCGACGACGTTCCAGAAGCCGACCGCGATGAAACACAGAATCGACCACTTGTATGTCTGCACCCAGGGCGCCGCCTTGGAGCGTTGGTAGTTGCGATAGGCTTCGACCCCGATCATTGCCAACGGCACCACTTCCAGCGCCGAGAACATGGCGCCGATCGCGATCACGAAGGTCGGCGTGCCGGTGAAATACAGGTGATGCAAGGTGCCCAGAATGCCGCCGAACAGGAACACGATGGTTTCCAACACGATCGCGCTGTTGGCGGTGGTGGCGCGGATCAAGCCCAGACGCGTGAACAACAGTGCAATGACGGCCGTGGCGAATACTTCAAAGAAGCCTTCCACCCACAGATGCACCAACCACCAGCGCCAGTACTCGATCATCGAGTAATGCGTATGCGGACCCCAGGTCAACGACGTCGCATAAAAGGCGCCGATGCACAGCGCTGCCAGGAATACCATCGCAATCAGGCCGCGGCTTTCGGACGGTTTTTTCAATGCAGGCAGCAGTCCGCGCCCCAACAGCGTGACCCAGAACAGCAGGCCGATAAACAGCAGCACTTGCCAAATGCGGCCCATGCTGGTGTATTCCAGGCCTTGATTGCCGATCCAGAAGCTGAAATTGTTTCCCAGGTGCTGCAGCGAACCGAGCCAGCCGAATGCGGTGGACCCGACCACGATGAATAGCAAGGCATAGAACAGTACGTCGACACCAAGTTTCTGGAACTTCGGTTCATGTCCCGAGATCGCAGGCGCGATATACAGACCGGTAGCAAGCCACGCGGTCGCAATCCACAAGACCGCGAACTGGGTATGGATGGTACGGCTCACCGTAAAGGGCAGGATCTGCGCCAGCGGGAAGCCGAAGAAGCTCTGGCCCTCGACCGCATAGTGGGCGGTGATCACACCCATGCCGACTTGCGCCAGGATCAGACCGATCACCACATAGAAGTATTTCCTGGTCGCCTGCATGGACGGTGTCGGCTTCAGATCGAACAAGGGGTCGGCTTTGGGCGGCGTAGGATCGCCTTCTTCCGTGGCTGTAGAGTGGTAGAAAATCATGCCCGCAATGGCGGCGATCATGAAAATGATACTGGCGATCGACCAGATGCCGGCACCGGCGGTCGGGGTGTTGTCGACCAGCGGTTCGTGTGGCCAGTTGCTGGTGTAGCTGAGATCGGATTCACCTGGACGATCGGTTGCTGCCGACCATGCGGACCAGAACATGAATGCCGGTAGCGCTTGCAGATCAACCGGATCGGGCAACGATCCGGCATTCATCGCATATTGTTCGCGTAGTTTGTCCAGTGACGGGTCAGTGCCAAACAGGCTGATATAGTGCCGTGCGACTTGCGCGACGGCCTCGGCGCGTTCCGGCGACAGCGTAATGGTGCCGGTCTTGGCATCGTAGGTGTTGCGTCGCATCTCGCTCTTGAGGCGGCCGTTCAATTCGCCTTGCTGACCGACGCCGAGTTGTTCAAATGGCTTGTCGAAATCACGTTGCGACCACAGCTCACGCAATGCCAATGCTTCACGATGCAGCCAATCGGCCGACCAATCCGGCGCGACATAACTGCCATGACCCCATACCGATCCCAACTGCTGACCACCGGCGGAAAGCCATGCTTCCTGACCGCGTTGGACCTGTCCTTCTGAAAACAGCACAGTGCCCTTGGTACTGATGACTTGTTTTGGAATGGGCGGTGCGGTCAGATAAATCTCTGTTCCGACCCAGCCTAAAACGGCGAAGGACAGGACGCAGATGACTGCGAGCCAGGTCCAGAGTTTGCGCGTAGCGTGCATGGCAAGGATTCCTTATTGGTGGTGTTGAAATGCGAGCTGACGCGTGGTTACATCAAACGCCACTAAAGATGCATTCTATATGCATATATTAAAAGATGCAAATTAAATACATGTATTAGGATGAATTCGCAGCGCGACGGTGGTTTCAATATGGATTTTCTGCGCGCAGGCCGGGCAATATTTGCCCCACCGGATCGAGGCAGTTGGCACAGGGTTCGGGCGCGCGGGAAGGACTACTGGTGCTATGGCTGATTCAGGTTCAACCACTTGGATGACGAGGCGGAAACCGCGATGATCAGTGCGTTTTCAGTGGCGGGCAACCTGCTCGGGTCCCGACAATTCCATCGATCCGTCCGTACCGAACGAGGCGCCTCGCGAGCCGTCGGCTGGCGACATCCCTGCGATACGATACGGACTGACGCCAAGCAAATGCACATTAACCGCCATACGCATAGGTAAATTTATTGCCCTGAATCCGCCCCATCACGCGCGAACGCTGGTCCAGACCGACGTGGTCTTTTGGATTCATGTTGATAACGCCTTGCGGCACCGTGAGGTTCTTGGTGTTCTCGATCGCGGCGCGCAGCGCGCTGCGGAACTGCTTGGTGCCGGGCTGACCGGCCTTCAGCGCCTGTGGCGCCGCATTGGCGATCAACAGGTAGGCGCCCCAGGCATCGGCGGAGAACTGGGTCATCGTATTCGCCCCATAAGCCGCTTCATAGCGCCTGGTAAAGTCGACGCCGACCTTCTTGACCGGATTGCTGTCCGGCAGCTGACGCGCGACCACGCCCGGGCCGGTCGGGAAGAACGTGCCTTCCACATCCTTGCCGCCGACGCGCAGGAAATCGAGCGTGCCGATGCCGTGGGTCTGATAAATCCGGCCCTTGTAACCGCGCTCGACCAGGGTCTTTTGCGGCAGCACCGCCGGCGTGGCGGAGCCGGCGACCAGCACCGCATCCGGATTGGCCGACATGATCTTCAGGATCTGGCCGGTCACGCTGGTGTCGTTGCGCGCGTAGCGCTCGCTGGCGACCACCTTGATCTTGCGCAGCTCGGCCAGCTTGGAAAATTCGCGCCACCAGCCTTCACCATAGGCATCGGCAAAACCGATGAAGCCAACCGTCTTGACGCCATTTTCCGCCATGTGCTGGGTCAGGATGGTCGCCATGTGCGAGTCATTCTGCGGCATCTTGAAGACCCAGGCGCGCTTGGCATCCATCGGCTCCACGATCGACGACGACGCCGCCAGTGTCACCAGCGGGGTCTCCGCCTCGGCCGCGACATCGACCATGGCCAGCGCATTGGGTGTGGTGTTGGGTCCGACGATCACGTCGACATGTTCTTCGCTGATCAGCTTGCGGACATTGCGCACCGCATTGGTGGTGTCGGTCGCATCGTCAAGGATGATGTACTGCACCGTCTGTCCGGCGATCTCTTTCGGCCACAGCAGGATCGCGTTTTTCGACGGGGTACCGATCGCGGCGGCCGGGCCGGTCGTGGAAATACTGACTCCAATCTTGATCTGGGCCGACGCGGAGGCCGAGGCAACAACCGCCAGTAGCGCACACGAGATAGCGGACAGGCGGGCGGCGGAGCGCATGGTCTTGGATGGCATCTCTTTTCCTTTGATTGAATCAGGTTAAAAACGACAGTCACCAAGCATAGCGGAAATCGCCTTGCGATTGCGCCGTCATGAACCAAACCCGGCCCGCGTTAACATCACAAGTTAATAATTTACAGGCCGAGAAAGTGAGCCTTGCGCGATCACCTGCGCAGTAACTCGCTTTGCATCATGGGCACCGGCCCCAACGGGGTCGGCAGTGTTCAATCAGGCGTTTTGTACACTACTCTTTTTGCCGCAATTTTTCCGGCAAGGCGTACATCAGAATCAGCGCACATAACAGGGTCATGCCGCCGATCGCATACAGTGCCGGCGTAGTGCTGCCCGTGAGATCCTTGATGCGCCCCACCATCACCGGGCTGACAATGCCGCCAAGTTGGCCCAGCGTGTTGATCAAGGCGATGCCACCGGCCGCGCCGGCACCCGTGACCAGCTTGGGAGGCAAGGCCCAGAATGCGGGGATGGCCGCGACCACGCCAGCGCCCATGACGCCCAGGGCAACGATCAGCAGGACAGTCTGCTTGTCAAACAAGCCGGCAGCAAAGAAACCGACCGACGCCAGCACCATCAAGCCGATCACAAACTTGCGCCGCTCGCCGCTGGCATCGGACATGCGGCCAACCAGCACCATGCAGATTGCGCCGCATACGTAAGGCACGGCGGTCAGCAGACCGATAATGGTAGGGTTCTGGGTTCCGGCGCTCCGGATCAGGTGCGGCGCCCAGAAATTGAGGCCGTAGGAGCCGACCTGGATCAGGAAATATACCAGGCCCAAGGTCAAGAATCCCGGCGTTTTGATCGCGCCAAGCAGCGAATGTCCGCCACCTTTCGGACTGTGTTGCGCAATGCGGCTACGCAGCAAGTCCTTCTCCGGCGTGGACAGCCAGCCGGCATCTTCAATCCGGTCCTTGAGCTGACTCAGCACCACCAGACCGAGCAGCACGCACGGCAAGCCGCCCAGCATGAACAACCAGTGCCAGCCGCGGATTCCCAGCACGCCCTCCAGATGGCCAAGTATCAGCCCGGAAACAGGCGCACCAATCAGGCCTGCGAAAGCCGAAGCCAGAAACAGCAGGGAAGTCGTGCGTCCGCGGAACGTGGCGGGAAACCACAGCGTGAGGTAATACAGCACGCCGGGAGCGAAGCCCGCTTCCATCGCGCCGATCACAAACCGCAGGGAATAAAATTGCCATTCGGTGGAGACGAAAATCATCGCCGTCGTGGCCAGCCCCCATGAAATCATGATGCGGGCGATCCAGCGTCGCGCACCGACCTTGTAGAGGAACATATTGCTGGGTACTTCGAACAGCACATAACCGACCACGAACAGGCTGGCACCCAGGCCGTAGGCCGTGTCGCTCAGTCCCAGATCGCCCTGCAGCTGAAACTTGGCGAAGCTGATGTTGATGCGATCGAAAAAGGCGAACAGATAGCAGATCATGATCAGCGGCATGATGCGCCACGCCACCTTGCGCACGATGGTGGTTTCATCCGCCTCGGCCAGCGGGGCAGCCTGGTCTGCGGCAAAAGTACTTTGAGTGTTCATCTTGTCTCCATGTCCGGCGCATCGTGGCGCCGATTATTTAAGTAAAACTTACGCAAACAAGAAAAATATCGCCTATCCGTTCGCCCTGAGTACCCTTCGATACGCTCCCTTCGATACGCTTCGCTACTCAGGGCGAACGGACCTGCTCAGGACGTGGCTGCGCAGCACCGTATCGAAGGCTCGCCGAAGTCTGTGTATGCTTCGATACACCCTAAAGGGCTACTCAGCACGAACGGATTTTTAGCTGGTTATGTTTTCGTAAGTCCTATTAATATTGCTTTGTACCGAAACACGGCATCTAAGCCGCAGCACTCTCCCGTTCCCATGGCGCGGGATGCAAGTCGCAGTTGCGGCCGGCCTTGGCCACCTGACCGGGAACCTCATGGCCGAGCAGCGCCGGCAAGCGCCGCGACATGGCGATCAGTTTCGGCAAATCGATGCCGGTCTCGATCCCGATCTCCTGGCACAGATTGACCAGGTCTTCGGTGCAGATATTGCCCGATGCGCCGGGCGCGAACGGGCAGCCGCCAAGGCCGCCCAGTGCTGCATCAAACCTGCGTGCGCCCGCCTCATACGCGGCCAGCACGTTGGCCAGACCGAGTCCGCGGGTGTTATGAAAATGCAGGGTCAGGGCCGACGCCGGCAAGCGGCCGAGCACCCGTTCCACGAGGCGGGCCACCTGACGCGGATTGGCCATGCCGGTGGTATCGGCCAGCGTGATTGCTCCGATTCCGATCGCCAGATAGTGGTCGACGATGGCCAGAACGCGGTCTTCATCGATCGCGCCCTCGAACGGACAGCCAAAGGCGGTGGCGACGGTGCCGTTGAGCGTCACCGCAGTACCGGCGGTCAGCGGCACGATGTCGGCAAATGCCGCCAGCGAGTCCTCGCAACGCATCCGCATGTTGGCACGGTTGTGCGTCTGGCTGGCCGACATCACCAGGTTCAGCTCGTCGGCGCCAGCCTGGAACGCGCGTTGCGCACCCCTCATGTTGGGAATCAGCGCAACATACACCACGCCCGGCTGGCGCCGAATGCGCGCGAACACTTCTGCGCCGTCACGCAGCGCCGGAATCGCTTTGGGCGAGACGAAAGAGCCCGCTTCGATACGCGTAAAACCGGCGCTGGACAGCTGATCGATGAGCGCCACCTTGGCGTCGGTCGGGACCCAGGTCGGCTCGATCTGCAAGCCGTCGCGCGGCGCGACCTCCTGCACGATAAGTCGTTCGGAAAAATTCCTGATCATTGGAATCATTGGATTACGCCCTCATCTCTTAAGCGTTGAATTTCGCTGTCGCCAAGGCCGAGCTCGGCCAGCACCTCAGACGTATGTGCGCCGAGCGCCGGTCCCTGCCAGTTGACCTGGCCCGGTGTTTCCGACAGCTTGGGCACGATGCCCGGCATCTTGACCTTGACCCCGCCGGGCAATTCTGCCGACAGGATCATGTCGCGCGCCTGATAGTGGGGGTCGGCGACGATATCGGCGACCGAGTAGATGCGGCCGGCAGGCACGCCGGCCTGCTCCAGCGTGGCTAACACGCTCTCAATCGGCTGCGCCGAGGTCCAGCCGGCAATCGCCGCATCCAGCAAGGCCACCTGGCGAACGCGCCCATCGTTGTGCGCGAAATTGGGGTCCTCGGCCAGATCGGCGCGGCCAATCGCCAGCATCAGGCGCTTGAAGATCGGATTGCTGTTGCCGGCGATGACCACGTAGGCGCCGTCGCGGGTCGGGTAGGTATTGGAGGGAGCGATGCCGGGCAAAGCGCCACCACTGCGTTCGCGCACGTGGCCGAGCAGATCGTATTCCGGCACCAGGCTTTCCATCAGGTTGAAGACGCTCTCCACCAGCGACACGTCCACCACTTGGCCCAGGCCCTGGCCGGTCTTGACGCGCAGCACCGACATCAAGGCGCCCATCACCGCATGCAGGGACGCCAGCGAGTCGCCCAGGCTGACGCCGACGCGGGCCGGCGCGCCATCGGGCTCGCCGGTGGTGTAACGGATGCCGCCCATGGCCTCGCCGATGGCGCCAAAGCCAGGGCGGTCCTTGTACGGCCCGGTTTGACCGTAGCCCGAGATACGCACCATGGTCAGCTTGGGATTCAGGGCGTGCAGGACGTCCCAGCCCAGGCCCAACTTCTCCAGCGCACCCGGCTTGAGATTTTCGATCAGGACGTCCGCCTTGCTGGCGAGGCGCTTGATGATCGCTATGCCTTGCGGCGACTTCAGATTGATCGAAATGGATTTTTTGTTGCGCGATTGCAGATACCACCAAAGTGATGTCCCTTCGTGCAGCTTTCTCCATTTTCGAATCGGATCGCCGTCAACGGGCGCTTCGATCTTGATCACTTCGGCGCCGAATTCGGCCAGCATGCGCGCCGCGAACGGTGCGGCGATCAAGGTGCCGATTTCAATGACACGAATACCTTCGAGAGGTCCACTCATTACAATCTCCTTCTATCGTTTTTTGACAGGATAGAGAAAGACCGGGACTCACGTCCAACCGTAAATTTTCAAGGAGCGTTCGCCAAATCAGAACGTTATCAGACAAGCAAGGCTGCTGATACTAATTGCCTGGCTGCGCGGCGCGCGTTTCCGCTGACCGCAAATGGTCAAACAAGGCTTGGGTCACTGGTGATAGGCCCTTGACGTCGCGCACCACAATTTTGAGCTCCCGCTGCGCCCAGTCGTCGTCCAGTGCCACCGATACCAGACCGAGCGGACGCCCGATCGCCAGATACACGTCGTATGGGATCACGCCCAGCCCCATCCCCACCTGCGCCATGCGGCACACGGCGTCGAATCCCGGCACGTGGATCCGCATCTTTAACGATTTGCCCGCTGCATGCGAGGCCAGGTGGGTGCGGGCATTAATCGAGCTGTCGGCATGCAAACCGACATGGTCACTGTCCAGAGTTTCGGCAAATTCAACGCGGCTGCGATGGGCCAGCGGGTGATCGTCGCGCATGACCAGGACTAACTGGTCGCGCCGGTACAGCGCAGTGTGCAAATCGCGGGTATCGACGTCGCCCGAGCAGATGCCGATGTCGGCCCAGCTGTCCTCGACACCCTTGACCACGCTACCGCTGGGCCGCTCTTCGAGGTCGAGCTTGACCTGTTCATGCAATTGTATAAACGCCCTTAAATCCTCGGGCAAAAATTCCACGATGGCCGACAGATTGGCGACCATCCGCACATAGCCCCTGACGCCCTGCGCATGTTCGGCCAGCTCCTGGCCGATTTTTTCGACACTGAGCAACATGCGCCTGGCATGCGTCAGCAGCGTCTCGCCCGCGGGCGTGAGATCCATGCCTCTGGCCGTGCGCACAAACAGCGTGACGCCGATCGCCTGCTCCAGCTCAGCCAGCCGTTTGCTGGCGGCCGAAACGGCGATCGCTTCACGCACTGCGGCGCGGGTGAGCGTGCCTTCCTCGTGAATCGACAGGAACAGCTGCAAGGTGGTGAGGTCGAGACGCCTCAGGAGATTGTTTAACGCCACGTAGTTCAGGGCCGAAAGTGGATGCCTGCCCACTGTATAACAGCTTGGCCTGTCCCAACATTTTTTTCAGCGTTGATCCAGCCAGGGGGAGTCGACGCTCCCCGCGCACGGCCAGCGCGCCGCTGCCGGCGGATTAGCCTGCCGGTAGCAGCGCCAGCCGTTCGGCCTTCTCTTTCGACCAGGCGGCGATTTTTTCGTGGATGCCCTGCTTCTCGCTGTTCATCTGCGCGTCCGACGCCAGTTGCGCACACAATTCCAGCCGGATGCCGTTCGGATCGAAAAAATAGATCGACTGAAACACCCGATGATCGGTCACGCCCAGCACCGCGATGCCATGCGCTTCGAGCCGTTGCTTCATGCTCTCCAGCTGCGCCGCGGTGTCGACCCGCAACGCGATGTGGTTGACCCACTCCGGCGTGTTGGGCGACGGCTGCGGCAACACGTTGTCGCCGAGATCGAAGAACGCGAGGCAGGAACCGTCGGTCATGCGGAAGAAGATATGCACGTACGGGCAGTATTCGCCGGTCGATGGCACGATGTCGGCGCGGATGTAATGAAACAGCGGCAGTCCGAGGATGTCTTCGTAAAAATGGCGGGTTTCTTCGGCGTCGCGGCAGCGATAGGCGAAGTGGTGCAGGCCGTTGATCGGGATCGCCGCCGGGGCCGTGGACGCGGTTGCCGACGTTGCCGCGGCAGGTGCGACGCGTTGGCCGACGGCGGTACTTCCGATGGTGCTGCTGGTGCGGGTACTCAAGATAGCCTCCTGTTGCTAGAGATTCATCGTCGTGACGTGTTGAATACGGATCGTTTCAGATTCCGGTCTATGCTTTCTTGCCGGGGCCTTGCTTCACGGTCTGATCAATCGCGCCGAAGATCGATTTGCCGCGTACGTCGAGCATTTCAATGTGGATCGTGTCGCCGAACTGCATGAATGGCGTCGCTGCCGCGCCATTCGCAATCGTCTCCAGGCAGCGCTGTTCGGCGATGCAGCTGTAGCCCTTGCTGGCATCCTTGTTGGATACGGTGCCGGAACCGATGATGGTGCCGGCGCGCGCGTTGCGGGTCTTGGTCAGGTGCGCGATCAGCTGCGGGAAGCTAAACACCATATCGACGCCGGCATTCGGCTGGCCGACCAGCTTGCCGTTCCAGCTCGAGCGCAGCGGCAGATGCACCTTGCCGTCCATCCAGGCGGTCGCCAGTTCGTCCGGGGTGACTGCGACCGGCGAAAAACTCGACGCCGGCTTTGACTGGAAGAAGCCGAACCCCTTGGCCAGCTCGGCCGGGATCAGGTTACGCAGCGACACATCGTTGACCAGCATCAGCAGCTTGATATGCGACGCCGCGTCAAACGGCGTGCAGCCCATCGGCACGTCATCGGTGATCACCGCGATCTCGCTCTCGAAATCGATGCCCCACTCTTCCGAACCGAGCACGATGTCGTCGTTCGGCCCGGTGAAGTCGTCGCTGCCGCCCTGGTACATCAGCGGATCGTGCCAGAACGATTCCGGCATTTCGGCGTTGCGCGCCGTGCGCACCAGCTCGACGTGATTGACATAGGCCGAACCGTCGGCCCACTGAAACGCACGCGGCAGCGGCGCCATGCAGTTCTTCTGGTCGAAGTCGAACGCGCGATATGCCTTGCCGCTATTCAGCTGCTCGTAGATCTCCTGCAGTTGCGGCGCGATGAAGTTCCAGTCATCCAGCGCGGCCTGCATGGTCGGCGCAATCGCATCGGCCAGCTGGGCCGTTTTCAGATCGCGGGAAACGACGGCGAGCTGGCCGTCGCGACTGCCGTCTTTGATGGTGGCGAGTTTCATGGGAATCCGGATGAAGTGAGTTGATAAGGCTGAAGCAATAATTGATGGTGAACAAGAATTTACGATTACTGCAATTGATTTTATGTATCGTAATGCTAAACTCGAATGGAATCAACCGTCGTTTGTTCTCATTTCCCACAATAGTTGCCAAATCAACCAATAACAATGGAATCTCGTCAAGGTATTCAGTCAGTCGAAGTCGCCGGCCCGTTGTTGCGCGCGCTGGCCAATGCGCCCGGTCCGATCGCGCTGTCGTTGCTGGCCAAAGCAGCGGGCATGCCGGCCGCCAAGGCCCATCGCTACCTGGTCAGCCTGATCCGGGTCGGGCTGGTGCAACAGGATGGCGCCAGCGGCCATTACGATCTCGGCACGCTGGCGCTGGAACTGGGATTGGTGTCACTGGGGCGGCTCGATGCGATCAGGCTGGCCGATCAGGCGCTGGCCGAACTGCGCGACGCCACCGGCGAAACCGTGGCGCTCGCGACTTGGGGCAACATGGGGCCGACCTATGTACGGCTGCTGCCATCGCGGCGCGCGCTGACGATCAATCTGCAGATCGGTAACGTGCTGCCGCTAACCTACACCGCTACCGGCTTGTGCTTCGCGGCCTACCTGCCGGACAGCGAGACCGCAGAGATTCTGCAGGCCGAATTGACGCACAACCGGCAGCAGCAGAGCGACGCACCGCAAGATGCTGCCGAGTTGTTGCCATTATTGGCGCAGACCCGCGCGCATGGACTGGCGCGCATGATTGGCCGGCTCGACCCATCCCACGCGCGCGACCAATTCACCAACCGCATCGCCGAACGCCTGCTGGCCGGTTTCAATGCGTTTGCCGCGCCGGTATTCAACCATCTGGGCCAGATGCAGTTTGCGCTGACACTCGTCGGGGCTGCGGTCCACGTCAGCGAACAATGGGACGGGCCGATCGCCAACGCCACCCGGGCACAGGCCGAGCAATTGTCGCGGCGGCTGGGGTATCGTCCCGAGGTGGGCTGAAGTGGCCTGGGTGTGATGGTTTGCAGTAACAACGCTGAGCGACGCTAGCGACAAGCGCCGCACGCCGCCTGTCGCCCCAGCGAACGCTGGGACCCAGTGTCTTCTGCCGCATGCTGACCCCTCCATTACAGAGGTTATCGGGCGCAATTATTGGCATCCATTCACGCATGATGAGCACGAAATTGCACCTGCGTGCACAACGAACGCCACTGGGTCCCAGCGTTCGCTGGGACGACAGCAGTAATTTTGATGCGTCGATATATGCCAGCACATTGGTATGCCGGCGCTTTGATACCTTGCAATTCATCGATATTACGGGGAGTATAGGCACAAATCGATGCTAATCAGCCCGAATTAATTGCGCCTTAAAAAATACACCTGCCAGTATATTTTCAACGCAAATTCAGTCCGGCACCAGCAAAGCCAGTTGCGCCGGCTCCAGATAGCACCATTCGCCTTCGTCCAGTTCCAGCGCGGCCAGACTCAGGCCGCCGATCGCGCTGCGCTGCAGGGCGATACAAGGATTGCCGAGTGCTTCAAGCACGCGCTTGACTTGGTGATACTTGCCCTGCTCCAGCACGATCTCCAGCTGGCGCTCACCGGTCTGGCGGCAAACCAGCGCCAGCAGCGGTGCCGGCTCGTCCGGCAATTTGACGCCGGCCAGCAAGTACGCGATCAGTGCCGGCGTGACCGGATCCTGGGTGCTGGCCAGGTACAGTTTCGGGATATGGCGCTTGCTCGACGATTGCGCGTGGTTGAAGGCGCCGTCGTCCGACATCAGCAACAGCCCGGTCGTATCGTGATCAAGCCGTCCCACCGGCTGCAACTCGCGCCAGCTAAATTGTTCCGGCAGGATCGACAGCACGCCACGATGCTGGCTCGGTTTGCGCGAACATTCGAAATTGGCCGGCTTGTGCAGCGCAATGTAGAGATGCTCGCGGTAAGTCCAGTCTTCACCGAATAATGTGAACACCAGCCCATCGGTGTCGAGCGCGATCTTGTAGTCGGTCACGACCGCGCCGTTGATCGTGACTTCGCCATCGTCGATCAGGCTGCGGCAATATTTGCGGGTGCCGAAACCCTGCGATTGCAGGATACGGTCAAGGGTTAATTTGCTCATGCGCGGCACTTTACCAGAAGCCGGCGGGGGTTTCACGCCACTTGTGTTAGCTCAATCGCCGCCGCTGGTCCTTGACTATGCTCAAAGCGCCGCCATCAGAAAAGACATATCCATGACGGGAGGTGATGAGACCGGCATGGGCGCATTGCGCCACTCATTTGTTTCATATCCGACAAGGAGAATGACATGGCAAAACATATCGTATTGGTTAATTGGACAGAGCAAGGTGTGAAGAATGCAAAGGACACCATCAAGCGGTCCAAGGATTTCCGGCAGCTGGCCAAGACCGTTGGCGTGGAAGTCACCGACATTAGCTGGGTTCTCGGCCCATATGACCTCGTGTGTACATTGAATGCGCCGGATGACGAAACCGCCACCCGGCTGGGATTGATGCTGGCAATGCAAGGCAACGTCCGCACCATCACGATGCGCGCGTTCGGCGAATCCGAAATGGAGGGCATCATCAAGGGACTGCCTTGACTAGCCCGATATAGGGGCATCTGCGCAGATCGGGTGTATTGCCATTTTTTATGGCGCGACAGCACCGGATTGCCCAGCGCACACAAAAACGGCGCCGATGGCGCCGTTTTCCACAGTTCATCGTGCGAGCAAGATTGCACTATGCCGGCAAGCCGCCCAGCGTTTCCATGGTCACGTTCTTCAACGTCACTGGCTTGCCGCACTCGGAGCAGATCTGGCCCGCGCGCGTAATCTTGCCGCAGTCCAGATGGCGCAGCCTGAGCGCACTCGGCTCGGGCGTTGCCAGCCATTCATCACCGTACCGCATCATTTCGATCAGCAACGGAAACAAACCCAGGCCAGCCTTGGTCAGGCGGTAGTTGAACCTGGGCGGGTGCTCCTGGTACGGCACTTTGGAAACGATGCCGGCATCGATCAGCCGCTTCAGCCGGCTGGTCAGGATATTGGTCGCCGCCGTGGTCTGCTTTTGCAGGTCGTCAAATCGTTGCGGGCCCCGAAATAGCGCCCGCAACACCAGCAGTACCCATTCGTCGCCAATCAACTGGGCTGAGCGCGCGATCGGACAAGACATGAATTCGGTCGTTTTCATATTTTTCATTCTACTAACTTGCAAAACGAAAGTATACATTCTATGATGAGAGCGTTACTTGCAATTTGCAACCTACTTAGCGGACGAATCGATGCATACGACCCGATTCGCTACGGGACATATGCCAAGCAAGCGTCCATTAAGTCGTCAAACGGCAAGTTTGGTCAGCGGCATCACAAGTTCGCCGCGCTTTTTTATCAGTCATCATGGAGTCCGCAATGAAAAGCTCAAGCCTCACCCTCTCAGTATCAGCCTTGCTGTTTGCATCATCGGTGTTTGCCGCCGACGTCAATCCCGGCCCATCCGCCGCCGGCGCCGCCAAGACCCGGGCGCAAGTCGTCGCCGAGCTGCAGCAGGCCATCGCAAATGGCGAAATCCGTCGTGGCCCGCTGGCCGATATCTACGAATCGACTGCCAACGTGCAATCGGCGCCGACCCCGACGCATGCGGAAAACCGTGCCAAGTCGGTACCGGAGCTGACCAAAAACCAGCCGGACTCCAGCAAGCGCAACTTGAACTGATCGTGGTCAGGCGGTGCGAGCTGCGGATCGGTGAAAACATGGCGCCACCAAGGTGTGGCGATGAACGGATAATGCTGCGATGCAAAATAGTTTGTAAAGCTTTAAATCAGCGTTTAATATGTAAATTCCCCGGCTGATTTATTGCAACGCAGCAATGGCGCGCCAACGAGTCCGCCGGTGGTTACCGTCTGTCCACCTGCCGAAGGAAAGCCATGTTTTCAATCACCGAACGATTTACAGACGCGCAGAGAGCAACCTGGGCCAATCTTGACGCCCAGCTGTCGATGTTCAGCTCCCTGGCAGTCAGCACCCTCGACGGCGTCGAGCAACTAGTGGCACTGAATCTGGCGCTGGCCAGAAGCTCGTTCGGCGCATCGGCCTGCACCGCGCTGCAATTGTGCGCGGCTATGCCCCAGGGGTTCTTTGCGCTGACCGCGCAGGGGCCGAATCTCGATACGCTCCAGGCTTACGGCCGCGATCTGGCAAATGCATCGCACACCACGCAGCGTGAATTATTCATCAAAACCAGCCAAATGCCCGCCCACCCGACAGTGGCCACCGATTCAGGACAGAGCAGTGGTTCTGCAATGCCGACCGCCAACGCTGCCGCCGATGTGGCCGCCAAGCCGCTAGCGCACGCGGTTGCCGAGAGCGTTACACCGGATGTCCTCGCGTCCGATTCCGGCCAATTAGCTACCGCTTCCGTCGCGCCGGACCAGCTGGCGGCCAAGACCACGGTAATGGAAGCGGCGGTGACGACCGCCGGTCCGGCCGCCAGCAGCAAGAAGCTGGCAAGCAAGGCGATACATGCCAAGCAAGGGGACGAAGCCGCTGCCGGCAAGACCGCCGCCGCAGCGCAGGCCGCCAAACTGCCTGCGCGCTCCAGCCAGCCGCGTTTGCAAGGTAGAAAAATCCCCGGCAAAAAATAAATCGCTCGGAAATGACTCGGGTTGTGTGCTACCCGTTGGTACTGCCCGTTACCTGATGGCAATGCGCATCCTCCGTTGGGCGGCGCCAATTCAGGGATCGACTGGGCAGAATTGGAACCTGGGCAGACGATGTGAAGGCGACCGCCCACCCGCGGGCACTCATTTCAAGCGGCAGCTCAGCATCCAGAAATACTCCATCCGCAAGATGCGGATGTCGCGCACCGCCGGCCCCAGCTTCTTGCGCAAGGTACTGTCGCTCGGGAAATTCTTCACCACTTCGATACGCCTGCCATCCTGCAGGCTGCGCAGCTGGTAGGTATTGCCCTCCAGGTCGGTGCGCGCGATCGGGCTGCTGCTGCCTTCTACGTAACAATTGTCGATCATTACCAGCAAGCTGCCCGCGCCCAGCTTGGCACGTAAATCGGCCAGAAAGCCAGCCTGATCCTGGCGCTTCAGATGCGACCACCAGAATCCGGCAAAACAGGCGCTAAAGCCGCGCTGCGAGAAGTCGGACGGCAAATGGAAGACATCGGCCAGTGCAAATTGCACCTTGTCGGCCGGCAGGTGTTTGGCTTTGGCAATATCGAGTAGTTCAGGACTGATATCGGTCGCCAGCACCGAGTTCGCGCTCGCGGCAAACTGTGCGGTCCAGTAACCCGTACCGCAGGCGAGTTCCAGGACATCATGTCCACGCATTGTTTCGGCAACCTGCTGGCGCAACTGCGCGAGATCGGCTTGCCGTTCCGGTTTGTCGTATACGGATTCGTAACTCTGGGCGCGTTGGGCGTAGTAATGGGCCAGATCGGCTTGTTCGGGTGTAGTCATCGTCAATTCATCGCTATTTAAAAATTCCTTCGTCGCGGCGCCGGCCGCGGTGTCATTCCATTTCCAGATCAAAGTGAACGCGACGGCGGCTCGCAGGCATTACTTTAGTAGGGCAAGAGCCGGCAACAAAGTACACGTACGTCTGATGTAGTAGTGGCAGATTCAACTGCGAATTACAGCTCGTAACTGTCTTTCTCGCCATGCATTACTTGCTCGATCAGCTTACGATTGAGCGTCGGTGTCAGCAATTCGATGAAAGAATAGATATAACTGCGCAGATAGGCGCCCTGCTTGACCGCGACGCGCGAGACGTTCATGCCGAACAGATGGCCGACCGAGATCGCACGCAGCCCCTTGTCGCGCTCGGGATCGAATGCCATGCCGGCGATGATGCCGACGCCCATGCCCAGCTCCACATAGGTCTTGATCACGTCGGCGTCGATCGCTTCCAGCAGCACATCCGGCTTCAGATTGCGCAGTTGGAATGCATGGTCGATCTTGTTGCGGCCGGCGAAGGCGCTGTCATAGGTGATCAGTGGGTACACCGCGATCTCTTCCAGCGTCAGCGCTTTCGACTGCAGCAAGGGGTGATCGACCGGCACCACCACCACATGCTCCCATTGGTAGCACGGCAACGACACCAGGCCGGCGATCTCGGCAATCGATTCGGTCGCGATCACGAGGTCGGCCTGATCCTTTAACACCATGTCCGCAATTTGCTTCGGGTTGCCTTGCAGCAGCGACAATCTGACCTTGGGGAACTTTTGCATGAAGGCCTGCACCACCTTCGGCAATGCATAGCGTGCCTGGGTATGGGTGGTGGCGATGGTGAAGCTGCCGCTGTCCTGGGCGGCGAATTCCTTGCCGATCCGCTTCAGGCCGTCGATTTCTTGCATGATCAGTTCTACCGACTGCAATACGGCACGTCCGGGCTCGGTCAGGCCGCGGATCCGTTTGCCATGGCGCTTGAAGATATCGACGCCCAACTCCTCTTCCAGCTCGATGATGGCTTTCGATACACCCGGCTGCGAAGTGAACAAAGCCTTGGCGGCGTCGGTCAGATTGTAATTCTGCCGAACGGCCTCGCGTACGAAGCGCAATTGATGGAGATTCATGATTGCCTTGATTGACTGCTTGTGCAGCATTAGTCAGACCGAAGTCCAAAATGGGCCGAAATGCCAATAATGCCTGTGCACATCGATGCAAAAAACTAAACACATCTTAATCAACATGGGGTATTACAAAATATGCCACTACTTATCCAGCCATCTGAATGGTATGCGCAGGAGTATGTGAAATTGCACATATATCAAATATGCATATAAGCAAATAGATACTCTGTAGTTTGTAATAAGCGTTAAGTTTATTACGATTCACCTTACTTTGTGTGAGGTCATATGACACTTTCTTATATAGCGTCCGGTTTTGCGGTCGGACTCCTGGTCGGATTGACCGGCGTGGGTGGCGGTTCGTTGATGACGCCGATGCTGACGCTGCTATTCGGCGTCGCCCCCACCACTGCGGTCGGTACCGATCTCGCATTCGCATCGATCACCAAGGGCGTAGGCACCTTTACCCACCGGGTGCGCGGCACCGTCAATTGGCAAATCGTGCGACGCCTCTGCGTCGGCGCATTGCCGGCAGCCGTGCTGGCCACTCTGGCGCTGAAATCGTATGGCGCACTCGACAAGGAAATTGGCCAGATCATCCGTTACTCGATCGCTGGCTCGGTATTACTGACAGTGATCGCCTTGCTGTTCAAGGCTAAAATGCTGGCCTGGATCAATGCCCATCCCAGCCGCCAATTGCAGGGCAACGCATTAGTGTATGCCACAGTCGTGGCCGGTGCATTGCTCGGTACGCTGGTAACCATTTCCTCCATCGGCGCCGGCGCGATCGGCGCGACCCTGCTGGTAATGCTGTATCCAAAACTGACTTCCGCCGAAGTTGCGGGCACCGATATCGCCTATGCGGTCCCGCTGACCGCAATCGCGGCTTTCGGCCACTGGTGGCTTGGATCTATTAACTGGGCGTTGCTCGCTACCCTGCTGCTGGGTTCGGTACCGGGCATCACGATCGGCTCATGGGCCGCGCGCGCGGTACCGGAAAAATTTCTACGCGGCCTGTTGGCAATGACACTCACCGGCGTGGCAGCGAAATTGATTTATTAAGGACTAATAATGTACCAATACGATCAATACGACCATTTGATTGCCAAGGAGCGCATCGCGCAATATCGCGACCAGGTGCGCCGCCGTCTGAGCAACGAATTGACCGAAGAGGAATTCCTGCCGCTGCGTCTGCAAAATGGCCTGTACCTGCAGCGCCACGCCTATATGCTGCGCATCGCAGTGCCCTACGGCCTGCTGTCGACCAAACAGATGCGCATGTTTGCTTACATCGCGCGCAACTACGACCGTGGCTACGGCCACTTCACGACACGCCAGAACATCCAGTTCAACTGGATTGATCTGGAACAGACGCCGGACATTTTGCAGCATCTGGCATCGGTCGAAATGCACGCCAACCAGACCTCTGGTAATTGCATCCGCAATATCACCTCCGATGAATTTGCCGGCGTCGCGGTGGACGAGATCATCGATCCGCGTCCGTACGCTGAAATCCTGCGCCAATGGAGCACCTTCCATCCCGAATTCGCCTACCTGCCACGCAAATTCAAGATTGCGATCAATGGTTCAGTGGAAGATCGTGCAGCGATCGCCGTGCATGACATCGGCCTGACCGTGGTGCATAACGCCAGCGGCGAAGTGGGATTTCGCGTCATGGTCGGCGGCGGCATGGGGCGTACGCCGATTCTGGGCAGCGTGATCCGCGAGTTCCTGCCATGGCAGCACATGATGACCTATATCGAAGCCATCATGCGCGTCTACAACCAGTACGGCCGTCGCGACAACAAATACAAGGCACGCATCAAGATCTTGGTGAAGGCGATCGGCGCCGAGGAATTCGCGCGCCAGGTTGAACAGGAATGGCTGGACCTGAAGGACAGCCCCAGCACCCTGACGGCCGAGGAATTGAATCGGGTCGCCGACTACTTCACGCCGCATGCCTATGAGACCCTGCCCGCCGTTGACGCTGCGTTTGAAGCGCACAAGGCCGAGAACAAGGCATTCACTAACTGGCTCAAGCGCAATGTCAAACCACACAAGGTGCCAGGCTACGCAATCGTCGTGTTGTCGCTCAAGAAGGTCGGCGTCGCTCCCGGTGATGCCACCGCCGAGCAAATCGATTTCGTCGCCGATCTGGCCGACCGCTACAGCTTCGGCCAGTTGCGCGTGACGCACGAACAGAACCTGGTACTGGCCGACATCAGGCAATCGGACCTGTTTGCGGTATGGCAGGAAGCCAAGGCACAGGGGCTGGCCACACCAAACATCGGTCTGATCACGGACATCATCTGCTGCCCGGGCGGCGACTTTTGCTCGCTGGCCAACGCTAAATCGATCCCGATCGCGCAGGCGATTGCCGAGCGGTTCGATGACCTCGACTATCAGCACGACATTGGCGAGATGGAACTGAATATCTCCGGCTGCATCAACGCCTGCGGCCATCACCACGTCGGCAATATCGGCGTGCTCGGCGTCGACAAGGACGGTAGCGAGTGGTATCAGGTGTCGATCGGCGGCGCGCAAGGCAATGAATCGAGCGTCGGCAAGATCATCGGGCCGTCGTTCTCGGCCACCCAGATGCCGGAAGTCGTCGAGCGCATCGTCAAAGTCTATCTGCGCGACCGGATCGAGGGCGAGCGCTTCATCGACACGACCCGCCGCCTCGGCATCACGCCATTCAAGGATGCGGTGTACGCGACGTCCATCAAGTCTGACGCGCTCAGGGGTGAGGATGCATATGCCTGATTCAGTGACCAAATAGTGACCAAACTACCCAACCAGATGCCTAACCAAATGCAAAAGCAAATCATCAAGAACAAGGCTGTCGTCGGCGACGACTGGACCCTATTGCGGCTGGCCGAAGGCGATAGCGCCGAGAGCGTCGCGATCCCGGCAGGCAAGGTGATCGTGCCGCTGACGGTATGGCAGGCGCAGGCGGCGGCCCTGCAGGGTCGCATCGCGGCCGGTGAACTGGGGCTATGGTTCGCCAGCGACGAGCGGCCGGAAGTACTGACCGGTGAAGTGGCGAAATTCGCCGTGATCGCGGTCGATTTTCCGAAATTCTCCGACGGCCGAGGTTATTCGATCGCCTACAATCTGCGCGCCCGACTCGGCTACACTGGCGAGTTGCGGGCGATCGGCGACGTGCTGCGCGACCAGATGTTTTATATGCAGCGCGTTGGTTTCGATGCCTTCGAGCCGCGCGCCGACCGCAATATCCACGATGCGCTGAAAGGCCTGAGCGATTTCTCGGAAGAATATCAGACCTCATGGGACCAGAAATCACCGCTGTTCCGCCGCGTCCAGCGCGCTGGAGTCGCGCGATGAGCGACGGACATCATGATTTCGATGCTCTGCTGGCATCCACCAGGGCGACCCTGACGCGGATTTCCAGCGAATTCACACCCGCCGTATTTGCGTCCAGCCTGGCGGCCGAGGACATGGTTTTGACCGACCTGATCCTGCGCAACAAGCTTCCGATCGGCATTTTTTCACTGGAAACCGGACGCCTGCATGCGGAGACGCTGGGCATGATCGAGCGCATCAAGCAGGTCTACGGCTACGACATTGCGCTACACCGCCCAGAGCCGGCGGCAGTCGACGCCTATGTACAGCAACATGGCCTCAACGCGTTCTACGACAGCGTCGACATGCGCAAGGAATGCTGCCGGATTCGCAAGGTGGAACCGCTGAAGCGCGCCCTCGCCGGCAACCAGGCCTGGGTAACCGGGCAAAGGCGCGCCCAGTCCAGCACCCGGGCCGAGCTCGCGATCGAGGAGCATGACGCGGCGCATGGCATGACCAAATTCAATCCGCTGGCCGACTGGTCAGAGGACGATGTGTGGCACTACATCCGCAGCAATGCCGTACCGTACAACCCGCTGCACGACAAAGGCTACCCGTCGATCGGCTGCGAACCCTGCACCCGAGCGATTCAGCCGGGCGAGGATGTGCGCGCCGGCCGTTGGTGGTGGGAAAATCCCGATACCAAGGAATGCGGCTTGCATCTGGTCGATGGCAAGCTCATCAGAATCAAACAGATGTCGGCATAAGCAGAATTAAGCAAGCATAAGCAGCATAACAATCAACATCAGTCGGCATGAGCAAACTATGAATACTGCAGTCGAAACCCCCATCCTGGACCTTGCCAACGGCGGCCTGAATCAGCGCCATCTCGATTGGCTGGAATCGGAAGCGATCCACATCATGCGCGAGGTCGCGGCCGAATGCGCGAATCCGGCGCTGCTGTTCTCTGGCGGCAAGGATTCGGTGGTGCTGCTTCGCATCGCCGAAAAAGCCTTTCGCCCCGGCAAATTCCCGTTCCCGCTGGTGCACATCGACACCGACCATAACTTCCCGGAAGTCATCGAATTCCGCGATCGCCGTGCGGCAGAATTGGGCGAAAGGCTGATCGTGCGCTCGGTCGAGGACTCGATCAAGCGCGGCACCGTGCGCCTGCGCAATCCGGCGACCGATTCACGCAATGCGGCGCAAGCGGTGACGTTGCTGGAGACCATTGCCGAATTCAAATTCGACGCCTGCATCGGCGGCGCCCGTCGGGATGAAGAGAAGGCCCGCGCCAAGGAACGCATCTTCTCGTTCCGCGACGAATTCGGCCAATGGGATCCAAAAGCGCAGCGCCCCGAGTTGTGGGACCTGTACAACACCCGCGTCCACGCTGGCGAAAACATGCGCGTGTTCCCGATTTCGAACTGGACAGAACTCGACATCTGGCAATACATCGAACGCGAAAAGCTGGCATTGCCGCCCATTTATTTCGCCCACGAGCGCCAGGTGATTCCGCGCAACGGATTGCTGGTGCCATTGACCAATCTGACCCCGGCGCGCGAAGGCGAGACGGTCGAAACCCGTGTCGTGCGCTTCCGCACCGTCGGCGATATCTCCTGCACCTGCCCGGTGGCGTCCGACGCTGCGACAGTCGAAGCGATCATCGCTGAGACCGCCATCACCCAGATCACCGAGCGCGGCGCGACGCGGATGGATGACCAGACCTCGGAAGCTTCGATGGAAAAACGTAAGAAAGCAGGGTATTTCTGATGAACGCACAAGTATCACAACAATTTCTGCAAACCGCCGAGCAAGAGCGCGGCCTGCTGCGCTTCATCACCGCCGGGTCGGTTGACGATGGCAAGAGCACGCTGATCGGGCGCCTGCTGTTCGACAGCAAGGGGATCTTCGCCGACCAGCTCGACGCGATGTCGCGCGCCAAGAACAAACGCACCGTCGGCGACACCATCGATCTGTCTCTGCTGACCGACGGGCTGGAAGCCGAACGCGAACAAGGCATCACGATTGACGTGGCGTATCGTTATTTCGCGACACCGAAGCGTAAATTCATCATCGCCGACACCCCTGGCCATGAGCAATACACCCGCAATATGGTGACCGGTGCCTCGACTGCCGATGCGGTGATCATTCTGATCGACGTCTCCAAGGTGAAACTGGGCGATGACGGCAGCGTGGAACTGCTGACTCAGACCAAACGCCACTCGACCATCGCCCATCTGCTGCAGATCGAGCATGTGATCGTCGCCGTCAACAAGATGGACCTGGTCGACTACGATCAAACCGTCTATGACCGCATCGTGCGCGCCTACAGCGAGTTCGCGCAGCAGCTCGGCCTGAAGGACATTCGCCCGATTCCCCTATCGGCACTGGCCGGCGACAACGTAGTCACACTGGGCGAGAATCTGTCCTGGTACCAGGGCCCGACCCTGATCGAGTTGCTGGAATCGCTGTCGGTTTATGACGAGGCGCATGACGAGCCGTTCCGCTTCCCGGTGCAGCTGGTGGCACGTCACAATGGCCATGAAGCCAACGACTTCCGCGGCTACATGGGTCGCATCGAGGCCGGCAAGGTCAGCCAGGGCGACAAACTGGTGGTCCAACCCGGCGGCCATTCCGCCACCGTGAAGGACATCCTGACGCTCGACGGTTCACTGCCTTCTGCTGTCGCGGGCCAATCGGTAACCCTGTTGCTGGACGAACACCTGGACATCTCACGCGGCGACATGCTGGCCTCAAGCGAGCGCGCGCCGACCTTGCTGAAAACGGTTACCGCTGACGTTTGCTGGCTGTCGGAAGAACCGCTCGACCTGCGCCGCAAATACTGGCTCAAGCACACCACCAAGCAGGTCGCGGCACGTGTAACGCGGATTGATACACTGCTCGACATCAATACCCAACAACGACGCCCAGCGGATGGCCTGAAACTGAATGACATTGCACGGGTGTCGATCAATGTCCAGCAACCGCTGGCCGCCGATGCCTATGACATCATCCGCGCCACGGGTGCCTTCATCCTGATCGACGAAGTCACGCACCAGACAGTCGCTGCCGGCATGATCCGCCTCGGCGACGCGCCTCAATAGTGCATTCGAAGGAAATTCGGCATGTCTTTAAGGCAGAGCAAAAGAATCAAGTCTGAGGCCGGCGGCGCAAATGCAGCGCGCGGCAAGGTCTATCTGATTGGCGCCGGACCCGGTGCGGCAGACCTGATCACCCTACGCGGCGCCCGCCTGTTGGCGCAAGCCGATGTGGTGCTGCACGACGCACTGGTGACCGACGAAATGCTGGAACTATGCCCGCAGGCACTGAAGATCCCGGTAGGCAAGCGCTGCGGCAAATTGTCGACTGCGCAACTGTTCATCAATAAGCAGTTGGTTGACTGCGCAAAAAAATACGCATTGGTGGTGCGACTGAAAGGTGGCGATCCGATGCTGTTCGGCCGCGCAGACGAGGAATTACGCGCGCTGGAACTGGCCGGTATCGCGGTCGAAGTGGTGCCCGGCATCACCACCGCGCTGGCGGCCGCGGCCGTCACCAAGCAACCGCTGACCCGGCGCGGCGTTGCTCGCAGCGTCGCCTTCTTCACATCCAGTACCGCTCCGTATCATCAGCAACAAACCACCCTGCCCAACTGCGACACACTGGTGCAATACATGGGCGGACGCGAGGCGGCAGCGACCGCGCGCAATTTGCTGGCTCAGGGCCGTTCACCGGAGCTGCCGGTAATCGTCGTCGAAAATTGCAGTCGCCCGAACCAGCGCATCGTGCAGCTGAACCTGGGCGCGCTGGAACGGGGTCTGGCGCAGGGCACTGGACCGGTGCTGGTGATGATCGGCGAGGCGATGGCGGAGCGAGTGCACCAGGGCTCTACAACGGACGCCGCCAGCGCGCACGTGGACGGGGAACACAGGCACCACCTCGCGACGGCAAGTAGGGGCGCCGGTATCAAACACGCGGCCTGACTGAAGTTGTAACGCGACGCAGGTCGCGCCGACTCAGTTTTTCACCAAACTCCCGATACAGTATTGCGCGATCGCCGCCAACACATCGGCGTCTTCGCCGGCAGCTGCCGCAACCCTGAACGCCATAGCCGGGTAATCCTGCTGCAATTGGGCGACGATGAGCGGCAAGTCGCGTGACACGTGACCACCCTGCCCCAGAAATACCGGCACCACCGTGATTTCATCACAGCCGCACTGCTGCAACTGCGCGGTCAATTCGGGCAATTTGGGTGTCATCAGTTCCAGAAATGCCAGCTCCACTACTGTGTCAGGCAATTGCGTCTGGATGATCTGCCGCAGGCGATGGAACGGTGTCGCCCATTGCGGGTCGCGCGCGCCATGCGCAAACAGCACCAACGCCCGTCGCGGCAAACGGGTCGCCATCAACGCCTGTCCATTCGGCGCAAGGCCATGATCGCCGCCGTCATGAACACCGCGCTCGGCAGGATTGCGGTGATCAGCGGTGGCCAGGTATTGAGCAGCCCGAGATGGGAAAACAGGTCATTGATCAGCTTGAACGAAACGCCGATCATGATCCCGGTGAATATTTTCAGGCTGACGCCGCCACTGCGAAAATGCAGATACGCAAATGGCAAGGCCAACGCCATCATCACGAACACGACAAATGGATAAATCAGTTTTTTCCAGAATGCGATTTCGTAGCGTTCGCTGTCCTGCTTGTTGTCAGTCAGATGCCGCGTGTACAGGGCAAGGTCGTAGGTCGACATGCGATCCGGATCGGCGAACAATACAGACAGGATTTTGGGCGTAATATCCGACACCAGCGGCTTGGTGGGCGCGCTGACCGTCGAAATCGCGGCTGTTATGTCTTGAGTCGAACCTGCCGCTGCGGCGCCGGAAAATCTTGTTTCCGTTACGTCAGACAACTGCCAGATATTGGCCTTCTGATAGTCTGCCTTCTTGGCCGTAATCAACGCGGCCAGCCTAAAATCCTTGTCGAATTCGTACAGCCTGACATCGTTAAGCTGTCCGTTCGGCTTGACTTCCGCTACGTTCACGAAACGAGAACCGACCACTGCACCAGTGACCCCATTGGTCTTGATGATGTCCTTGGTCCACAGACCGGACCGGAACTGCTGCGACATCGCTGCGCCTTGCAGGCTGAATTTCAACTTGGACGCCAACTGGGTCGTCACCGGCGCAACTAATTCACCGAACACAATCGTGATGATCGCGAACACGATGCCGATCTTGGCCAACATCATGCCCGCCGTAAAGGTGGACATGCTGGAGGCACGCATGATCGTGAATTCGGAATGCGAAGCGAACTGCGCCAATGCGAAGATGGTACCGATCAATGCTGCGATCGGCATCAGCTCATAGACATAGTTGGGCAGACCAAGCAGGATGTACAGGAACGCGTGCTGTAATTTGTAGCCGCCCTGCCCGACCGATTCGAGCTCGTCCATTAGCCCGAAGAACGCAAACAGCCCCAGAAACGCGGCCAGTACGAACATGACAGCACGTATGATTTCGGAGGCAAAATATCGTTGCAGGACTGTCATGTCATACCGCCTGACGGGTCTTGGCACCGGATGAATCCGTGCGCTTGATGGCAGCCCACAGTACTAACGGGTGATAACGGCTATTGACCTTCAGTCGCCACAGGAAAAATGCCGCCACAGTCAGCAAACCGATCAGGTGGATCGGCCACCACGCAACCCCAAAGGAGAAACGCCCCTGCTTCACCCAGGCCTGGAAAATGCTGACCATATTAATGTAAGTGACAAACAGCAATAGAGCGATGATCAGGTTGGCGGAACGACCCGAGCGCGGATTGACAAAACCCAGCGGGATTGCGAGCAGCATCAGCGCCATCGCCATCAACGGCAATGCGATGCGCCATAGCAGTTCGCTCATGTTGTAGGCGCTTTTGTGGGTCAGCAGGGCCTTCATCGGCATCGAGCGTGCCGATTTGTCGCCGATCAGTTCCTTCGATTGCGTGCTGACCAGCACACCGTAGCGATCGAATTCCATCATCTCGAAATCGGATTGATTCGGCACGCCGTCATAACGCCGTCCTTTTTGCATCACCAGGAATTTATCCCCGTGGCTATCGGTCTCCAGCGCACCCTCTTTGGCAACAATCACGCTGGTTTTGCCATTTTTCATCGTGTTAACGAATACATTCTGAACCTTGGTCGAATCGCCGGAAATTCCCTCGACAAAGAAGATGCGGTTCGACGAGGATGATTCCTGGAATTTACCGGGGGCGACCCGCGCGATGTCTTCACGCTTCTCGAAACGCTCGCGGAATTCCGCGCTTTGCTGGTTGGCCCATGGCGTCACCATGAAACTGAGCAAGCCGGTCAATACGATGATCGGCAAGCCGAAAGTCAGCACCGGCCGGATCCAGCTCGACAGGCTGAGCCCCGACGCGAACCAGACCACCATTTCGGAATCCTGATAACTTCTGCTTACCACTAGCAAGACAGAAATAAAACCGGTCAAAATCAGGATGATGGGAAGATAATTCAGGGCGGAAAAACCAATCAGCGCAACGACATCGGCCGACGCGACCTTCCCGCCTGCGGCCTGTCCCAGGATTTTGATCAGCATCCAGGTGATGGTAATCGTGAATAGCGTCGTGAAAACGGCGCCGGCGGTGCTAAGTAGTTCGCGGCGTAGCGCGCGCTGAAAAATCATGCGAGGAAATTATTAGGTAAAATGCGTTGCATACCAACAAGGGGGAACAGATGGACTTTAGCATAAAATCATTCGACGCCAAAAGCGCAATCACCTCGGTCAAAGCTGGCTGTATCGCGGTCGGCGTGTTTGAAAACAAAAAATTGACTGCATCAGCCAAAGCACTTGACCACAAAGGTGCGATCAGCGCGGCGGTCAAATCCGGCGACATCAACGGCAAGCCCGGTTCGACGCTGTTGCTGCGCAATCTGGACGGCGTTGCTGCCGAACGCGTATTGCTGGTGGGACTCGGTAGCGAGGATTCGGTCAGCGACAAGAATTTTCTGTCGGCGGCGCAAGCCATTTTGCGCGCCTTCAGTTCGCTCGGCGCCAACGATGGAGTGATTGCACTGCCGTTCGATAGTATCAAGGATCGTGACCTGCATTGGGCCATCGGCAACTGCGTGATCGTCGCGCATGACGGCGCGTACCGCAGCGACAGCCTGAAAAGCAAGAAAGATGCAGCCCCGACTGGTGTCAAGAAGATCGCGTTTGCGGTGCCGGCAGCCAACGCAACCGCCGCAAAACTTACCATCGCGCAGAACCTCGCGATCGCCAACGGCATGGATCTGGCAAAAGACCTAGGCAACCTGCCCGGCAATTTCTGCACGCCGACTCATCTTGCCAATACCGCGAAAAAGCTCGCCAAGGAATATAAATTCGGCGTCGAAATCCTCGACCGCAAGCAAATGGAAGCGCTGAAGATGGGCAGCTTCCTGTCGGTTACCAACGGCAGCGACGAACCACCGAAGTTCATCGTGCTCAAGCATATGGGCGGCAAGGCGAAGGACGCTCCGACCGTGCTGGTCGGCAAGGGCATCACGTTTGACTCCGGCGGCATTTCGCTGAAGCCAGGTGCCAATATGGACGAGATGAAGTACGACATGGGCGGCGCCGCATCGGTACTCGGTACCTTCCGCGCGATCGGTGAAATGAATCTGAAGATGAACGTGATCGGCGTCATCGCGAGCTGCGAGAACATGCCATCCGGCCGCGCCACCAAGCCGGGCGACATCGTGACGTCGATGTCCGGTCTGACCATCGAAGTATTGAATACCGACGCCGAAGGCCGTCTCGTGCTGTGCGATGCGCTGACCTATGTCGAGCGCTTCAAGCCGGCCGCCGTAGTCGATATCGCCACCCTGACCGGTGCTTGCATAGTCGCGCTCGGCCATCACAATTCCGGCCTGTTCACGCGCCACGACGCTGCCCATGACAAGCTCGCCCACGAGCTGCTCAGTGCCGGCAAGGCTTCCGGCGATACTGCATGGCGCATGCCGATTGAAGACAATTATCACGAGCAACTGAAGTCGAACTTTGCGGATCTGGCCAACATCGGCAGCCCCGGCGGCGGCAGCGTCACCGCCGCCTGCTTCCTGGAACGCTTCACCAAGAAATATACCTGGGCTCACCTGGATATCGCCGGCACCGCATGGAAATCCGGCGGCGCTAAAGGTTCCACCGGACGTCCAGTGCCGTTGTTGACGACGTTCCTGATGAATCGCGCAGCAGCAGCCAACTAATTCGGCTTTAATTCATACCCGCTGCACCGATGCGGGTTTCAGCGCATTTCTTGCCTGAGACCCGCGTCTTTCAAGGCCCTCTTATTGCGGCCGTCGAGAAGTGACCCAGATGCCGAAGCAGGACTGATCAATATCAAATGCTAACAACCCCAATGCAGCCAACGATTTACGAGCCTGATACTTGAGCAACGAAATTCCGGCACATGGGTCAAAATTGGATCGGCGGCAACACCTCAACTCGTCTTCTGAATATCCGTGCAACAACGCCGTGCGCTATCCCAAGCCACCATTGTGGGTTTCACCTGCTGCCTTGACCGCGCCAGCCTGCTGTTAACTCCTACCTGGTTTTTCTCGTCTTTGGTTTTCCTCCGTGCCTCTCCGTGGTGATCGTTTTGATGCGGGAAGCGCCCGAGTCGAAGCCAGATGCGACATTCACCCGCTGTATGTACGGTAGCGAACAGACCATCGTTATCGAAAGGCGGATAAGGGGCCAGCGACGAATGACCTCAGCACCGGTTGATCCGATTTTGACCTGGAAAAACCAGACCGGGATTCGCCATCGTCGTGAAACATGTCAAGGGTGAACCCTTGATACAGCGCATCAGCGGCCGCACCCGCAAGGGATCGGCCGACCACCAGTGCCTTGCGGGCTCAAATGAAAAGGGAAGCAAATGAACAGATTCGAATGCTTAGTCAAACCACTGACGTGGTTTATGGCATTATTGCTGGCCGCTTTTGTGGCCGGATGCGGCGCTAACGGCGATGGCGGGACTACAACTGCCGGCACAAGCACCAGCGCAAGCTTATTGGCGCGTACTACCGTTGTCGCAGGCGTGCCCGGCATTCCAGGCGCCTCAACCACCGATCCGTCGGTGGGTTTCGCGAGCCCAAGTAACGGCAGCATCAATGTACCGACCAGCACCAATAGCAGCAATAACCTGGTGACCGCCACCGTAGTGAGCGCCACCTTCAGCCAGCCGATGGATCCGGCAACACTGAACTCGTCCCCGGCCGGAACGCTGCTCACGTTCACGCTCAAGGAAACAACCGGAAACAACGTACCCGGTACCGTCAGCATGAATGCCGCAAACACGGTGGCCACCTTTACGCCAACCGCGTCCGCTCTGACCCCGAAGACCAGCTATACCGCTACGGTGACCACTGCGGCCAAGAACGCCGGTGGCACTCAAATGGCGATTCCCGTTGTATGGAGCTTTACAACCAAGGCCGTCGCGTCTACCGTCCAAGCCCCGGTAAACCTTGGTACAGCCGGTACTTTCGCGATTCTGAGCAAAACCGGGATCACCGACGTTTATGCATCTGCCATTATTGGGGATGTTGGAACGAGCCCCATCACCGGTGCCGCTCTCCTTCTCACGTGCGGGGAAGTGACGGGAAAAATTTACGTCGTCGATGCGGCTGGCCCCCTTCCCTGCGCGGTGAATGATGCCACCTCCCTGACCGCGGCGGTGGGCGACATGGGAACCGCGTACCTCGACGCTGAGGGACGAACATCCCCCGATTTTACTGAACTGGGCGCCGGTGAGATTGGTGGGCTCACCCTTGCTCCTGGTCTCTACAAATGGGGTACCGATCTCTTGATTAGCACGGACGTCACTCTTTCGGGTGGTCCGAACGACGTCTGGATCTTCCAGGTGGCGGGACAGCTGAACCAGGCCAACGCTACGCGGGTGACCCTGGCCGGCGGCGCACTGGCCAAGAACATCTTCTGGCAGGTCGCTGACAACGTGTCCATTGGAACGACCGCTCACTTTGAGGGCGTCGTGCTGGCTAAAACGCTGGTCGCCGTGAAGACTGGCGCATCGGCGAACGGCAGACTGTTGGCACAAACTGCGGTCACTCTCCAAATGAACGCTGTCACACAACCGGCCCCGTAAGGACGCCAGGAGCACCATGGCTGGGACCAAGGAGACGGCAATCAATGTCTTCTTGTTTCCGGCAATCTTAGATTGCCGCCGATCCAATTTTGACCCATGTGCCGGGATTTCGCTGACTCAAGCATCAGGCTTGTGAACCGTTGGCTGCATTGGGGTTGTTAGCATTTGACATGGGTCAGTCCAGTTTCGGCATCTGGGTCCCTTCTCGACTGCCGCAACAGCATGCTAGCGTCGCGACATGGCTTGGCGCTATCCGTCGCACTATAAATTTGTAGCTATAATTGCAGCTAAATTGATTAGCTCAATACAAATACCGCATTAATCCTAGCAAACAAACGATATAGATATTTCATGAAAATTTCTACCTGGAATGTCAATTCGCTGAAGGTCCGCCTGCCACAGGTGTTGCAATGGCTGGCCGACAATCCGGTCGATGTGCTGTGCCTGCAAGAGACCAAACTGACCGATGATAAATTCCCGGCAGCGGAACTCGAGGCGGCCGGCTACCAGGTCGCATTTACCGGGCAGAAGACCTATAACGGCGTCGCCATTCTGTCGCGTCTGCCGATGACCGATGTGGTCAAGAACAATCCGTTGTTCGACGACGAGCAGCAGCGCATTATCAGCGCCACCATCGACGGCATACGGATCGTCTGTGCCTATATCCCGAACGGGCAGGCGGTCGATTCGGATAAATACCAGTACAAGTTGAAGTGGCTCGAGGCCTTGCGTACGTGGCTGGAGCAGCAGCACACAATTCATCCCAAGATCGCGTTGCTGGGCGACTACAACATCGCTCCGGAAGACGCCGATGTGCACGACCCTGCACTGTGGGAAGGACAAGTGCTGTGCAGCGACGCCGAGCGCGCCGCGTTCGACCGACTGATCAATCTCGGCCTGAAAGACGCGTTTCGCATGTTCCCGCAGGAGCCGAAATGCTTCAGCTGGTGGGACTACCGTCAGCTAGGCTTCCGCCTCAACAAGGGCCTACGCATCGACCATATCCTGCTGAGCGCCGAGCTGGCGCAACGCTGCACTGCCTGCATCATCGACCGCGTTCCACGCAAATGGGAACAGCCGTCGGACCATACGCCTGTCATTGCGACGCTGGACTAGATTCGCCTGGACACAACAGCGTGCCCACATTCATGGGTTACAGGTGTCAAGGCTCGGTATGGCTCGAGCAGCGGCATCAGACTTGTTTTAAAGCTGCGTCGAGCAGATGCGGCTCGAACTCCAGCCGGTGATGGGCGGTCAGTAGCAGGAAGTGCTTGCCGGTGCAGCGTGCCAGCAGCGACATGCCGACACGTTCGGCCACCATGTGCCCCATCTGTGTGGTGCCGGAGCGCGACAGCAGGAAGGGGATGCCCATCTGCGCGCCCTTGATCACCATTTCGGAGGTCAGGCGGCCGGTCGTGTAGAACACCTTGTCGGCGCCGCGCATGTCGTCGAGCCACATCTTTCCGGCGATGGCGTCGACCGCATTGTGGCGGCCGACGTCCTCTATAAAATACAGCAGCTCGCCGTCGCCGGAAAACAGCGCGCAGCCGTGCACCGAGCCCGCCTGTTTGTAAATCGATTGCTGCGTGCGGATGGTCTCGACGATTTTATATACCGTCGATTGGCACAAGCGCGCATCCGGCGGCAAGCTAATCTGATCGACTTCGTCCATCAAACCGCCGAACACCGAACCTTGGCCACAGCCGGTGGTGACCACTTTTTTCGAGGTGCGTTGTTCCACGTCGGCGATGCCGTTATGGGTAGTGACCGCAACCGCATCGACTGCCCAGTCAACCTGCACCGAGGCGATGTCCTCGATCGTTCCGACCAGCCGCTGGTTACGCAAATAACCCAGGGTCAGTGCCTCCGGCGAGCCGCCCAGAGTCATCAAGGTGACCAGTTCGCGCTTGTCGACGTAGACCGTTAACGGCCGCTCCGCCGGGATGGCGATGGTCGAACGCCGGCCGCGCTCATCGACCACTTCCACGTCGTGAGTGAAGCTTGCGCTCGCTTCGGACAACAGCGGGCGGTATCTCAGTCTGTCGGGCGACGTCACAATCATTGTTGCGTCATCGCCTCCAGCGCCTGGCCACCGCCGTAGCTGCCCTGCGCCGCCACTTGACCGCCGAGCGCGACGCGGATCGCGCAGTATTTGAACTCAGGGATTTTCCCGAACGGGTCGAGCGCCGAATTAGTCAGCTTGTTGATCGCCGCTTCGTAGTAGCAAAATGGTACGAATATCGCGCCGCGCGGCGAGCTGTCGTCGGCCCGTGCATACAGCGTGACCTTGCCGCGGCGCGATTCGATCGTCACCACGTCGCCCGGTTTGCCTTTCATCGCCGCCAGATCAAGCGGGTGCACCAGCGCGACCGGATCGGGCTCGATCGCATCGAGCACCGCGGTGCGACGCGTCATGCTGCCGGTGTGCCAGTGCTCCAGCTGTCGGCCGGTAATCAGCACCATCGGGTATTCGTCGTCGGGACGCTCGTCGGCTGGGATGATGTCGGCTGGGACAAAACGCGCCCGGCCCGATTCGCGAGGGAATGTGTCAGTGAAGACGACCGGGTCGCCGGGATCGCCTTCATTCAGGCACGGGTAAGTGACCGCGTGTTCACGCTCCAGCCGCTCCCAGGTGATGCCGCCGATGCTGGGCATCGTGTGGCGCATCTCGTCGAATACCTCGGATACGTGGTTGTATGACCAATCCAGGCCAAGCCGGGTTGCGATCTGTTGGATGATCCACAGGTCCTGCTTGGCGTCGCCCGGCGGGTCGATTGCCTGGCGGCCCATTTGCACCAGGCGGTCGGTGTTGGTGAAGCTGCCGGTTTTTTCCGGGAAGGCGCTGGCCGGCAGGATTACGTCGGCCAGATACGCCGTCTCGGTCAGGAAGATATCCTGCACCACCAGATGATCCAGTGCGGCCAGCGCTTCACGCGCATGATTGGCGTCCGGGTCCGACATGGCCGGGTTTTCGCCCATGATGTACATGCCGCGGATCTTGCCCTCTTTGATGGCGTGCATGATTTCGACCACGGTCAGCCCGGGTTTGTCGTCCAGCACGCCGGGCGCCAGGTTCCAGGCCTTGGCGAAACGCTCTTGCACGGCCGGATCGGTGACGTGCTGATAATCCGGGAACATCATCGGAATCAGGCCGGCGTCGGAGGCGCCCTGCACATTGTTCTGGCCGCGCAGCGGATGCAGGCCGGTGCCGGGACGGCCGATCTGGCCCGTCATCAGCGCCAGCGCGATCAGGCAGCGCGCGTTGTCGGTGCCATGGATGTGCTGGGAAATGCCCATGCCCCACAAGATCATCGATGCTTTTGAAGTCGCGTACAGGCGCGCAACGTAGCGGATCGTGTCGGCATCGACGCCGCAAATTGGTGCCATCAATTCAGGGCTGTAGCCGGCGACGTTCCTTTCCAGCTCTTCGAAACCAATGGTGCGGCTGGCGATGAAGTGCTGGTCGACCAGGCCTTCGCTGACGATCACGTGCATCATCGCGTTGAGCAGCGCGACGTCGGTGTCCGGTTTGAATTGCAGGTAGCGGTGCGCGGTGCGCGCCAGTTCGGAGCGGCGTGGATCGCACACGATCAGCTTGGTGCCGTTCTTCATGGCGTTCTTGATCCAGGTCGCTGCGACCGGATGGTTCACGGTCGGGTTGGCACCGATGATGATGACCACTTCGGCCTTCATCACATCCATCACCGGATTGGACACCGCGCCCGAACCGATCCCTTCCAGCAGTGCCGCGACTGAGGACGCGTGGCACAGGCGCGTGCAATGGTCGACGTTATTGCTGCCAAAGCCGGTACGCACCAGTTTCTGGAACAGGTAGGCTTCCTCGTTGCTGCCTTTGGCCGAGCCGAAACCGGCCAGCGATTTTTTGCCATGCTGGTCGCGGATCTGCGCCAGCGTGTCGCCGGCGAATGCCAGCGCCTCTTCCCAGGTCGCTTCGCGGAACACGTCCATCACGCGGTCCGGGTCCATCGTGAAGTCGCCGCGCTTGGGCGCATCGGCACGGCGGATCAACGGCTTGGTCAGGCGGTGCGGATGGTGCGCATAGTCAAAACCGTAGCGGCCCTTGACGCATAGCCGCTCGTGGTTGGCCGGGCCGTCGCGCCCTTCCACGTACATGATCTTGTTGTCTTTGATGTTGTAAGTCAGCTGACAGCCGACGCCGCAATACGGGCAGACCGAATCGACCTTTTTGTCCGGCACCGTCAGTGCGACCTCGCGCGCCGGCATCAAAGCGCCGGTCGGGCAGGCCTGCACACATTCACCGCAGCCTACGCAGGTGGAGTTGCCCATCGGATCGTCCATGTCGAACACGATCTTGGCGTGGTCGCCGCGGAAGGCCAAACCGATCACGTCGTTCACCTGTTCGTCACGGCACGCGCGCACGCAGCGGGTGCACTGGATGCACGCGTCGAGGTTGACGGTGATGGCGGCATGCGATGCGTCTTGTTTCGGCTGATGACGTGCCGCGAAACGCGGCTTGCCGACCGCGAGCTTTTTGGCCCACTGATCGACTTCGTTGTGACGGGTGTATTCGGTTTCCGGTATATCGGACAGCAGCAATTCGAGCACCATCTTTTGGGCTGACACTGCCCGTTCGCTATCGGTGGTGACCTTCATGCCGTTGCTCGGATGACGGCAGCACGATGGCGCCAGCACGCGCTCGCCATCGATCTCCACCATGCAGGAGCGGCAGTTGCCGGCGGTGCCCATGCCTTCCTTGTAGCAGAGGTGCGGGATCTCGATACCTTCACGTTTGGCGATTTCGATCAGCGTCTCGTGGGCATGCCCCTCGACATCGCGACCGTTGATCTGGAAATTCACCACGGTGCCCTGCAACGCCGCCCTGTCATTTTGAGTTGTCGCGTTCATGAATTACACCAGCTCATGTGGAAAGTACTTGATGACACAATCGATCGGATTCGGCGCCGCCTGTCCCAGGCCGCAGATCGACGCATCGCGCATCACCTGCGACAGCTCGGCCAGCAGGCCGACGTCCCATTTTGGCTGCTCGATCAATGTCACCGCCTTGGCTGTGCCGACCCGGCACGGCGTGCATTGGCCGCATGATTCGTGCTTGAAAAAATTCATCGTATTGCGCGCGGCGTTGGTGGCCGTGTCCCGATCCGACAGCACCACCACCGCCGCCGAACCGATGAAACAGCCGTATGGTTGCAAGGTGTCGAAATCGAGCGGGATCGCGTTCATCGAAGCTGGCAAAATACCGCCCGATGCTCCGCCTGGCAGATATCCATAAAACTGATGTCCGTCCAGCATGCCGCCGCAGTGTTCATCGATCAGTTCCTGGATCGTGACGCCGGCCGGAGCCAGCTTGACCCCCGGTTCCTTGACGCGGCCGGAAACGGAGAACGAACGCAAACCTTTCCTTCCATTGCGGCCGTGACCGCTAAACCAGCCACTGCCCTTTTCAACAATATCGCGCACCCAGTGCAGCGTTTCAAAATTGTGTTCCAGCGTAGGCCGGCCGAACAGGCCCACTTGCGCCACATACGGCGGACGCAGTCGCGGCATGCCGCGCTTGCCTTCGATCGATTCGATCATGGCGGACTCTTCACCGCAGATATAGGCGCCGGCGCCGCGCCGCAGCACAATTTTTGGCATCGCCTGCATCGGCGGATTGGCCCGCAGTTTTTCAAGCTCCGCTTCCAGCATGGTGCGGCAGCCATGGTATTCGTCGCGCAAATAAATATAAATCGTTTCGATGCCGACCACCCAAGCCGCTATCAACATGCCTTCCAGAAACCGGTGCGGGTCGCGTTCCAGATACACGCGGTCCTTGAATGTGCCAGGTTCGCCTTCGTCAATGTTGACCGCCATCAGACGCGGCCCGGCTTCGGCGCGCACGATGCGCCATTTGCGCCCGGCCGGAAAACCGGCGCCACCCAAGCCGCGCAGGCCGGAGTCTTCCATTATTTTGATGATTGATTCGGCGTCGCGCGCGCCAGAGATGCAGTCGCGCAGCAGCGCATACCCTCCCTGCGACCGATAGACGGCGTAGTCAATGAAACCGTCGGGCACATGCCTGACCGACTTGGCCTCCACCTTTTCGGCGATCGCCTCGCAGCTTGCGTTCGGTACCGGATTTTGTCCGACCAGCGCCGCGGGCGCCTGTTCGCAACGGCCGATACACGGCGTGGCAAGCACGCGCACTTCCCTGCCCAGCATGCCAGGCAGACGCGCCAGCAGATCTTGGGCGCCGGCCATTTCGCATGACAAACCATCGCACACGCGCACCGTCAACGCCGCGGGCGCGTCTTCGCCTTCCTTGACCACGTCAAAGTGATGGTAGAAAGTCGCGACTTCATATACTTCCGCTTGCGCCAGCCGCATCTCCTGCGCCAGAGCCGCCAGATGGGCTGCGGACAGGCAGGCAAAGTGGTCCTGGATCTTGTGTAAATGCTCGATCAGCAAATCAGGCTGGCGCGAGGCGTCGCCTAGCAGCGTTTGCACGTCGGCCAGCGCCTGCGGATCGACGCGACGCCCTTTCGGCGCCTCCCGCTTGCGTTGCTTGGTACTGCCCTGCACTGCAATCGGAATAATTGTGTGGTTCATCTGTGATCCTGATTCAAACCTGATACTTGGCGGCGGGGAAGAAAGCGATACGCGGCCCCGGCCGACTTCCTACTCAAACAAAACCACCCCTTGTTGCAACGTGATCCAGATGCCGATTGCAAGCCGAATACCCACCGCTGCCCGCGCAAACGCGCTCGCTGCCCGGCTGGTGACGCGGTTGGTGCCAATCGCCGCGCTGCCGTTGCCACAGGAAAATATGCTTTTGAAAGCATATTTGACTAGAAATACTTGTTTTTTCTAGGGTACCATCATATAAATCTAAAAAAAATAGGCTATTTTAAGCATATGTTTAGAGTAAACATTCGCCCTCACTGGGAGATTAGCGTCGACTCGGAGCCCCCACTGGACACTGCCGCGCTGCTCGGATTGCTGTTGGCAATCCAGGAAACGGGCTCGATTGCGCAAGCGGCCAAAGCGGTCCGCCTGTCCTATCGTTATTCATGGGGTCTGCTGCGAAAAACGGAGCGCCTGTTTGGCGGCGCTTTGCTCGACACCAGGCGCGGACGCGGCACCCAGCTGACGCCGCTGGCGCAAAAACTGGTCTGGGCCGACCGCCGCATCGCGGCGCGCCTGTCACCAACACTGGAAAGCCTCGCGTCTGAGCTGGAAAGCGAACTGGGCAAGATGGCGGCCGACGCGCTGCGCATGATACGGATGGATGCCAGCCACGGTTTTGCGGTCGCCGCCCTGATGGAACACCTGAACAAGGTCGGACTACCGGTCGAACTACGCTACCGCAACAGCACCGATGCCGTCGCCGCGCTGTCGCGGCGGGAATGCGATTTGGCTGGGTTCCATGTACCGACGGGCGGGCTTCAGCAATCGGCCATGCAGTGGTATGCACGCTGGCTCGATCCGACGCAGCACTGCCTGATTCATCTTGCAATGCGCCATCAGGGATTGTTCGTCGCACCCGGTAATCCGATGGGCATTCACGAACTTGCCGACCTGACGCGCAACAATGTGCGTTTCGTCAATCGCCAGGTCGGCTCCGGCACACGCATGCTGCTCGAACTGATGCTAAGTGGCGCGGGGCTGTCGCCGCAGCACATCAACGGCTTTCACAGCGCCGAATTCACCCATTCGGCCGTGGCGGCTTATATCGCCAGCGGCATGGCGGATGTCGGCATCGGCGTGCAGACGGCGGCCCAGCGTTTCGGATTGGATTTCATCCCATTGGTGCGCGAGCGTTATTTCTTTGCGCTGCCCATCGCGTCGGTTGACGAGCCGCTGATGCGGCAGCTCATCGCGATCTTGCAGTCGCCCGCTTACCATCACGCGGTCAATGACATGATCGGATATGATGCCGCAGACACAGGAAAAATCCTGTCGTTGGACGAGGCATTTGGCGGGGAGTGAAGCAGTATGGCCGCCGGCTCTGCTGCCAACGGCATTGTCAAGGCGCTGGAACCACGACGCTTGTGTACCGCTCGCGAAAAAAGAAAGAATATATCCAGCGGCTTCGGTATTGGCCGCACGTGCCGATTACCGATAAGGACAAGGGTTAAGCCACGGCCAAACGGGACCTCACGTTTTAGCAAGTGGCTGAAACCCGCTTAAATGCCGGATTCATGTCGCCCGGCTCGCCTGAATTAATCATCGAATCAGAATTCAAATTACTTTGGAGCCCCACATGCTTACCCCAGATCACTTTAACCAGCGCGGCGCAGAGAACCTGCCAGGTCATCTAGGGATCGTCATAACGCACGTAAGCGCGTCAGAGGTACGGTCAGAGCTGCCTGTCACGAAGTCGCTGATGGCACCAAACGGCTTCCTGCACGCCGGAAGCATCGTTACGCTGGCCGATACGTCCGCAGGCTATGGCTGTGTCGCCAACCTCCCGGAAGGTGCAACCGGCTTCACCACGATCGAGCTGAAGTCCAATCATCTCGGCACCGCCCGAGACGGAACCATCGAGTGCACAGCCAAGGCAGTGCACCTTGGCAAGACAACTCAGGTATGGGACGCGGTGGTCACACACAGGGAGTCAGGCAAGACCATCGCGCTGTTCCGCTGCACCCAAATGGTTCTGTATGGGAAATAGGGTTCCAGCCTCGTCCGCCGAGTGCGACGCGGCAAGTCGGTGTCAGCTGCTTATTTTGAACTTGAACGTCCGTCTTAGAGAGTATCTACTGGCCGCTGCGGGTTCATACCGGTCATGCACGTACATCCGTTACCGACCCAAACCAGCCGGTAAGCAGCATTCTGTGGACGTCCGCTATAAACTGCAAAGAAGACGTTCCTGATAGGGCGGATCACCTGGTTTAATCAATTTCGCGGCGCACGATTGCGACGAGAACGGGAAGGAGCAACATCCGACTCCCTCCTCGCAAAGCGTACAGCGACCTCGTGGATTGTGCCGGTCATGGCCGGCACCCAGTCCCGCAAATTCTGCACGCAAGCTTGCGCACGCCGCCACGACCAATTGCCCACCTTGCTACTGCATGATAGGAATCAGATTCAGATTCGGTCACACTGATTCTGCCGGCTTCTTGCCCAGTTAAGATGAAAGCGCCCTAGCGGCGGTAACCCATTTTTTCGGATATCTGGGTAGCACATTCCTTCAGCTTAATTGCAGCGTCGCCGGTCCAGCTCGGATCCAGTGCACCAGACGCGCCGATCACCGTAACCGCCAGCACGATATTTCCAGCATGATCGAATACGGGAGCGCTTAGTGCATTGATTCCCGCAGTAGGTTCTCCAACGGAACGTGCCACGCCGCGCCGTCGTACTTCGCCAAGGAGCTGCTCCAGATCTTTGGCCGTTGTCTTGCTGTTGTCTTGCCCGCTGCCGGCAGCGCTGCCCAATTCACGCGCCGTCAATTTCTCGACAAGCTTCGGTGGAAGGAATGCGGAAAACACACGCCCTGTAGCAGTGCTAAGTGTCGACACCACGGTCCCAGTGCGCATTTTTACATGGACTGCTTGGCGCGACTCATTCAGGTGGACGATGGTGGGGCCATTGTTTCCTAATACGGCGAGCGCGACAGTGTGTTCAATCTGCTCACTCAGCCTGGTGATCTCAGGAATGGCAATTTTGACCGGGTCCAGCAACTGAAGACTGATTAATCCCATTTGCAAGGCAAACGGCCCGAGTTCGTAGCGGCCTGATACGGGATCTTGCTGTATCAGACCGATGTTCCCAAAGCTGACAAGATAGGGATGAGCCTTTGCAGACGTCATCCCTGCTTTCAGGGCGAGGTCGCGCAGCAGCATTGGGGCACCTTCGTCAACCAAGGCCACCAGCAGCTGGCCACCGACCTCGACTGACTGGATACCCCGCCGTTCCTTTTTCATTTCGCTCGGCTGAGCGTCGAATATCTCTATTTTCATTGCATTCTTCCGAAGGCTAAGTTGGAACGCCACGTTCCCGTTTGCATATCCGGGCATCCTACTACCAAAGTAGATCGGATCCCGGATCACCCGTTATCCCGCGATGACATAACCATTCATACGCACTATTTGTTCACCGCACTTGAGCAGTGAGCCATTTGCTGCGCTAGCCGTCGCTCCTTGCAGCGGTCAATGGGTGTCGAACTTGACGTCTACACATCTTTTGCGTGGCTGCAACAATCTCTGGCTACTCTTTCTAAGCATTCACAATCTTCTCTAATGATAACAATAAATAAACTTGAAGATTCATCGATTTAGTTGTTGACATATGCTTTAGTCTAAACCAAACTTCGTAACTAACAATAGCGTTAGATAATAACGAACGATATGTTCTCAGGGAGAACGATTCGACCAACCAGCGAACGGCGCCTTTTCGAAGTAGCAGCGAAGGTAGCTTTAGCAAAGGAGACATCATGCTTGCGCAGTTTCTGCAGTTCCTATTCTCGGGAATCACGATGGGCCTGACTTACGTCCTAGCTGCCCTAGGGTTTTCCATCATCTACAACTCAAGCGGCGTTATTAACTTCGCGCAGGGCGAATTCATCATGCTTGGAGGAATGGCAACGGTGGCCTTGGTCTCTATGGGCTTGCCGCTGCCAGTGGCGATCGCACTCGCTGTCTGTGTCGCTGTATCAGCCGGGCTTCTTGTCCAAAAGCTGGCCATCGAACGTGCACGCAATGCGTCGGTGGTGAGCTTGATCATCATTACCATCGGCGCTTCGTTGGTTATTCGAGGCTTGGTTCAGGTTGCGCTCGGCAAAGACAGTCATGCGCTGAAGTCTTTCTCGGGCGACACGCCGTTAAGCCTTTTGGGAGCGACGCTACTGCCGCAAAGCCTGTGGGTAGTCGCCTTGTCGGCAGCAGTCGTAACGGGCCTGACCTGGTTCTTCGGCAAGACGCTGACCGGCAAGGCAATGCTTGCCACCTCACATAATCGCCTTGCCGCGAACCTGATCGGTATAAATACCCGCAACATCCTGCTCCTGGCGTTTGGCTTGGCCGCCGCGCTTGGCTCCTTTGCCGGAATCATGGTGGCCCCAATTACGTACACCTCGTACGACATCGGAGTGATGTTCGGACTGAAAGGCTTTGTCGCCGCGGTGCTTGGCGGCCTCGGAAGCAGCACTGGCGCGGTTCTCGGGGGGCTGCTGTTGGGTATTGCCGAAGCAATGACTGCCGGCTATATCTCTTCGGCATATAAGGACGCAATGCCCTTTGTGCTGATCCTCTTCGTGCTGTTCTTTATGCCGCGCGGTCTGCTTGGTTCCAACGTCACGGAGCGTGTATGAAGACCCTTTTTAGCCGCAATACGGGATTGATCATCCTGGCAGTCATTCTGCTCGCATTGCCGCTGCTGACCAGTAATGCCTTCTATCTCGACCTCGCTATCAAAATAGCAATCAATGCCATTGTGGCGATCGGACTAAACCTCTTGATCGGCTACGCCGGACAGATCAGCCTTGGTCATGCCGGGTTTCTAGGGATAGGCGCGTATTCCAGCGCAGTCCTGACGACGCATTTCGGCTTTCCGCCGTTGCTCGCCATGCTTACCGGCGCTGCCGCTGTCGCATTACTGGCGTTCCTTGTCGCGCGACCCATCCTCAAGCTTAAAGGACACTATCTTGCAATGGCGACGCTAGGGCTGGGGATTATCATCTCGATCGTGATTACCAATGAAGCCAAATACACCGGCGGACCGGATGGCATGTCGGTCCCGGCCCTGACGATTTTAGGATGGGACGTTACCGGCGATGCTACCTGGTACACGTTGGTTGCCGTGCTTCTCATTGTCATCACCTGGGCCGCGCAGAACCTGATCGATGCCCCGGCCGGACGGGCATTGCAGGCCATACACGGCTCGGAAGTTGCAGCCCGCGTAGCCGGCATCGATGTGGCAGGGGCTAAGGTAAAGATCTTCGTCGTCTCCGCCATTCTTGCGAGCCTGATGGGCAGCCTTACTGCGCACTACGTCGGTTTCCTGACGCCCGGCCAGGCAGGGTTTTTCCACTCGATCGAATTAATGACGATGGTCGTGGTGGGTGGCATGGCATCTGTGTTCGGCTCTATCGTCGGCGCTGCGCTCCTGACCTTGCTGCCCCAGGTGCTGTCGGCCTTCGAGGGATGGGAGACCGTTGTGTTCGGCGCCATTCTGATGGCCACGATGATTTTCCTACCAGCCGGTCTGGTACCCACGCTGCGACTACGTTTTGCCAAGGGAGGGCACTAACATGCTGACCGTAAACCATCTGTCGATCTCGTTTGGCGGGGTCAAAGCGGTACAGGACGTTTCGTTTAGCGTCGGCGAGGGCAAGGTGCATGCTGTCATCGGACCGAACGGCGCCGGCAAGACGACGATGTTCAACCTCATATCCGGTGTCTATATTCCAAGTGCCGGAGAAATTCTCTTCCGGGGCGAGAACGTGGCATCCATGCCGCCAGAACAACTGGCACGCCGCGGTATGAGCCGGACTTTCCAGAACCTCCAGGTCTGCATGAACATGAGCGCCATCGAGAACGTCATGGTCGGCGCGCATTTGAAACTGAATCAAAGCCTGTTTCAGGCGATGTGCCGCTTGCCTGGCTTGCGACGCCGTGATGCCGCCTGTCGTCAGGAAGCCGCTGGGTTGATGGACTTCGTTGGCGTTGGCAGTTACGTTGATGCCCATGCCAGTCAGATGCCCTACGGCGCATTGAAGCGGCTGGAAATAGCGCGGGCGCTGGCCTCCAGCCCATCCATGCTTCTCCTCGATGAGCCGGCGGCGGGGCTGAATAATACCGAGACCAGGGAAATTGAAAAGCTGATCAGGAAGATTGCGGACAGCGGTGTCACCGTGCTGCTAGTCGAGCACGATATGAAGCTTGTCACCAGCATTTCCGATCACATCCTCGTGATGGACCACGGCAGCAAACTTGCAGACGGCACGCCCCAGGAAGTTTGCGCTAATCCGGAGGTCATTGCCGCTTACCTCGGCGCCTCCGTACCGGCAGGAGTCATGCAATGAGCACCCCGAAGTCAACAGCAATTTCACTTACCTCATCTTCAAAGTCTTGGGAATCGTCGACGCAGGCGATAACCCTGCCCGGCGACTCCAGCTCGTTGGCCGGGGGCGCGGCAAGGCCAGTCCTGGAGATTAACGGGTTGACCAGCCACTATGGCCGCATCCAGGCTTTACACGGCATTAATCTCCAGGTGGGCGACGGCCAGCTGGTCGCGCTGGTAGGTGCGAATGGCGCTGGCAAGACTACACTGCTGCGCGCAATTTCAGGGGTGCAGCCAATCAGCGACGGCGAAATCAGATTTCTCGGCGAAAGTATCAGAAAGCTGCGCCCCAACCAGCGCGTTGTTGCCGGCATCTGCCAGGTGCCTGAAGGGCGCCAGGTGTTCGGACCGATGTCTATTGAAGACAATATCCGGCTCGGCGGCTATACCCGCCCGAAAAGCCAGGCGGAGGCCGACGTCGAGCGCATGTATCAGCTGTTCCCGGTCCTTTCCGAGAAACGCAAGCTACCGGCCGGAACGCTGTCGGGCGGCCAGCAGCAGATGCTAGCCATTGCCAGGGCGCTCATGGGACGGCCACGGCTTCTGTTGCTGGACGAGCCCAGCATGGGCCTCGCACCGCTGCTGATCCAAGAGACATTCAGGATCGTCCAATCACTGAAGGAACAGGGCATCACGATCCTGCTCGTTGAACAAAATGCTCATGCAGCGCTGGCCATTGCAGATGTTGGCTATGTCATTGAGACCGGGAAGATCACATTGAGTGGCCCAGGCCCCGAGCTGCTGGAAAACGATGAAGTCAAGCGCGCCTATCTGGGCTTGTAAAGGGGAGCCAAAAATACCTCTTGAAATTATATGTACGTTTGCCGAGCAACCTGGGTCTCTCATTCAACCCCTTGATGCGACACCGCCGACGTTGCCCGGCTCCCTTATAGAAGTAACCATCGAAAGGAAGAATCATGTCGGATAAGAAATTTGCTTCGCAGGCTGATCTCGAAGAAAAGAAAACCAGCTTTATCAAGCTTTCGGATAACGCTTACGCCTATACCGCCGAAGGCGACCCGAACTCCGGCGTCATCATTGGTGACGATAGCGTGATGGTCATCGACACCACCGCTACTCCGATCATGGCGCAAGCCCTGATCAAACATATTCGCTCAGTTACAGACCTGCCGATCAAGTATGTGGTTCTGACCCATTACCACGCCGTTCGCGTACTCGGTGCATCTGCCTACTTCAAGGAAGGTGCCCAGCAGATCATCGCCTCGCGCGGCACGTATGAAATGATTGTGGAGCGTGGCGAGCAGGACATGAAGTCAGAGATCGAACGCTTCCCACGCCTGTTTGCAGGCGTCGAGTCGGTCCCGGGGCTGTCTTGGCCAACCATGGTGTTCGACAGCGAACTCACGATCTATATGGGCAAGCTCGAAGTCAAGCTGATGCATATCGGCATGGGCCATACCAAGGGCGACACGATTGCGTGGATTCCATCACAGAAAATCTGCTTCTCCGGGGACCTGGTCGAATATGACGCCGCTGCCTATACGGGCGACGCCCAGCTCGAAGAATGGCCGACTACACTGGAAGCGCTGCGCTCGCTGGGCGCGGAAAAACTGGTCCCAGGCCGTGGCCCCGCACTAATGAACCCTACGGAAGTCAATGCCGGCATTGACTACACCAAGGACTTTGTCACCACGCTCCTGCAATGTGCTAAAGAGGCCGTCGCTGCCGGGAACTCATTGAAGGATGCAATGACGCATACCCGCAGCAAGATGGATTCCAAGTTCGGCCATGTGTTTATTTACGAGCACTGCCTGCCGTTTGATGTCACGCGCGCCGTCGATGAAGCAAGCGGCATCAAGCATCCACGCATATGGACCGCAGAGCGCGATAAGGAAATGTGGTTTTCTCTGCAGAACTAGAACTGCAGTGTCTCGCCGGGTTTGTTAAGCAGCGATCCCGGCGACCCTGTGGTGAGACCGGCCGATTGCAGGCCGAATTTGGAGACAAGCTGGGCATGGCACAGCCGGCGCAGGAGATCACGATCAAGACCTCCTTCAATATGGGGTAGCGCAATGGATAAGGATTATCAGCAGGCAGTGTATGAGTACAAGCGCTCGCCTGACCAGGATTCCACAATACCGGTTCGCCGGCCGGTTATTGTAGTAGGCGCAGGGCCAGTCGGCCTCGCGACGGCGATTGACCTCGCGCAGCAAGACATACCCGTTGTTCTTCTGGACGACGACTGTACTCTGTCCACCGGCTCGCGCGCGATTTGCTTTGCCAAGCGCACTCTGGAAATTCTGGACAGGTTGGGTTGTGGTGAGCGTGCAGTAGACAAAGGCGTCTCCTGGAACGTTGGAAAAATCTTCTTCCACGATCAAATGGTGTACGAGTTCAACCTGTTACCGGAAGCCGGACACCGCAGGCCAGCCTTCATTAATCTCCAGCAGTATTACGTGGAAGGCTATCTGTTCGACCGCGCTGCTGAAATGCCACGTATTGACGTGCGTTGGAAGAACCAGGTTACCGGGATTTCGCAAGGCGATGACTTTGTCGAGCTGACGATTGATACGCCGGAGGGACAATACAAGCTGCAATGCGATTACCTGGTCGCTGCCGATGGCGCGCGCAGCCCGATACGCAATTTCTGCGGCCTCGAAAGTAAAGGCCAGACGTTCCGTGACCGTTTCCTGATTGCGGATGTCAAGATGAAGGCCGAGTTTCCATCGGAGCGGTGGTTCTGGTTTGATCCACCATTTCATCCGAACCAGTCGGTGCTGCTGCATCGCCAGCCGGATAATGTCTGGCGTATCGATTTCCAACTTGGTTGGGATGCCGATCCCGTTGCTGAAAAGCAGCCGGAAAAAGTTATCCCCAGAATCAAGGCATTGCTGGGTGAGGATGCTGAATTTGAACTGGAGTGGGTCAGCATCTACACGTTTTCCTGCCTGCGCATGGAGAAATTCCGGTATGGACGAATCTTTTTTGCTGGTGACTCGGCGCACGGCGTATCGCCATTCGGTGCGCGTGGCGCCAACAGCGGTGTGCAGGATGCCGAGAACCTGGCATGGAAACTCAAGCTGGTTGTCGACGGTAAGGCGCCGGATGCCTTGCTCGACTCATATGGACAGGAGCGCGAATACGCCGCGGACGAGAACCTGCTGAATTCGACCCGCGCGACTGATTTTATTACGCCAAAAAGCGAAGTGAGCCGGTGTTTCAGAAATGCCACGTTGCGTCTCTCAAAAAACTACGAGTTTGCCCGCCGCCTGGTCAACAGTGGACGGCTTTCCCGGCCTGCCACGCTGGTGAATAGCCTGCTTAATACGCCAGACCAGGACCAGTTCAGCGGGGCCATGGTTCCCGGTGCGCCAGTCGAGGATGCGCCGGTGGCACTGAACGGCAAGGCTTGCTGGCTGATCCCCCTAACGGGAAACATCTTCACTGGCATTTACTATCATGACGCCGGCCGGGTCGCCGACGAAACCCTGAAAGACCTTCAGGCGCTCATGAACGGCGCCATACCGGTCAAGCCACTGGTCGTCGTACCGCCAGACCCCGTGCCTGCCAACCTGGCCGGGTTTACTGTCATTCAAGACAGCGGGGGATTGCTGGCGCAGCGCTATGACATGCAGCCCGGTACCTTTTACCTGGTCCGGCCCGATCAGCATGTATGCGGACGCTGGCGCACCTTCAACCCGGCTGCTGTCCGGGACGCGCTCATGCGCGCAACGCAGAATCGCATTGACACATCTTCTACATTAGCGAGGGCAACATGCGCAGCCTAGAACTGAACACCGCAGCCAATATTGCAGCTCCGGACGACTTCTATGAGCGATTGATCGATATGCACCGTGATCTCTCGCCTGCTCAAAGCAATACGGCAAATGCAGCCCTCATTCTTTTACTGGCGAATCACATTGGCCGCCTGGATGTATTGGAGCAGGCCATGGAAATCGCCAGAGACGATGCCATGCAGGTCGCCTGAAGTTGTGCCACATCGGCGTATTTAGTTGTAGTGGCATGAGCGCGCCGCACTGAATGAATGAAAGGATGCAAACGATGCAAGTCGAAACGACATTGGAACGGACGACGGCCACTCCGGACGCACTTCCCATTAACGGAACGGGATACCAGACCGGCTTTGGAAATGAATTCGCTACCGAGGCGCTGCCTGGCGCTTTGCCAGTTGGACAGAATTCACCGCAACAGGCGCCTTATGGCCTTTACGCGGAGCAGCTGTCCGGTACTGCTTTCACCGCACCGCGCAGCGCCAATCGGCGCTCCTGGCTGTATCGCATGCGCCCTGCGGCAGCGCACTCGCCGTTCAAGCTGATACAAAACCATCGCATTGTCAGCCGCTTTGGTGAACAGCCAACGCCGCCGGATCAGTTGCGCTGGAGTCCTCTGGCCGACCCGGTCGGGGAAGTGGATTTCATCGATGGCCTGGTTACCATGGCGGGAAATGGCGAACCAGCAGCGCAAAGCGGCTGTGCCGTACACTTGTACGCTGCGAACCGCTCAATGCAAGAGCGTTTCTTTTATAACGCTGACGGCGAGATGTTGATTGTGCCGCAGCGCGGCCGGCTTCGATTCCTGACCGAGATGGGCATCATCGAGATCGAGCCCCAGGAAATTGCCGTCATTCCCCGTGGCGTACGCTTTCGCGTCGAATTGCTGGACGAAGTTGCGCATGGCTATATATGCGAAAACTATGGCGCCGCTTTCAGGCTGCCTGACCTTGGACCCATCGGTTCCAATGGCCTAGCCAATCCCAGGGATTTCCTGGTACCCAACGCCTGGTATGAAGATCGCCGTGGAACGTTTGAGTTGACGGCCAAGTTCATGGGTAACCTGTGGTCAGCCGAGATTGATCATTCGCCTTTGGACGTCGTCGCCTGGCATGGCAACTTTGCGCCCTACAAATATGATTTAAGACGCTTCAACACCATAGGATCCATCAGTTTCGACCATCCGGACCCGTCCATTTTCCTGGTTCTGCAGTCACCCAGCGATACGCCGGGGATAGATACTATTGACTTCGTGATCTTCCCGCCCCGATGGCTGGCCGCGGAAAATACTTTCCGCCCGCCGTGGTTCCACCGCAACGTGGCCAGTGAGTTCATGGGCCTGATCCATGGCGAGTACGATGCGAAAGCGGAAGGCTTCCTGCCGGGCGGCAGCAGCCTACATAACTGCATGAGCGGTCATGGGCCTGATGCTGACACCTATGAAAAAGCAGTAGCTAGTGACACCTCCAAGCCGCAGCGGGTATCCGACACCATGGCGTTCATGTTCGAGACCCGTTGCGTGCTGCATCCAACGCCGCATGCACTGCAATCCTCGACATTGCAGGCGGAATATTTCCAGTGTTGGCAGGGCTTGCACAACATGTTTGATCCGGCGAAAAGGTAACCAGAATGGCTTCGATACATACACAAAACTCCAGCATCGCATCGTTCATTCCGGTACATCCTGAGTCGCACTTTTCTATCCAAAACCTGCCATATGGCGTGTTCAGCACGGTGCAGGACCGAAATCCGCGGATTGGTGTCGCAATCGGTGAATTCGTTCTTGACCTCGCGAAAATTGCGGATATGGGGTTGTTGCCGGCCAGTGCTCCGGTCGATGTCTTCAGCTCTTCAAGCCTGAATCGCTTCATTGCGCTCGGCAAGGATGTATGGCGCGAGACTCGCGTCGCCATCAAAGAACTTCTTGCAGAAGGAAATCAGACGCTGCAGGCTGATCAGGAAGTCCGGGACAGGGTATTCGTACCCGTGAACGACGCGACGATGCATCTGCCGGTAGACCCGCCGGGCTATACCGATTTCTATTCGTCGAAGGAGCATGCGACCAATGTGGGCTGCATGTTTCGTGACCCGGCTAATGCGTTGCTACCCAACTGGGCTGAAATCCCGATTGCATACAACGGCCGGGCGAGTTCAGTAGTTGTAAGTGGCACCCCGGTGCGACGTCCTAACGGGCAGCTGAAACTGCCCGATGCGCCACGCCCTGTCTTCGCAGCATGTCGCAAACTCGATTATGAACTCGAGACAGCATTCGTTATCGGGAAGCCCAGCACTCTTGGTACACCCATCTCCGGAGAAGAGGCTGACGAGCATATTTTCGGCATGGTCCTGCTAAACGACTGGTCGGCACGGGACATCCAGCAGTGGGAATACGTGCCTCTGGGGCCGTTCAATAGCAAGACATTTGCAAGCTCCATATCGCCGTGGGTGGTCACCATGGAGGCGATGGTGCCATTTCGGGTGCCAGGGCCGCCGCAAGAACCGGCGCCGCTGCCATATCTGGCCAAAGGCGGCAACGACACCTACGACATAAGGCTGGAAGTGTCGATACAGCCAGAAACGTCGCTTGCATCTGCCACGATCTGCCGTACAAACTTCCGATACATGTACTGGAGCATGCAGCAGCAGCTGGCTCATCACACCGTATCCGGCTGCAACGTGAGGGTGGGCGATCTCATGGGGTCCGGTACCATCAGCGGCCCAGCGAAGGATGAGTTTGGCAGTCTGCTTGAACTAACTTGGAACGGCAAGGAGCCAGTACGACTGCCCTCCGGAGAAGAACGCACGTTTCTGGAGGATGGCGATACGGTCGTCATGACCGGATGGTGCCAGGGCGACGGGTACCGCGTGGGATTCGGCGAGGTGAGCGGCTCGATTCTGCCTGCATTGACGCCTGAGTTTGAGTAAAAAGCATTGAGCCTGCGGGGCGTTCTAAATCGAGTGCCCCCGGCGTGCATTAACCGGCAGCGATTCCCAGCTCCACCCGTGGACGCATTTTTTAAGCAGTTACATTGAGGAGACAACCATGTTTAGCTTTTCGTATCTCAAACCAACCATCCTGTGCAGCGTCCTGGCGGTAATGCATGTGGGCGTTAGTGCCGCAGAGCCAATTAAAATTGGTTCAGTGGTATCCATAACAGGTCCGGCTGCCTATCTTGGCGATCCCGAATTGAAGACGCTGCAGCTCTATATAGAAAAAATCAATGCCGAAGGCGGTGTTCTGGGCCGCAAGATCGAGCTGATTCACTACGATGACGGCAGCGAGGCAAACAAGGCGAATGGTTTTACCAAGCGGCTGATTGAGTCCGATAAGGTGGACCTGATCATAGGTGGAACGACGACTGGCGGAAGCATGGCGATGATTCCGCTGGTCGAAAAAGCAGGCGTGCCGTTTATTTCAATGGCAGCAGGCGTACCAATCATAGAGCCTGCAAAAAAATGGGTATTCAAGGTAGCGCCGACCGACCGAATGGCCGCGGAAAAAGTCTTTGCAGACATGAAGAAGCGAGGTATCTCGAAGATTGGGCTGCTGGCCGAAACCAGCGGCTTTGGGCAGTCAGGAGCCAAGGAAACGAATGCTGTCGCCGCGAAATATGGGATTACCATCGTGGCTTCCGAGACGTACGGTCCAAAAGATACTGACACTACGGCGCAGCTGACCAAGATTAAGGGCGCGCCGGGCATTCAGGCAGTATTCGTATTCGGCGCAGGACAAGGTCCCGCGGTTGCGACTAAGAACTACCGGCAGCTTTCGATTGACCTGCCGTTGTACCAGTCGCACGGCGTGGCTTCGCAGGAGTACATTAAGTTGTCGGGTCCGGCGGCAGACAAGGTCCGGCTGCCTGCCGCTGCACTCGTTATTGCCCATGAGCTGCCAGCAAACGACGCACAGAAGCCGGTCGTCACTGAGTATGAAAGAACGTACAAGGACCGATACAAAAGCGATGTGTCGACTTTTGGCGGCCACGGGTATGACGCTTTGATGATCGCGGTGAATTCGATAAAGAAGGCTGGAAGCACCGACAAGGAAAAGATTCGGTCCGCCATCGAGGGTACGAAGGGATATGTCGGGACTGCCGGCATTTTCAATATGTCAGCGAGCGACCATATGGGCTTGGACCTGTCTGCATTCCGCTTGCTGGAGATTGCGAACGGTAAATGGAACCTGGTTCAGAGCACTAATTAACCATACACTCAGCCATGCCTTAAAGTTTTAGAGCGGCATGGCTGTCTGCAGCATCTTTCCAATTAGCACTGCAAGCAGAGCTGAGTATTGGGTTTGCCTGCCGCGCCGAGGCCTTAGCGCAGAAATGAAAACGATGAACGTCCGCAAAGCCCCTGAAAGTGGTCAGGCAGCTTCGTCGGCCCAAGGTCAGCTATTGGCCGAAATCTGCCGGTCGCGATTGGCCGATCCTTGGGGCCCAGAGCGGTCAGTCGATCAGCCTCCAAGCAGCCGATCGACGTCTGAAATGACCCGGCCCTATTTCGTATCGTCAGTGCCGTGGTGAGTTACTGACGCCAACATCGACAGTGCGACCTTATGCGCCTCGGCTTCAGCCGACTCCTCATTTGGGAAGACGGTGTCGACAGAGACGCCCTGATCGGCAAAAATACAGTTTCTGTGCATCGGATTCGACGAGGGACCATAGATTGCCACATGGGCGGCCCAGCCATCGCCACTTGGCAATAACACGCCCGCATACTCGATTTCATAGCCCTCAATATGCTCGGACTGCATAAGTGCCTCCTGTCATGACAAAAATAGCAACAGCAACAAGCTGACCCCGCATCGGGGCGCGTGACGAAAAATGCGGCAACTAGAAATTGGGTGAAAAAATTTCTGCCTGATTCGGCAGGCTGTCCGGCCAGTAAGAGTCCGAACTTGAGCGAATCGCTGACTCAAACTTGAATGAGTCGGCGCCCCCTTGAACGTCCGAGGCATCACGCTGTTCCATACAAGGCTGGGTGCATCTCGACACCAGTCGCTCGCGTCGTCTGGGATTCAACGCTTGGGTCCCTTCATACCTTCGGATTCCATGGCAGCTTTCAGCTCTTCACTGGCCTCAATGGGGTCCATCTCCTCGTCGATGGAAGCCGCCGCGCGTTCCGCGGCCGCTTTCGTTTCGTCAGCGGAGGCGCCGAGTCCTTCGTCATCGTCGCTTGGCGGCTCCAGCATGTCTTTAAGCATGGCCGCCAACTCCGGTGTATCCCACGGCTCGCCATGCTGCTTTTTCTTTTTTATGTAGTGTCTGACTTCTGCGTCTTGCTCCGCGGTCAAGGGAAGCCCACGGAAGGTGCTTTTAGGGTCAATGTCGGGCATGGTGTTTCTCCGGGGTTCGTCTCGCTTTAAGTGTAGCGCTATTGCGGTATGAGGGCTCAGGCACGGCGTCGACTACCAGGAAGGTGGTCTCGCGAGCGTTGTGGTAGCGCCAGATGCATACGCCCCCATTGCCTGGATGCATCGTAGCTGCAGCTGGGCCTTTTCCTTGAGAAGAGCCTGCATGGCCTTGAGGTCGGCGTCGCGAGTTTCCATCAGTTTGCGGGCTTCCTCATGGGTGAGCAGGGGGAAATTCGTGAATTGGAATGTCTTCGATCAGGCACGCAGTATACTTCCCTCTTTTTTAAGGCGATGGCCTTAGCCACAAGGACAACATCATGAGCGCTCTACCACCATGCCCAAAATGCAATTCCGAATTTACGTACGAGGACGGCGGCCTGTATATTTGCCCCGGGTGTGCCCATGAGTGGAATGTGCACGCTGGCGCCGAGTCAGCTGAAGAGGGCAACAAGATCTACCGCGACTCGGCCGGCAATGTGTTGCAGGACGGCGATACAGTCACAATAATCAAGGACTTGAAATTGAAAGGCTCCGCGGGGGTCGTCAAAATGGGTACCAAGGTCAAGAACATTCGCCTGGTCGATAGTGATCACGATATTGACTGCAAAATTGATGGCTTTGGGGCCATGAGTCTGAAATCGGAGTTTGTGAAAAAGGTGTGATTTTGCGGAGTTGTGGCCAATCTTTCCAGAAGTAATCAGGCAAAATTCGTTTGCCTGACCTCGGACCGCGCAATGTCTTGTTGCTATTCAGCCCGTAGCGCTGCCACTGGGTCCAATCGTGCGGCACGGCGCGCCGGCAGCACGCCGGCCAGGAGGCCGATGGCGATGGCGATGGTTTCCGCCAGAATGACAAAGGTGATCGGCGTGTGCACCGGTAGTGCGGGCACGGCATAATGAATCACCTGCGCCAGCCCGATCCCGAGCAGCATTCCTATCAAGCCGCCGAGAGCGGAAAGAGCGACCGCTTCGCCGAGAAAGAGCCCGAGAATGGTTCGGCGCGGCGCGCCGAGCGCCACCAGCAGGCCGATTTCACCGGTGCGTTCGCTGACTGTGATGGTCATGATGGTGCCGATCCCGACTCCGCCAACCAGCAGCGAAATACTGCCTAGTGCGCCGACTGCCATGGTCAGGATATCGAGGATTTTCGACAGTGTGCGCAGCATGTCTTCCTGGGTCGTGATGGTGAAATCTTCGCGGCCGTGGCGCGCCGTCAGCAAGGCCTTGATGGCATCGGCGATGCGCGCCGCTGGGACGCCTTCCTGATAGGCCACGTCGATCTTCATCATGCCTTCGAGGTTGTAGAGCTCGAGCGCCCGCGCGGTGGGAATATAGGCCGCGTCGTCGAGGTCGATGCCGAGGAACTGCCCCTTGGCCTCGAGCACGCCGATGACGCGGAACTGCAGGTTGCCGACGCGCACGCGTGCGCCAAGCGGGTTGGCGCTGCCGAATAGTTCGGCTTTGAGTTTGGCACCGAGCACGACGAAGGCACGAGGGTTTTCCAAGTCCTCGGCCGGCAGGAACTGGCCGGTTTTCACCTTGGCGCCATACACCTTCAGCATGTCGGCGCCTACACCGTTGACGGTGGTGCGGCGCAGGCGGCCGTTGGCGTTTACCTCGGTATTGCCCCACACCATGGCCGTCATCCCCGTTACATGCGGCAGACGTCCGAGCGCTCGCGCGTCTTCCAATGTCAACAGCCGCACCGAGGTCGGGATCCCGGTCGGGGCTGGGCCAGAAGTCTTGACCTTACCCGGTGAGACGCTGGCGATATTGGTGCCGAACTGCGTGAATTCAGCCAGCACAAAGCGGTGGATGCCTTCGCCGATCGAGGTCAGCAAAATGACGGCGGCGATGCCGACCGCGATCCCGAGCAATGTGAGGAAGCTGCGCAGCCTTTGCGCGGTGATCGCGCGTAGCGCAAGTCGGGTGGCGTCTGGTAGAAGCACGAGGCTTACCGCTTCGACAGCGCCTGTACCGGATCAAGCTGCGCGGCGCGGCGCGCGGGTAACACGCCGAACAGCATGCCGGTGACGAGTGCAGTGCCCAGTCCTGCGAGCACCGCCCAGCCGGGCGGGAAAGCCGGGAAGGTCGGATATAACTGACGAATGATGGCGGCGCCCGCGTGACCGAGACCGAAGCCGACCACGGCACCGACCAACGACAGCATCGTCGCTTCGGTCAAAAAAACCAGGCGGATCGTGGTGCCGGTCGCTCCGAGCGCCTTCAGCAAGCCGATTTCAGCAGTACGCTGCGTTACCGAAACCAGCATCACGTTCATCACCAGTATCCCCGCCACCGCCAGGCTGATGGCGGCGATACCGGCCGCGCCGAGAGTCAGTGCGCCGAGCACGCGGTCGAAGGTGGCGAGCACCGCGTCCTGGGTGATAACGGTCACGTCTTGTTCCCCCTCGTGGCGCAGCTTGATGATTTCCGCCACCTGCGCCTTGGCCGGCTCGATCGAATCGCGGCTGGTGGCTTCGACCAGGATGCGGAACAGCGTGTTGCTGTTGAACATGGCCTGCGCCAGCGCGACCGGGACAATCACCAGTTCGTCGGTATTCATGCCCAGGCCTTGGCCACTGGACGCGAGCACGCCGACGATGCGGAAGCGCCGGTCGCCGATGCGCACCAACTGGCCGAGCGCCGGCGTGTTGCCGAACATCTCGTCGCGCACTCTTGCGCCGATGATTGCTTCGGCAGCACCACGTCGCCAATCCGTTTCGGGAAGAAACCGCCCCTGCGCCAGCGTCAGTCGGCGCACTTCGAGAAACTGGGCGGTGGTACCGGCCACCATGACTTCGCGCAGTTTGCCGCCGACGCTAATTTCCGAGGTGCCGATAGCGAGTGGCGCTACACGGTGCACCGCACTCGCGCGCTGAAGCGCCTGGGCATCGTCGATGGTCAGGTCGCGCGGTGTGCTGGTGATCGCGTTGCCCGGGTTGAAGCCGCCGGTCTGCGAACGGCCGGGCAGGACGATTACCAGGTTGCTGCCGAGCGACGAGAATTCGTTCATCACATAACGCCGCGCGCCGTCGCCGAGCGCCGTCAGCACCACCACGGCCGCCACGCCGATCGCCATTGCCAGCACCAGCAGCGCGGTGCGCAGCGGGTTGCCGGTGGCCGCGTCGCGTGCGAAGCGGATCAGGTCGGGGCTGCGCATGATTGTGGATTCATGAGGCGATGCCGGAATCGTGTCGAAGCGCGCCGTCTTCCATCAGCAACTGGCGTCGCGCGCGGCCGCCGATGCTGGCATCGTGGCTGACGACAATCAGCGTCACCCCGCGGTGGTTCAGTGCTTCGAGCAGACGCACCACCTCGTCGCCGGTAGCGCGGTCGAGGTTGCCGGTCGGCTCGTCGGCCAGGATCACCGCCGGCTGCATGATGGTGGCGCGTGCGATGGCGACACGCTGGCGCTGCCCGCCGGAGAGCTGGTCCGGGCGGTGGTCGGCGCGGTTCTCCAGGCCATAGTCCTTGAGCGCCTGCGCCACGCGTGCGGCGCGCTGCTGGGGTGCGATCCCGGCCAGCATCATCGGCAGCGCGATGTTTTCGGCCGCAGTCAAGCGCGGCACTAAGTGAAAGCTCTGAAACACGAAGCCGATCCGTTCGCTGCGCACCCGTGCCTGTTCTTCCTGCGACAGGGTCGTAACATCCTGCCCTTCGAGGCGGTAGGTGCCGGCATTGGGGCGGTCGAGCAAGCCGAGCAAATTGAGCAGTGTCGATTTCCCCGAGCCGGAAGGCCCCATCACCGCCACATATTCGCCGGCAGCGATGGCAAGATCGAGGCTGTGCAGCGCGTGCACCTCGCTGTCGCCGACGTGGAAAACACGTTCGATTCCGGAAAGCTCGATTAGGGCGGCGCTCATCACTTCGACTTTTCTTCCGCCACGAAATGGGCGCCGGCTTTCACTCCTTCGCGCTCGAGCGAGGTGACGACGCGCTCGCCGGCGGCCAGACCGTTCTGCACTTCCGTGTATTCCCAGTTGGCCAAACCGGTCTTGACCTTGCGTTCCTGCAGTTTGCCGTCGGTGCCGGCGACCAGCACGCGGCCGCCTTCCTGCAACGCGGAAGTGGGAACGCGCAACACGTTGTCACGCACCGCTAGAATCACTTCAACGTCGGCGCTGTACCCTACCAGGAGCTTGCCGGGTGCTTCAGGATGGTCAAGTGTGGCTTCGATGTCCACTGTGCGCGCTTGCTTCTCGACCGCAGAAACATAAGGCGCCACCCGCCTCACCTTGCCGGGGAACGACTGTTTCGGCAGCGCGTCGAGACTGATCCGCACCGGTTGTCCGGCTTTGATCTTCGGCGCATCGACTTCATCCATCGGCGCCCTGACATACAGGCAGGAGTCGTCGATCAGGTCGATCGCCGGCGGGGTCGGTACGCCGGGCGGCGAAGGGGTCGAGTATTCACCCACTTCGCCGACGATTTTGGCGATCGTGCCGTCGAACGGCGCGTACAGCACAGTCCGGCCCAGCTCGACTCGGGCCGCGCTGACTCTGGCTTGAGTTTGCGCGACATCGGCTTTGACCGCGTCGCAACTGGCACGCTTGGATTGTGCTGCGGCGCGCGCTTGTTCTTCCGCGGACTTGGAGACGAAGCCTTGGGCGCGCAACGACGCTTGGCGTTCCGCTTCGCTTTCCGCATTGACTGCCAGCGCGCAGGCTTCGGCCACGTGCTTGCGCGCGGATTCGACCTGGGTCAACGCCAGCACCCTCTGCGCCTGCTGATCGTCGTTCCAGAGCTTGATCAACAACTGCCCCTTCTTCACGCGGTCGCCTTCCTTGACCGCCAATATCTCGATGCGGCCGCCCAAGATGGTCGACAGTCTGGTGCGCAGACAGGCTTCGACCGTGCCGGCGCGCGTGTTGGCGATGCTCGATTCGACCTTGCCGCGATCGATCTCCTTGAGAGCCACGGTGACGGGTTTGGGTTGGCTGAACCACCATAGGCCGGACGCAATCAAGATAAGGACGATAAGCGCGAGGAGCAGATGGCGGATCTTGGCTGGCAACATTGGAAGGCTTAATTGCCGCAACGGGCATATTAGTTTAAGTCTACGATAGTCCAACAAAACTGTTGGACTGGCAAGAACGGTGCTAATAAGAATCACTTTGGGTGAATCTTGGTCTACCGTAGGGATATGGATCTACTACCGATTTCTTCAGCAAACGCAAAAGATTGGGCGGACTGCAACATTCGCGCAATGCTTGGTTCGGCCCAGAATACCCAGTCGTTCTGACCAATCCGGCAGACCTGATTGCCGACGACACTCGTCCAATTTGAGACAATCACGATGAATTTTTGATTTCAATTCATCAAAATCCAGTGTGTTTCATCACATTGAAGTATATTTCCCTGGGGAAATACTCACCACAAAAGCTACTTAACAAGGAAATCGCGATGCACAAACGCAGAATGATTGGCTTCATGTTTTGTCTGACAGCACTAGGCTTGAGCGGAAGCGCATTTGCCGAATTGCCGCCCATCAAGATCGGTGTAATCGGTCCTGTCACCGGAAAATCGTCGGAAGACATGGGACAGAGCATTGTCGGCGGCGCCAGGGTGTTCCTTGCCGACATTAACCAGATGGGCGGGATCTTGGGCCGACGGGTCGAACTCGTCGAGCGTGACGACCAGGCCAAGCCGGAGGTCGGCGTTGCGATGGCCAAGGAAATGGTCGAACAGGAAAAAGTGGTTGCAGTAGTGGGTTTCGGTAATACCGGCGTCGCGCTGCCGTCGGCTAAAGTGTTCCAGGACGCGAAGATTCCACTGATCGTGACCGGCGCCACCGGCGCCACGCTTACCAAGTCATTCATGCCACCGGCCTATCCGGTCAGCTATGTATTCCGCACTTCCGCCAGCGACGCGCTGCAGCCGATCGTGATCCTCAACGATGTGATCGACCGCCGCAAGATCGACAAGATCGCACTACTGCATGACGAAAGCCCCTATGGCCAGTTCGGAAAGCAAAGCATGCTCACAGAGCTGGAACGGCGCAAGCTCAAGCCGGTCCTGGTAGAGAGCTTCAAGGTCGGCGACCAAGACATGACGGCGCAACTGCTGCGCGCAAAGGAGAGCGGCGCTCAGGCGATCGTGATGTACTGCCTCGGCCCGGACGCGGCGATGGTCGTAAAAAGCGCGGAAAAGCTGAAACTGAAACTACCGCTGGTCGGGCCGTGGACCCTGTCGCAGCAGACATTCATCGACAAGTCCGGCCAAGGCGCGGAAGGCGCGCGTACTGCGGTGACGTTCATCGAAAACGAACTGAGTTCGGTCAGCAACCAGTTCTCGCTTGTCTATCGCAAGATCAACAATGTCAACCGCATTCCGTCCGCCGTGGCCGCCGCCCAAACCTATGATGCGCTGCGCCTGGTTGCGCTGGCGATGTTCCAGGCCAACTCGACCGAAGGTCCGAAGGTCCAGGCCGCACTGGAGAACTTGCGGCAGCATACGACGTCGACCGTCGTCTCGCGCTACTACCTGCCCTTCTCGCCGAGCGACCATGAAGCGATCGCGCTGAACATGGTCGTCATGGGCGAAATCCGCAACGGGAAAGTGGTCTATGCCTACAAGGAAGACGCCAGCCGGGGATCGATCGCGCGCACGAAGAAAACCCAGTAACTGGAATCGATCAGTGTGAGAAACCAGCGTCGACCACATGCCTTGCTCAATATGCTGGCGTTCTCCATGTTCCCGGTTAAGGAATGCGCAGCCCGCTGGAAGAAAGCCAGCGGGATTTTTTGTGGAATTTCCTCCCAGATCGAAACGAACATGGCAGGGTGGAATGCCCCAAATGGTATTCAACGAGCGCTATATTTCCGCTACCGGTCACGACGGCGGAAACATGATGCCCGTTTCGTAGCCCCACTGCACCAAAATGGCAGCCGCCATGAAACAGCGCTTGCTCAGGCTGCATTCCCGTATGCGAGCTTCGGATACCAGTCAGATCCGCGCCCTGCAGGGGTCAGGTCCAGGATGTTCCACAAGGGCGTCGGATCGGGCGCACCACGCGGGTCTTGGCCCGGGTCCTCGGTACCGAAGAGTTCCGCCCCCCAGAAGTGCCGCACCAAGCCATCGCGCCTGACCCAGATGTCGAGTGCAGGCCATTCACTGCCGTCGGACGCGAGGCCGCGGTAATCGCGCGCGAAGTCGTCACCGACCGTCTGGTAGAATTTCAAGTTGGTCCAGCCGCGCTCGCGAGCGAATGCCAGCTGTCGCTCGACGGGAGAGCGTCCGATCACTGCGATGGCGATCCGCTGGGAAATATCGCGAGCAGGGATGTCGATCGAGCCGAGGAACGAGGTGCACATCGGGCACGGCCGTTCGCGCTCGGGGCCATACATCCAGAAGTAGGTGACCAGGGTGTCGTGAATACCGAACAGGTCCGTCATGCGGACCGTCTTCCCGGCCTCGTCGTTGAATTCGTAATCGCGCGCTTCACCTCCGGGAGGCAACGCGCGCCGCTGCACGGCGACGCGCTCGATGTGGCGCCTGAGCTCGATTTCTTCCGCCAGCAATGCGATACGCGCTGCGCGGTACTCGGCGCTGTCATTCGGATAGGGCTTGCTTGCTGCTGCGAGCTCGGTGGCGGATCTCAGCTGGGTCATCGTATGCTCCTTCTGTGATGGTTCGGGTTGCCCCGACCATGCTCCCTTTCCTGACACGATACTACGCTCTTCACAACAAGCCAACAGTGCGGTAGATCACTTAGCAGCACCAGGCGAGCGCGCCAAACATTTCGCGAGTGTTGTAACGCTTAACACAAGGAGTGAGCGGCGCGACTACAGTGTTGAATTTTTCTTAGAACGACCGCTGTCAAGTGTACGGTCACGCAGCTGAAAGCGGTCGTTCGACGGCATAATCGACCGGAAGCCGTCCGACGGTGCCATGCCGCCCTCGGGATGCGAACTCAGGTCGGGAACAGCCGATTGGGCTGCCATCAATTTGCCGGATATCTACCCTGGCTACAGCCCCTTTTCGACCATGTCCAACAGACGTTGCCCGATCACATCCGTCTGCTTGCGGGCGAGGTTACGCAGCGGTCCGTCGATGACGAGCAAAGCCAGACCGTGCACTGCGGACCAAGCTAGGTATTCCGCACCTGGACGACGCTCGGGCGACAGCACGCCCGCTTCGACGAGTCTGTCCAGTGCGGCGCCCAACAACTGGAAAGGGTTCAGGCCACTGTTCCCGGCCTTGGCCGGATCGACGTCGCCCTCAACCTTGTCCGGGGCCGCGAACGCGGTGCGGAACAATCCCGTTTCTGCCTGCGCGAATCGCAGATAACCTGTGCCGACCGCGCGCAGGCTCGCACGGGCGAAGTCGGCGGGACGTCTTGCACGGGGCAGCGCGGCCAACTCGGTCTCCATGGCGATGGCCAGCGCTGACAGCGCTGCAGAACGGACCGCCTGCAAAAGCTCCTGGCGGCTGGCGAAATGCCGGTACGCCGCATTGGGGACCACGCCCGCACGCCGGGTGGCTTCGCGCAGCACGACCGCATCGGGTCCGCCGCTACGCGCAAGCGTGATGCCCGCTTCCAGCAACGCTTTCCGCAAATCGCCGTGGCGATAGGTGGCGCGTGCCGGTGGGTTGCTTGTTTTGTCGGCCATCATCTCTAGATTGACATTTGCAATTTCATGTACTAACTTATTGTGGACAGTGTACACAAACTCAGCTTCTGGCGCAGGCATTTCAACCACCTCAGGAAACGAACATGGCAGAGACGACTCAGCCCGAGAGCCACAAGGCAGGAACGGCAACTGGGACTCGCCATCTGCAGAAACCCGGCAGCTCTGACTTCCCATCGCCACATATGGAGGCCCCATGAAGCTCTACTATTCGGAAACCTTGAATCCGCGCAAGGCCTGCGCAGTCGCGAAGTATCTGGATTCGCCCGTGGAATATATCCCCGTCGACTTGGGGAAAGGCGAACACTTGACTCCTGCGTTCCGTGCGCTCAACCCCAATGCCAAGGTGCCGGTGCTGGTGCACGCAGGTAGGACATTGTGGGAGTCGAACGCGATCATGTGCTATCTCGCCGACCAGGCCGGGTCAGACCTGTGGCCACGCGATAAACGCCAGTTCGACGTCATCCGCTGGCTTAGCTGGGATGCCAAAGAATTCTTGCCGCAGGCCGGGACGCTGTACTTCGAACACATTATCAAGCCCCGGATCGGCTTGGGCCAGCCCGATCCGACCGTGATCGAAACAGCGACCAAGGGCTTTAATCGATACGCTCGCGTGCTGGACGATCATCTGGGCGGACGCAGGTATCTCGTGGGCGATACGTTGACCGTCGCGGATTTTGCCGTGGCGATAACGCTGCCCTACGCGGACGAGGCGCGAATACCCCTCGACAATTTCCCGGAGATCCGGCGCTGGCACGCACGCCTTAACGAATACGAGGCTTGGCGCGAGCCGTTCCCGAGTGTAGCGGGCCGGTAAGGCGATGCGCGACCTCAAGCCATAGTCCTTCGCATCGCGCAAAAAGATTGTTCGACGTATCGATTCTGGAAAGCTTCGTGCGTCGTACAAGCAGAGTCGAGTTCAGCCGGTCGAGTCCGGAAGCCCGACTCGCAACCTGAAACCAAAACCCCAACCCCTGAAAAGGAGACGCCATGCTAGTCCAACCCTACCTGTTCTTCGACGGCCGCTGCGATGAGGCGCTCGAGTTCTACCGCAGCGCGCTCGGCGCCGAGGTGACGATGCTGATGCGCTTCAAGGAAAGCCCAGAACCTCATAACCCCGAAATGTGTCCACCTGGCGCCGACGACAAGGTGATGCATGCGAGTTTTCGCATCGGCGATACAACGGTGATGGCCTCTGACGGCCGATGCCTGGGGAAGCCGAGCTTCCAGGGCTTTGCGCTGTCACTGACGGTGCCTGACGAGGCCGAGGCCGAGCGGCGATTCGCTGCTCTGGCCGACGGTGGGCAGGTGCAGATGCCGCTCGCCAAGACCTTTTATTCGCCGCGCTTCGGCATGGTCGCTGACCGCTTCGGCGTGTCGTGGATGGTCATCGTGGTGCTTTGAGGGTCGCATCGTTCACCGACTGATACCCAACGAAGCAACCCAGCGGACGCTTTACGACATCGTTGATTTTTAGCGTCAAACGTCCGCTTTCTTGAAGCACGACCGGCTGCTTAGGTCGAAGGTAGACAGCGGGACATATCAAAGCGCAGCAGCGGCTGGCCTAATACTTTTTGGTTTTGTAGCCATGACTAACAACTATCTGACCGCCTTGGCCAAGCCGGAAGCAGGATGTCGAAAAAAACGCATGGCAACCGTTTTGAGAGGCTGGCTTTTCTTTCGACGTGTTTCCCCTTTTATGCGGATATCGAGCTCAGGTCAGCGCGACTACCGCGTCATGCGTCTTGTCCGACAATGCATCGTAATGGTGCCGGAGATGATCTTCCATAAATGAGCTCACAAAGTAGTAGCTATGGTCATAGCCGGCGTGCAGCCGGAAGTTGACTGCCTGGTTGAATTCACTCGCGGCGGCCACCAAAGCGGATGGCTGCAACTGCTCCCGCAGAAATTTGTCTGCGCCGCCCTGATCAATGAGTATCCTCCCTGGATAGCCCCATTGACGCAGCAATTCGGTCGCATCGTACTGGCACCAGTCGCTCTGGTTGGACCCTAAATAGCGCTTGAACGCGTTCTGGCCCCACGGGCACCGCATCGGATTTGCCACCGGTGCGAAGGCGGAAACCGAGCGGAAAGTCTTTGGGTTGCGCACAGCGCAGACCAGCGCGCCATGACCGCCCATAGAGTGACCGAAAATGCCTTGCTGTGCGGGATCTACGCGGAAGTGTGACGCCACAAGTTGAGGCAACTCCCTGGTCACGTAGCTGTACATCTTGAAATGGGTAGACCAAGGTAACTCGGTAGCATCCACATAAAAACTCGCGCCAAGACCGAAAGTCCAGTCGTCCGCCTCACCCGCAATGTTCGCGGTCCGCGGACTCGTGTCTGGCGAAACGAGCGCCAGTCCCAGTGTCGCGGCCAACGCCGCAGCCTGGCCTTTTGCGAAGAACGTTTCTTCGGTACATGTGAGGCCTGCGAGATAGTAGAGCACCGGCACGCGACGGTATGCAGCCTGCGGCGGAAGATAAATTCCAAAGCGCATGGGGAGGCCGATTTTTTCTGAGGAATGCTTGAGAAAGACCTGAACTCCGCCATGGCAGGCGCTGGTTGAGATAACTTCAAGGCTCGCGTGATTCTCGTCCGAAAAGGAACGGGTTAGGTAAGGTTCGACTAAAGAAAGCATGATTGAGTTGTATTGTGATTGAAAAAAACCGGGCCACTGCATCGCAGTCGCCCGGCAAACCGTTAACCTCCAAGATTCATCTGTCATCTCGCACTACACCATGCGCGCGGGTGAATCAGAAATGCCCATCCGTTACGACGAATGGCGTGCGCTGCGATGCACTGGTGACTTTGCTGCTGTTATTGCCGTAGTTATTTTTCCAACACTCCAACTCGAATCCCACTCGAACAAGTCCCTTATGCGCGGCGAGCGCGCCGATATCGAACATGATCTCCGGATGAATCAGCAGCGCCGCCTTCGTGTTCGCACCAAAACTACAGCACCCTCGGTACGGACAAAGAACATGCAATCGGCATGGCGCCGATGACGGTGCGTGCGCTTGTGCGTCAGAAGTGGTATTCGACGCGTGCCATCGGTGTTTTGGCGAGGGAGCCGGGCACGGACGAAGGATTGCCGAACTTGTTACGCCAGTATTGATACTCGAGGCCGGCCCGCAGCGTGTTTTTGCCGAGGCCCAGAGGTGTGCCAAGGTCGTACATCACCTGCGCATCGATATTTAGTTCCGGAGCGGTACCGCCGCCGAATTCGTTCCGCCCCTTGGCGGCAATGTAGTTCATGTAACCTTCGAAAGCCAGGCCGGTGGAACTGATTGGGATGCCCCATGCCGCATTGAGCATCGGGTGCAGGTCGTAGGTGTAGCGGCTGGATATGCCAACCGGCCGGTTGCTTTCATGCATCAACAGCAGACTGATATTCAGAAAGCCCGGCACGTCCATCATTAACGTTGGCCCTAACAGCAGCATGCGCTTTTTCGATGCGTAACCGGTGTCGTTCTTGGTGTTCCAGTCGAACCCGGCTGTCAGGCCAAGGCCGCGAACCGGGCCGAAGGCTAGGTTTTTTCCGGAAATTTTTCCCAGATCCAGGGTGTGGCGATAAACGACATAGGCTTCCTGCGCGTTGTCGTCCTTGCTGTCGGATTGCAGCAAGTCCACGTTGAAATAGTTCGAGCCATATTTGTATCCGCTGGCGTGAGTCAGGTTGAAAATGTTCTTCGTAATGTCCTGCCCGTTGAACGGTTCGGCAAAGTGGGTGCCGTAGCGATAGCCGATCGATGTATCACTCCAGTCGGCTGCACTGGCCTGCTGGATACTGGCCAGTGCAGTTACTCCTGTCAGTACGCAGGATACGAGCTTGCCCATGTTTATTGCCACTTGCTTTGCCATGATGCTGATCTCCAAAAGAGAAGTTGATAATCAAAAAATGAATTAAGGAGCGACGTTTGAACCGGTTGCGGCAAGGCTTGCCATGTATCGAAAGTCAATATAAATGGTATTCCAAATTAAAACAATGGTATACCAAAAATATTTCCAGTCGAAGGTTATCAGAGCCGCAGAACGTAGTGAGCAGCGAGGAATCTGGACGTTGTAATCTGACGATGTTGCGTGGATAAGCCCGGCGCCCTTCCCCATGCGGCAACAGTTTCCCCTTGAATGAAATTCATGCTTGTTCCAGTGTTGAGTGTGAAAAAAACTAGGTATCAGAGCGCGCGATGGCATCCACTACGCATTCGCGCATTTCCCTGCAGGCGGGCGACCGGTGGGTCCGGTCATGCCACAGCAGGTAAAACCTCATTGCCGGAAAAGAAATCGGCGACGGAATAATTTGCAGAGGAAGATCCTTGCTGTACTCACCTGCGAAGCGCTTGCAGGTCGTAAAGATCAGGTCCGACTGGACCAGCAAATTAGGAACGTTATTAAAGTAGGGTAATACAACTTTCACATTGCGCCTCAGGCCCATCTGCGCAAGATAGGCGTCAATTACACCCAACTGGTTGGCATTGACAGGGAACAGGCCCAGGTGGTCGGCGGCAAGGTAATCGGCCTGGCTGAAGCCGCCCTTCAGCACTGGATTGCTCTGCCGGGCCAGACAGATGATCTCGTCCTCGAACAGCGGATACAGGTGCAGATGTTCTGGCGGCGAACCCCAGTTTCCCACCATCAGATCGAGCGCGCCGGTCTCGAGTGATTCCTGATAATCGAAATCGAGCGACAGCGCGTGCACCTGGATCGAAGCGCGCGGCATTTTCTGCAACAAGCGCGCAATGATGTCCGGGATGAAGCGTGGGCTGATGTAATCGAGCGTACCGATATGAAACTCGCGATTGATATCTGCAGGCGCCGGTGTCGCTTCCGGCACGCAGAGCCCTTCCAGATCAGCGGCGACGCTGCGGATGCGGCCATAGAGTTCCGCCATCCGCGCGGTCGGCACCATACTGTTGCGCCCGCGAACGAACAAGGGGTCATTGAAAATCGTACGCAGACGAGTCAGGCCTGCACTCACCGTCGATTGCGGTAGATTCAGCTTGGCCGCGGCGCGTGAAACGCTCTCCTCTTCCGCTACCGCAACAAGTACGCGTAGCAAAAAGCCGTCGAGCTGATCGCTGGTTAGTTTCATGAGGCCTCCGGTGCCGGGACGATCCGCTTACGCCACAAGCACGGACGCTTGCGCCGACTTTCTGGCGCCACGATTCAGGACCGCATTCAGAACGATCGCCGTCATACATCCAGTGGTGATGCCGCTATGCAGGAAGATCTTGACGGTGCCGTCGATCTTTTCATAGAAGCCTGGCACCGCCACGGTAATCAAGCCGATGCCCAGGCTGGCGGCGATAATCAGTGTATTGTTGCCGTTGCCGAGATCTACTTTGGCAAGAATGCGCAGGCCGGTAGTGGCGATCATGCTGAACATGACAATTGCGGCACCACCCAGCACAGCAAGCGGCATCGAGGCAAAGATTGCCGCCATCTTCGGTACCAGGCCCAGCGCCAGTAAAAGTACACCGGTCGTCGCCACTACCCAGCGGCTGCGCACGCCCGACATTGCCACCAATCCGACGTTGGCGTTGTAGGCGCAGTACGGGAAGGTGTTGAGAATGCCGCCGATCACCGTGGACAGTCCATCGGCTCTGAGTCCTTTGGCGATCTCTGCATCGCCGATCTCTTTGTCGACCATTTCACCGACGGCAAAAAAATCCGCGGTCACCTCGGTGATGATGACCAACATAGCAACGCACATCAGCAAGATCGAAAGCGGATCGAACACCGGGAAACCGAACGCCAGCGGTGTGATGACGCCAATCCAGTCTTCACCTGGCACCTTTGAAAAATCCGCCTTGCCGAACGCCATGGCCACCGCCGTCCCTGCCAACAGACCGACGAGTACGGCAGCATTACGCAGCAGGCCGCGGCCGAAGCCATACGTCACCAGTACCGTGCCCAGCGATACTGCAGCGAGCAGCAGATTGGTGGGTGATCCAAAATCCGGCGCCTTTGGCGCGCCGCCGGCAGCCCAGCGCACTGCGACTGGCAACAACGATAGTCCGATCAGCAGGATCGTAGTACCCATGACAACCGGCGGAAAGAAGCGCCGGATCTTGCCGAAGAACGGCGCAATCAGCATGCAGAAAAACCCGGCCGCGATCGTTGCACCGTACTCCGCGGGCATGCCATGTTCCTTGCCGATCAGGATCATCGGGGTCACCGCGACAAAACTGCATCCCTGAATCAGCGGCAGCCGAATACCGAACTTCCAGAAGCCGACCGACTGGATCAGTGTGGCGATGCCGCAGGCGAACAGGTCGGCATTGATCAGCATGACAAGCTGCGCATGGCTGAGACCGATGGCGTTGCCAACCACAATCGGAATCGAGACTGCAGCCGCATACATTACCAGCAAGTGTTGCATGGCCAACAGCAGGTTTTTCCCTGGCGGTAGCCAGGTATCGACCGGGTGCAGGGTCTGTGAATGATTCATGTTGATGTCTCCTTTGGTGACAGTGGAGGGGCTCACCTCCCTGCTTTTTTGTAATCCGGATCGTCCGGTGGTTGAATGCATATTGTGCTTATTCAACACGGAGGGCAACTGCCCAGGCGCGTTTGTGCGTCGCAGCAAAAATTACCGAAGTTGCGGATCTATGCAATATTAAAAACGGTAACTACCTGTATACAAAGCCACTTTCAGCCGCATAGCTGCCGGCGCTTCCAAATGTGCAAACGCAACAATCATGCGCATTATCAGCTTTCGTAATTTCGGGAATCGACGAAGAATGGCCGGGACCGATTCGTAAAATTGGTCTCACCCTTGTTATCCGATTTCACGATTTCCGGAATCAACAGCATGCCGCTGCTTTCACGCCAGAGCCTACGTATAGTTCGAGCAAGCCTTGCAGCGATGGCCTCCAAGCCAACGACTGCGGCAATGTATCTCTGGAGAAAATTATGTACGAAGAATGGCTGGATCTCGACGTCACCGGAATCCGTGAACTGACGTCTGCGGTCAAGGAATTCGAATTGCGTGCGCCGGATAAAAGTGCCCTTCCTGCGTTCCGCGCTGGCGCGCACTTGCGCTTTATGCTGCCGGTCGAAACCGGTGCAGTGGAGCGTTGCTACTCTCTGATTAACGCTTCCGAGCAAAACGCGATCTATCGCATCGCGGTACATCGTGCGGCACAAAGCAAAGGCGGTTCGTCCTTCATGTGCGAAAGCGTCATGGTCGGCACCCGCCTCCGAGCGCGTCCGCCAAAAAATGATTTTGTGCTGACATCAGGCGGCCGGCATCACGTGCTGCTGGCTGGCGGCATCGGTATCACGCCGATCTTTTCGATGGCGAAAGCGCTGGCTGCCGCCAATCAGTCGTTCGAGATCCACTACGTTGCCAGAACGCCTGAATCCATGGCGTACCGGGACGAGATCGCGGCCGCCTTCGACGACCGGGTGCAAGTCTATTTCGATCATGGCGACCCTTCGATGGGAATGCCGCTGCAGCGGATATTGGCGGGTCCAGAAAATGGAACGCATGTCTATGTGTGCGGCCCACAGCCAATGATCGACAGCGTTCTCGCTAATGCCCAACTACAAGGCTGGCGCGGCGACAGTATCCACTTCGAACTGTTTGCTCCGCCGGCCACGGATCCGAGCGACAGCGCCATCGAGGTGACGCTTGCTCGCTCGCACCAGACGGTGCAGGTCCCGGCAGGTAAGCCGATTCTCGACGCGCTTCTCGAGCATGGCTGCGACCTGCTCTACGACTGCCGGCGTGGTGAATGCGGCATCTGTGCAGTGCCCGTACTGGAAGGCGTGCCAGAGCATCGTGACTATGCTTTGTCGGAATCGCAGAAGCGGGACAACAGCACCATGTGCATTTGCGTGTCTCGCGCAAAAACGCAACGGCTCGTGCTGGATATTTGATCACTAACAGGAGACAAGAATATGGAAATCATCAGGAACCGCTGGTATGCGGCCGCTTGGGGCCAGGAGGTCGGCCGACACATGCTGTCGCGATCCTTTTTTGGAGAAAAGACGCTGCTTTACCGCAAGGAGAACGGGGAAGTTGCGATGCTGCTGGATCGCTGCCCGCACAAAGGGGCGCCGCTATCCCTCGGTGAGCTGAAGGGCGATGTCGTCGCCTGTCCCTATCACGGACTGGAGTTCGACTGCTCGGGGAAATGCGTGCGCATTCCCAGCCAGAGCGCGATCCCTCCGACGGCGAAGGTCAAGGCGTTTCCTTGCCTGGAGCGCTACGGCATCGTCTGGTTCTGGCCGGGTGATCCTGCCGCAGCCGACGCGGCGCTGCTATTCCACTTCGAACATTACGGTGCGCCGGAATGGGAAGTTTTGCAGGGACCGTACACCCACTTCCCTGCCAGTATCGAAAACATCCTGGACAATCTGGTCGATCCGGCCCACACCACCTTTGTGCATAAAAAAACCATTGGCGGTGCAGATGCGAGTGATGTGCCGCTCACTGTCGAGCAAAACGGCGACACCCTTGTGGTCGGTCGATGGATAGAACAGTCCGAGCCGGTTCCCATCATGCGCAAGTATGGAAATTTTCCGGGCCTGATCGACCGCTGGCAGTACTACAGCGTGTTCCTGCCGAACATTTCTCTGGTCGACATGGGTGCGGTTGATGCCGGCACCCCACGCGACGAATCTTCTCGCAACGGTCGCTATCGGACGCTGTCGTACGCTGCACTGACACCGGAAACCGCGGACACCACGCATTACTTCTGGTTCGTGCTCCGATGCTTCGCGTTGGGCGACGAGCAAGTGTCGAAAGACATGCGGCAGGCCTACATCGAGACGTTCGACGAAGACCGTGCGCTGCTTGGTGCCATCCAGCGCAACTGCGACGACATGCTCGGGACGCCATTACGGCTAGTGATCGACAATGCCTCGATCCGATTGCGAAGAGCGCTCGAACGCATGGCAGGCACCGAGGCCACTGCGCCCCGGACTAACGACGTCTGCAACCATCCGTGATCAGGAGACCCACTATGCACAAACTACTACTTGGATGTAATGGGCGGGGTGCCCAGCACATTCCCGGAGCGCCACCTTCGATCGATGAACAGTTCCGCATGGTCAAGGCCAGTGGCGTCTTCGATTTTTTCGATCGCCTGCCGCAGCCTGGCGAGGAATTGGAATATCTGCGCGCATCGGAAAAACACGAGCTTCCGATGCTGACAGGTTTGTGGACCTATACCGCTGGGCGCGATGAAGCCTTGTTGCTGGCAAACCTGCGGTTGACCCGGGATTCCGGTGGCGAATGTCACAACATCATGCTGTTCCACGACCATGCCGATGGCCACGCGTTAAGCGACGCCGAAGTGGTGGCGTTCTATCGCCTTGCCTACGAGGAGGCGGTCCGCCTCGGCATCGACATCACCTTCGAGGTGCACATCTATATGTGGTCGGAAGACCTGCGCCGGGTCCTGCCGGTGGCGCAGCAGGTGCGCGCGGCCGGCATGCCGTTCAACTTCCTGCTAGACCACAGCCATGTGCTGATCAAGCTCGAAAATCCCGACGAACAGGATCTCTGCGGAATCCGGGAAGATGTCGAAGCCGGACGGTTGATTCTCGATCCATTCGAGTCCGGCAACATCGTGGATGCGTGGATTGCCGAGAACATGACACTGTGGCACGCGGTGCGTCCGGTCGCACCCAACGGCCCCCGCAACGCCTGGGCGCAACATCCGGACGGGCGACCCGGGCGCGCCTGCCAGTACCCGTTCCTGCGGCCGCGCCCAGGCGAGTGGCATTCCGACTGGTTTGCCTACAAGCTCGAGCCCAGCAAGGAAGTGGTACGAAAGGTCTTGCGCGCGCATCTGCAAAATCAGAACAGCCGTCTGCGCTACCTCACCACCGAGATCATCGACCTGCCGGACTACGGCGACGGCGCCCGCTATTCGCTGTTCGAACACAGCGTTGCTCTAGCCCTCTGGATCCGTGAAACGGAGGCGCAGTTGCGTGCAGACTTGGCGGCATCGCTGCCTGCCGAGTCCCTGGCTGCCTGACGGCACAGTGACATAAGGCCGCCTCTAAAAACCGTAGCGAGCGGCTCAAGGTCGGGGTAAGAAGCGCTGCCGTACTGAAGTACCGCGAGCATCGCAGCCCCGAAATTGTGCCGCGCAGTAGGTTTTTAGAGGCTGCTGTAAGCAATTATCTATTACGCTCAATTACAAAGGAATACACATGAAAGTCAGAGCCGCAGTCGCCTATCAGGCGGGGCAACCCTTAGTCATCGAAATGGTCGATCTGGAAGGTCCGAAAGCAGGAGAAGTCTTGGTGGAAATCAAGGCGACCGGCGTCTGCCATACGGACGAGTTCACCCGTTCTGGCGCCGACCCGGAAGGATTGTTTCCGGCCATCTTCGGGCATGAAGGCGCTGGTGTCGTGGTCGAGGTCGGGGCTGGCGTGACCTCGCTCAAACCGGGTGATCACGTCATCCCGCTTTACACACCTGAGTGCCGCGAATGCAAAACCTGCCTGTCGCAGAAGTCCAACCTGTGCACCGCGATCCGTAACACCCAGGGCCAAGGTCTGATGCCCGACGGCACCAGCCGCTTCTCGATCAATGGCCGCAAGATTCACCATTATATGGGTTGCTCCACCTTCGCCAATTTTACGGTGATGCCTGCCATCGCGCTCGCGAAGATACGGTCCGATGCACCGTTCGAGAAGGTTTGCTATATCGGTTGTGGCGTTACCACTGGCATCGGCGCAGTCATCAATACGGCAAAGGTTGAGCCGGGCGCGAACGTCGTGGTGTTCGGCCTCGGTGGCATCGGGCTCAATGTGATTCAAGGTGCCCGGATAGCCGGTGCCAACATGATCATCGGTGTCGATATCAACCCGCGTCGCGTCGAACTGGCGCGGCGTTTCGGCATGACACACTTCGTCAATCCGAAAGACATGGCGGAAGCTGATCTGGTACCGCATCTGGTGGAGCTCACTGGCGGTGGAGCGGACTATAGCTTCGAATGTGTCGGCAATACCAAACTGATGCGGCAGGCGCTTGAGTGCTGCCATCGCGGCTGGGGAGTATCGGTGGTGGTGGGCGTCGCAGGTGCCGGCCAGGAAATCGCCACCCGGCCCTTCCAGCTGGTCACCGGACGGGTCTGGAAAGGCACCGCATTCGGGGGCGCGCGCGGCCGAACCGATATCCCTAAGATCGTCGACTGGTACATGGAGGGCAAGATCGAGATCGATCCGCTGATTACCCACGTCATGCCGCTCGAAGACATTAACCGGGCCATCGAGCTGATGCACAGTGGCGAGTCGATCCGCAGCGTGGTGGTGTTCTGAACACGCAGTGATTGATCAGGGCACGAGGGGTCTGTTTACTTCGCAAACCGCGTGCAATTGAAATGAATGACAGTTGGTGCCGGGAACCGCTGGTGGGGCGGGTGCAGAACGCCGTGCTATTTCGTCTTTCCCTCGAAGCCATCGACGCCCTCGGCCAGTGGTGTTGCAGCGCCCGCCAAGTCATCGTGGATGATGATGCCTTCGATCGGATCCACCGGCCGGGTCCACGGCGCGAGATCAAGCATGCGCCGCGTATCGGCATAACCCGCCTGCCAGCGGGCGCGGATGCGCGCCGGAGTGAAGTCGATGTCCTTCATATGGTCCTCGCTGGCGACACTCGACGCGACGAGTCTGACGACGTGCATCGTCGTTTTGCAACCCCACGAAGCGAGTTCCTTGATTTCGGGGGAATCGCGCACCTTGTCCGGGATCGTCTTTACCAATTCTAGGATGACGTGCCGTAGATGGTGAATCTGTTTTTGACGCGCGATGTGGCTAATGGCGCGGCTGGCATATTGAATGTCCTTTTCTCTGCCCGCCACTTGCCACAGCGTTTCGGGCACCGGGCCTTCCGGGTTCCAGACGTCCACGGTAAAGATCAGGGAATCGTGGCGGGGATGATCGTCTAGCACCGCTTCGAGGGGGGTGTTCGAGTAGATCCCGCCATCCCAGTAGAAATCATCCTTGACGCGGATGGCCGGAAACGCTGGTGGCAACGCACCTGACGCCATGATATGTTCCATCGCGATGGTTTCATTGCGGCTGTCGAAGTAACTCATTTCGCCGCTACGTATTTTGACGGCGCCGAGTGAGATCCGTGTGTGCCGACCGTTGATATAGTCGAGGTCCACCAGCCTGGCGAGTGTGTGGCGCAAGGGCGCCGTCGTGTAATACGCTGCATTCTCGATGCCGAGTAATGCGTGCTGGCCAAACAAAGCCATGGGATTCGGCGTAAAGAACGATGGAATGCCTGCCGCCATCGTCATCAAATTCACCACCGCATTCCCGAGCGCCGAGAGACAGAACTCCGGCACATTAGCACCGGCGTTCTGCTCGACGCCGTTCCAGAATGCGCCCAGACGCTCGAGCCGCTTGTCCGGCGGATTGCCTGCAATGAGTGCACCATTGATTGCGCCGATTGAGGTCCCAATCACCCAGTCGGGTTCAATCCCCGCTTCATGCAGCGCCTCGTAGACGCCGGCCTGGTAGGCACCCAGCGCACCGCCGCCTTGCAGTACCAGCACGACCTGACCGTGCGACGTCGGCCCCACACTTTTTGTCGCGCCGCTGCTGCGACGCGCAGTCTGCGTCCGTAATCTAGCCATTTGTCAGTTGCCCCGAATGAGACCATTTTGGCCCGACACGCTGATGTGCGCAAGCAGCTCCAAGTGCCGGTTGACTTTAATCTTGCAAGAACAAAACGTTTCCTGGGAACTCATGCGCTTGGCACCCCGCATCCTCGTGTACGCTGCAATTTCACCCCCATGGCCATCACTTATGCCGGATGACATCGATGGGGATTCCCCAAATACCAATCCCCCTTGATTGGGCGATTCTTTCCATCGTGACATATTCGACCGGTGCGTCAGGCAGCGTGACTGCCCATCCCCTTTGGAGCATCCACGCACTCAGGTCTTCGTTTCCGGACCTGCAGCTAGCCGTGATGCTGCCGTCAGGATTTGTCGCCCTGGGTATGCAGTGAACGAAATCGCCCGAGATTTTGAAGTCCAGTGCCAATGCTGTCCTTGTTCCGCATGGTACCGGCCGTATGAACGTGTAGCACGCCTGCTCCGTCGGGGGAATGTAAATGCCGTAGAGGTGAATGAGATAGCCGGCCACTTTCAGTGAGCCATCCTGCTGCACGAAAGCGAAGCTGGAAATCTCTGGGTCCGCCATGGCCCATGGCACTGCTGCCAGTCCGACAGAGGCCGCGAACAAGATATTGAGCACACGCTTGCCTGTCTTCATTTGCACCTTGCACCGTGAACGTGGGAATAACTGATGCGTAATTCATGTTACCTCAGTATTCACGGCTCATGCAGGGGCCGGCGTGTGGCTGCTTGCGGCCGCACACAGTGGATCGACAGCGCCGTCCAATTTGACCAGTAGGCCTTGCTGGCCTTTGCCGATCACCGTATCCCATTCCAGTCACCCAGCCGCGTCTTCTGGTCGACGATTTCGGGTCGGTCGTCAACGGCATTCGCCGAATGGCTGCAGCATTTTAAATTCATCGCCACCGCCGCTACTGCGTAGAATGGGCCACTTGCAATGTAACGAGGAATGAAGTCATGAAAAAATCCGATATGGAAAAGAAGAAAGCAATGAAACTGGCCGGCAATATGAGGCCGGCTGGCACCGGCGCACCGTTCGGCCAGGATGCCGCTGTCACCCTGGACCGGCGCGACCAGCGCAAGCTGGATCAGGCGGCCGGTCTGGTGCCATTCGCGGTCAAGCTCCACAGCGATCTGGTGGCCCAGCTGCAGGCCGTGGCACAGGCACGTGCAATCGGAATGAACGAAGTGGTGGCGGAACTTCTGCTCAAAGCGCTGGCCGACCAGCCAAAATAACGCGCGCTGATGGGTAACGCGGGCGCGAATCAGTCAGCCTCGATCGGTCAGTACGCCCCGGATCAGCTGCAAGGAACCGGGATCCTCAATCGACGACATATCGCCCGGATCACGCCCTTCGCAGATTGCCTGTATCGCCCGGCGTAACAGTTTGCCGGAACGCGTCTTTGGCAGCTGCGCGATGAAATGCACGCGCGCCGGTCGTGCTACTGCGCCAAGCTGGCGGTCGACCACCCCCATGATTTCCTTTTCCAGCGCCTGCTGCGCATCAGAACTGGCCGCCGCCGCCGGATTTTTCAGGATCACGAAGGCGACTGCAACCTGTCCCTTGAGCTTGTCTTCGACGCCGACCACCGCGACTTCGGACACGTTAGGGTGTCTGGAAATGCTTTCTTCGATTTCGCGCGTGCCGAGGCGATGGCCGGCGACGTTGATCACGTCATCGGTGCGCCCGAGGATGAAGTAATAGCCGTCGGCGTCGCGGATACCCCAGTCAAAGCTGGAATAGACGTGTGCGCCATTCAACTTGGACCAGTAAGTACTGACACAGCGCGCATCGTCGCCGTACACAGTCTGCATGCAGCCAGGTGGCAGCGGGCCTTCCAGCATCAGCACGCCTTTTTCATTCGGGCCGCATTCTTCCCCGGTACCCTCGTTAAACAGCTTGACGTTAAAGCCGGGCATTGCGACGCCGGGGCTGCCGAGTCTGGTCGGCATGTCTTCGATACCTTTGGCGATCGATAAAATCGGCCAGCCGGTTTCGGTCTGCCAGTAGTTGTCGATGATCGACACCTTCAGCGCGTCGGCAATCCAAGCCGAGGTGGTTTCATCGAGCGGCTCGCCCGCCAGATACAGCGCCTTGAGCGAAGACAAGTCATATCTCTGTATGTATTCCAGCGGCTGCTTCTTCAGCACCCGCACTGCCGTCGGCGCGGAAAACATGCGCGCGACCTTGTATTTTTCGACGATGCTCCACCAGATGCCGGCGTCGGGTGCGGTCGGCAAACCTTCGTACATGATGGTCGCCATGCCGGCAATCAGCGGGCCATAGACGATGTAGGAATGACCGACCACCCAGCCGATATCGGAGGTGGCAAAGTAGGTCTCACCTGGCTTGCCGCAGAATATGTTCTGCATCGAGGATGCCAGCGCGACCGCATACCCACCGACGTCGCGCTGCACGCCTTTAGGCTTGCCGGTGGTGCCGGAGGTGTACAGGATGTACGACGGCTCGTTCGATTCCAGCCAGGTGATCGGAACCTGAGCCTGCATATGCCGTTCGCGCAGGGCCACGTAATCGACATCGCGTCCATCCACCAGATGCATCGGCGCCAGGTTGCGGTTAACCAATAACACCGTGGCCGGCTTGTGCGTTGCCAGCGTGATCGCTTCATCCAGCAAGGGCTTGTACGGGATCGGTTTGCCGCCGCGGGACCCGGCGTCGCTCGATACGATTAACTTCGGCTGCGCATCGTCGATGCGCGATGCGAGGCTGTGCGAAGCGAAGCCGCCGAACACGACCGAATGGATCGCGCCGAGCCGGGCGCAGGCCAGCATCGCAAATGCCGCTTCGGCGATCATCGGCATGTAGATCAGCACGCGGTCGCCCTTGCCCACACCGAGCGTTTGCATGACGGCGGCGCAACGCGTCACTTCCGCTTGCAACTCGCTGAATGAATAGACCTTTTCGCTATTGGTCTCGGTCGAAATCGCGATCAGCGCCGGCTGCTCGCCTTGCGTGGCAACCCAGCGATCGACCGCGTTGTGGCAAAGGTTGGTCTTGCCGCCGACAAACCATTTGGTGAATGGGGCTTTTGAATAATCCAGCACTTGCGAAAACGGCTCGTGCCAGTCGATGCGCCTGGCTTCTTCTGCCCAGCAAGTCTGGGGGTCTTGTATCGATTGCTGATAGAGCTCTGCGTAATTCATATTATCTCCTGGCGGCAAGCGTGACACGGTTGTCGCGGCCTGTTTGGTAATGATAAAGACACAACGAAAATAATTACAGTCGCCCCAGCGAAGGCTGGGGCCCAGTGGCGTACGTCGCGCAACCAATAACAGTCGTTTCTTCGCAATACGGCCAAAGAGGCGCAACGGAAGACGCTGGGTCCCAGCGTTCGCTGGGACGACGCCGCTGAATATCATCCGTTTTACAACTTCATTTACAACGCTCAACAAGATCACCAAACAAAAAGCGCGGTGACAGTAACTGGCGCCGCGCTTTTTTCGATTCAGTCCTGATCCGTTCAGATCACGTACAAATCAACATACTCGTGCACCGCCATCTTCTCGAGCATGGCCTGATCGAGCGATACATCGAGGATGATTTGCTGTTGCTTGATCGGGAACTGGCGTGCCAGATTGGTCTTGAACTTGGCTTCCAGCAGCGGGATCCCTTCCTTGCGGCGACGTGCGTGGCCGACCGGATATTCGACCACGATCTCCTTCAGTTTCTTGCCGTCCTTGAATTCGACCGTCATCGCATTGGCGATCGAACGCTTCTTCGGATCATGATAATCCTTGGTGAAGGCCGGATCTTCGACGCAAACGATCTTGTCGCGCAGTACGTCGATGCGCTTGTCGGAGGCGACTTTGTCTTCGTAATCGGCGGCGGTCAGGCGGCCGAAAATCAGCGGCACCGCCACCATGTACTGGATGCAGTGGTCGCGGTCGGCCGGATTGTTCAGCGGGCCCTTCTTGTCGATGATGCGGATGCAGGCTTCATGGGTGCGGATCGTGATCTGCTTGATGTCATCGACCGACTTGCCAGCTTTGACCAATTGCGCATGCATGGTCATCGCCGCCTCAACCGCGGTCTGCGAATGGAATTCGGCCGGGAAGGAAATCTTGAACAGCACGTTTTCCATTACATAGGACTCGTACTTGCGCTGGAACTTGAACGGTTGGCCCTTGAACAGCACGTCGTAGAAACCCCAGGTCTTGGCGGTCAGTACCGATGGATAGCCCATCTCGCCGGTCTTGGCCATCAGGGCCAGGCGCACGGCGCGCGAGGTGGCGTCGCCGGCGGCCCAGGATTTACGCGAGCCGGTATTGGGCGAATGGCGGTAGGTGCGCAGTGCTTGGCCATCGACCCAGGCCAACGACACCGCGTTCAGCATCTCATCACGCGTCAGGCCAAGCATGTTGGCGACCACGGCGGTCGAAGCGACCTTGACCAGCACGACGTGATCAAGACCGACCTTGTTAAAAGAATTTTCCAGCGCGATGCAACCCTGGATTTCGTGCGCCTTGATCATTGCGGTCAGCACGTCTTTCATTGGCAAAGGTTTTTTCCCGGCGGCGACGTTGTTGCGCGACAGCCAGTCGGCCACGGCCAAAATGCCACCGAGGTTGTCCGACGGATGTCCCCATTCGGCTGCCAGCCAGGTGTCGTTGAAATCCAGCCAGCGTATCATCGCGCCGATGTTGAACGCGGCCTGCACAGGGTCGAGCTGAAACTGGGTGCCAGGCACCTTGGCGCCATTCGGCACCAAGGTGCCTGGCACGATCGGTCCCATCAGCTTTTTGCACGCCGGGTATTCAAGCGCTTCCAGACCGCAACCAAGGGTGTCGATCAGGCAGTTGCGCGCGGTGGTGTAGGCGATGCTGGATTCGACTTTGAATTTGCGCACGTAATCGACGATGTCGATGATCTCTTGATCAAATTCGGTGCGGGCATTGCTGGTATAGGATGACATGGTGTTTCCTTTTTTTGATTACTCATGATCAGATCCTGACCATGTCGACGCAACCGTTTACCAACATCGCCTCCTGCTATCTCAGCACGTATCGCCTGGCACGCGGACCCACCCTTCCATCAGGATCCGCGCACTGCGGCTCATGATAGCCTTGGTCACGCTCCATTCGCCGCTAGCCGGATTTTGGCTGGCTTCCGCGCCAACCCGCAAGGTGCCCGACGGATGGCCGAAGCGCACTGCCGCCTTTTGTGAATTATGCGCACCGCCGCCCGCTGCGAGATTCACCAATGTGCCCGGGATCGCTGCGGCGGTGCCGATGGCCACGGCGGCCGTGCCCATCATGGCGTGATGCAGCTTGCCCATGGACAGCGCGCGCACCAGCAGATCGATGTCGCCGGCGGCGACCTGCTTGCCGCTGGAGGAGACGTAACCGGCCGGCTTGGCGACGAAGGCAACCTTCGGCGTGTGCTGGCGTTTGGCGGCTTCATCGATGTGCTTGATCAGGCCCATACGCAGCGCGCCATGGGCGCGTATGGTCTCAAACATGGCCAAGGCCTTGGCATCGCTGTTGATGGCGTCCTGCAACTCGGTGCCCGTGTAGCCAATGGCTTCCGCATTGACGAAGATGGTCGGGATGCCGGCATTGATCATCGTGACTTTCAGCGTACCGATACCCGGCACCTCGAGATCGTCGACCAGGTGGCCGGTGGGGAACATCGCGCCGCCCCCGCCCTCTTCCTCGGCGGCCGGATCCATGAACTCAAGCTTCACTTCCGCGGCGGGAAACGTCACGCCGTCGAGCTCGAAGTCGCCGGTCTCCTGCACGGCGCCGCCGGTGATCGGCACCTGCGCGATGATGGTCTTGCCGATGTTGGCCTGCCAGATGCGCACGGTCGCCACACCGTCCTTCGGAATGCGGTTGGCGTCGACCAAGCCATTGCTGACGGCGAAGGGCCCGACGGCGGCGGACAGATTGCCGCAGTTGCCACTCCAGTCGACAAATGCCTGGTCGATGGACACCTGGCCGAACAGGTAATCGACGTCGTGATCGGGCTTGGCGCTCTTCGACAGGATGACCGTCTTGCTGGTACTGGAGGTCGCCCCGCCCATGCCGTCGATCTGCTTGCCGTAAGGATCCGGGCTACCGATGACGCGCAGCAGCAGCGCATCGCGCGCCGCACCGGGCACCTGGCAACGCTCGGGCAAATCCTGCAGGCGGAAGAACACGCCCTTGCTGGTGCCGCCGCGCATGTAGGTGGCGGGGATTTTGATCTGGGGTACGTGGGCCATGAGAATATTTTTCCTGATGAAGTCGGGTGATACGTCCCCTCCCCTTCAAGGGGAGGGTTAGGGTGGGGCTGGGTTATTCACATTACTATTGAAACCCATCCCCCTCCCAGCCTCCCCCTTGAAGGGGGAGGAGTGCCTAGGCCGCCTTGGATGATTCGAGGAAGTCCTGCGCGAAACGCTGCAACACGCCGCCGGCCTCGTAGATCGACACTTCTTCGGCGGTATCCAGACGGCAGGTCATCGGCACTTCAACACGCTCGCCGTTCTTGCGCGTGATCACCAACGTCAACGTCGTGCGTGGCTTGCGCTCACCGGTCACGTCGAAAGTTTCAGTGCCGTCGATGCCCAGAGTCAGCCGGTTGACGCCCGGCTTGAACTCCAGCGGCAGTACGCCCATGCCGATCAGGTTGGTGCGGTGGATGCGCTCGAAGCCCTCGGCCGCGATGACTTCCACGCCCGCCAGACGCACGCCCTTGGCCGCCCAGTCACGCGACGAACCTTGACCGTAGTCGGCACCGGCGATGATGATCAGCGGCTGCTTGCGCTCCATGTAGGTCTCGATGGCTTCCCACATGCGGGTCACCTTGCCTTCCGGCTCGATGCGCGTCAGCGAACCCTTCTTGACCTCGCCATCGACCACCGCCATCTCGTTCACCAACTGCGGATTCGCGAAGGTCGCGCGCTGCGCGGTGAGGTGATCGCCACGATGGGTCGCGTAGGAGTTGAAGTCCTCTTCCGGCAAGCCCATCTTGTGCAGGTACTCGCCGGCCGCGCTGTTGAGCATGATGGCATTCGATGGCGACAAGTGGTCGGTGGTGATGTTGTCGGGCAGCACCGCGAGCGGGCGCAAGCCCTTGAGCGTGCGCTCGCCGGCCAGCGCGCCTTCCCAGTACGGCGGACGGCGGATATAGGTGCTCTGTGGGCGCCAGTCGTACAGCGGGCTGATCTTTTCATCGCCGAGCACCTTGAAGGTGAACATCGGGTCGTAGACCTGCCGGAACTGCTCGGGCTTCACGCTGGAGGCGACGATGGCGTCGATCTCTTCATCGCTCGGCCAGATGTCCTTCAGGGTTACCGGCTTGCCGTTCTGGTCGATACCCAGAACATCCTTCTCGATGTCGAAGCGGACGGTGCCCGCGATAGCGTAGGCGACGACCAGCGGCGGCGAGGCGAGGAAGGCCTGCTTGGCGTAGGGGTGGATGCGGCCGTCGAAATTGCGGTTGCCGGACAGCACCGCCGTGGCGTACAGGTCGCGGTCGATGACTTCCTTCTGGATCGCCGGATCCAGCGCACCGCTCATGCCGTTGCAGGTAGTGCAGGCAAAGGCGACGATGCCGAAACCCAGCTGCTCCAGCTCCGCCAGCAGCTTGGCTTCTTCCAGATACAGCTGAACGGTCTTGGAGCCAGGCGCGAGCGACGACTTCACCCAAGGCTTGCGGGTCAGGCCGCGCGCATTGGCGTTGCGGGCCAGCAGGCCGGCGGCAATCACGTTGCGCGGATTGCTGGTGTTGGTGCAGCTGGTGATGGCGGCGATAATCACGGCGCCGTCTGGCATCTGGCCAGGAATCTCTTCCCATTTGCCGGCGATGCCGCGCGCCGCCAGATCGGAAGTCGGCAGACGCTTGTGCGGGTTGGACGGGCCCGCCATATTGCGGACCACAGAAGACAGGTTGAATGTCAGGACGCGCTCGTATTCGGCGGTCTTGAGCGAGTCAGCCCACAGGCCGGCTTCCTTTGCGTAGATCTCGACCAGCTTGACCTGCGCGTCCTCACGGCCGGTGAGGCGCAGGTAGTCGAGGGTGTTGTCGTCGATGAAGAACATCGCCGCGGTGGCACCATACTCGGGAGCCATGTTGGAGATGGTCGCGCGGTCACCGAGGGTCAGCGCCGAGGCGCCCTCGCCGTAGAACTCGAGGTAGGCGCCGACCACCTTTTCCTTGCGCAGGAACTCGGTCAGCGCCAGCACCACGTCGGTCGCGGTGATGCCGGGTTGCGGCTTGCCACTCAGCTCCACGCCGATGATGTCCGGCAGGCGCATCCACGAGGCGCGGCCGAGCATCACGTTTTCGGCTTCCAGACCACCGACGCCGATCGCGATCACGCCCAGCGCATCGACGTGCGGGGTGTGGCTGTCGGTGCCGACCAGCGTATCCGGATAGGCCACGCCGTCCGCAGCAAAGATCACCGGCGACATCCGCTCCAGATTGATCTGGTGCATGATGCCGTTGCCCGGCGGGATCACCTCGACGTTCTTGAAGGCCTTCTTGGTCCAGTCGATGAAGTGGAAGCGATCCTCGTTGCGGCGATCCTCGACCGCGCGATTCTTCGCAAACGCATCCTTCTCAAAGCCGCCGTGCTCCACCGCCAGCGAATGATCCACGATCAGCTGCACCGGCACCACCGGATTGACTTTGGCCGGGTCGCCGCCCATGTCGGCGATGGCATCGCGCAGACCGGCGAGGTCGACCAGTGCGGTCTGGCCGAGAATGTCGTGGCACACTACGCGGGCCGGGAACCATGGAAAGTCGAGATCGCGCTTGCGCTCGATCAGCTGCTTCAGCGAAGCTGTCAGCGTGGCAGGATCGCAGCGACGCACGAGATTCTCGGCGTGCACACGCGAGGTGTAGGGCAGCTTGGCATAGGCGCCGGGCAGGATCGCATCGACCGCGGCGCGCGCGTCGAAGTAATCCAATTTGGTGCCTGGCAGGGGTTTGCGGTGTAAGGTATTCATGGCTTGTCAAATATTGAGAATAGTGGGGATTTTCCGGTCTGACGGACGAGTCCTGATTTGCTTTTACAGTGGCAACTTGAATCCTTCATGCGAGGCAGAAAATCCCAGACTTCCATAGAAGCGATGGGCTTGCAGACGTTGCTTGTCGCTAGTCAGCTGCACCAACTTGCAGCCGCGGTCCCGTGCCACCTGTATCGCCTGCTGGATAATCCAGTGGCCTATGCCCTGCCCTCGCAGATGGCCGTCGACCCGCACACTTTCTATCATGGCGCGCAACGCTCCCTTTCTGCTCAGGCCGGGGATGAAAGTGAGCTGCAACATGGCGACGACATTGCCATCCAGCTCCCCCACCATCAAAAACTGGGACTCATCCTGGTCGATCTGATCAAAGGCGTGCGCATAGCAGGCGTCGTCTGAACCGACGCCCTCGCGATTTTTACCTAGGTCATCGTCAGCAATCAGTTCCAGTAAGCGCGGCAAATCCGATTTCAATGCCCGCCTGATACTCAGTTTGGACAGGGGTAGCTGGGATGTCATCGTTCGATCCTCGCTTACGCTCATTGGGACCTGCGTGCTGTCATTTGCATTTATTTACGTTCATTCAACGGGACAAATTTCAGATCTTCCGGCCCGACATAGTTGGCGCTCGGACGGATGATCTTGTTGTCGATGCGTTGTTCGATCACGTGCGCGGACCAGCCGGAGGTGCGCGAGATCACGAACAGCGGCGTGAACATCGCGGTCGGTACGCCCATCATGTGATACGACACGGCCGAGAACCAGTCGAGATTCGGGAACATCTTCTTGATGTCCCACATTACGGTCTCCAGACGTTCGGCAATGTCGAACATCTTGGTCGAACCGGCCTCCTTGGACAGGTTGCGCGCGACTTCCTTGATGACCTTGTTGCGCGGATCGGAGATAGTGTAGACCGGATGACCGAAGCCGATCACGACTTCCTTGTTTTCGACGCGCTTGTTGATGTCGGCTTCTGCCTCGTCCGGGTTGTCGTAACGCTTCTGGATTTCAAACGCGGCTTCGTTGGCGCCGCCGTGTTTCGGGCCGCGCAGCGCACCGATTGCGCCGGTGATGGCGGAGTAAATATCAGAACCGGTGCCGGCGATCACGCGACCGGTGAAGGTCGATGCGTTGAATTCGTGTTCGGCGTACAGGATCAGCGAGGTGTGCATCGCTTGTTCCCAGGACTTCGAAGGTTTTTTCCCATGCAGCAGATGCAGGAAATGACCGCCGATCGAATCGTCGTCGGTCTCGACTTCGATCCGCTTGCCGTTGTGGCTGTAGTGATACCAATACAGCAGTATCGAGCCGAACGAGGCCATCAGGCGGTCGGCGATGTCGCGCGCGCCGGGGCTGCTGTGGTCGTCCTTTTCCGGCAACACGCAGCCAAGCACCGACGCGCCAGTGCGCATCACGTCCATCGGATGCGCCGATGCCGGCAATGCTTCCAGCGCGGCCTTGACTGCAGCGGGCAATCCGCGCAGCGATTTCAGCTTGGCCTTGTAGGCGGACAGCTCGGCCGCGTTCGGCAGCTTGCCATGCACCAGCAGATAGGCGATTTCTTCGAATTCGCAGCTGTCGGCGACGTCCAGGATGTCGTAGCCGCGATAGTGCAAGTCGTTGCCGGTCTTGCCGACCGAGCACAGCGCCGTGTTGCCGGCAGTGACGCCGGATAGCGCGACCGACTTTTTGGGTTTGAAAGTTGGGACTTCGGACATCGTGTTCTCCTTGTTGCAAATTTAATATACTGGTTACCAGTATTTTTTAACGGCGCAATAAAGACGTGCGCATTTTATGAATTCTAATAAATTGTGCCGGGAGTATGTAGTTTCAACATCGCCCCAAGCGCTGTAAAACCAAGCACCGTCATTCCCGCGCAATGTGTAGCAGGGAATTCGGACAGCCCGCTGTCCGCCTGCGAAACGATCTGCGCGTGCAAGCGCAGATGCGCCCGGTAAGGGGGGGATCCGTGCGAGGAGTCCTCGCACCGTTCGTTGATCAACCAAAGACGCTGGGTTCCTGCCTTCGCAGGAACGACGGTACTAACGTTACGGTTAATCACTTCCCCTTCTGCTGCGCAAACAATGCATCGAGCTTCTGCTCAAACTCGTGGTAGTTGATGCGTTCATACAGCTCCATCCGGGTCTGCATGGTATCGATCACATTCTTTTGGCTGCCGTCGCGCCGGATCGCGCCGTAGACGTTTTCGGCCGCCTTGTTCATCGCGCGGAAGGCCGACAGCGGGTACAGTACCAGGCCGACATCGGCTGATTTCAGTTCTTCCACCGTGTACAGCGGGGTGGCGCCGAATTCGGTGATGTTCGCCAGCACCGGCACCTTGACGGCGGCGGCAAACTGCTGGTACATCGCCAATTCTGTGATCGCTTCCGGGAAGATCATATCGGCGCCGGCTTCGACGCAGGCCAGCGCGCGCTCCAGCGCGGCTTCCAGGCCTTCGACCGCCAGTGCGTCGGTGCGCGCCATGATCACGAAGTTGTCGTCGGTGCGGGCATCGACCGCGGCCTTGATGCGATCGACCATTTCCTGCTTGCTGACGATTTCCTTGCCGGGCCGATGGCCACAGCGCTTGGCGCCAACCTGATCCTCGATATGGATCGCGGCGGCGCCGAACTTGATCATCGACTTGACGGTGCGCGCCACGTTGAAGGCGGACGAGCCGAAGCCGGTATCGACATCCACCAGCAGCGGCAGGTCGCAGACGTCGGTGATGCGCCGCACGTCGGTCAAGACGTCGTCCAGATTGGAGATGCCGAGATCGGGCAAGCCGAGCGAACCGGCCGCGACGCCGCCGCCGGACAGGTAAATCGCCCTGAAACCGGCGCGCTTGGCCAGCAGGGCGTGGTTGGCATTGATCGCGCCGACCACCTGCAATGGGGATTCTTCTTGTACCGCGCGGCGGAAAGCAGCGCCTGCTGAGGTTTGGCTCATGTGTTCACCTTATCGATTGCAAGCTGTTTCAAGCTTGAAAATTATTGCGGGTTCGCACCTGTATTGCAATGCGCGTGCCAACAGCCTGTTTTTCGCGACGATTGGCGCAGCAGCGACGATGAAAATAATTTAACTATTTAAAATCAAGCACTTGGGATATTGCCTTGTCGTCATCAGTATCGCGCAAAATTCGTGGCGGCTCATATTGTTTCAAATATGTTTCAAATTCGTTTCACGTATGTTGCAGATTCGTTGCAGATGTGTTTCATGGTATGTTTCATACTTACACCATGAAACGACCGTAACGCCATGCGCAAACCCCTCTTCCCTCAGCGTGACAGCGCCGACAAGCCGGTGATCTGGACCGTCTCGGTCTCGCGCCTGTCCGACCTGTTGCGCGACATCACGCTGGAATATGACGACCACGCCACGATTGAGCCGATCCATCTCGGCTTCGACGCCGCCGCGCGCCATATCCGCGAACGCATGGCGACCGAGCACTGCGACGCGGTGATCGCCGCCGGCTCGAATGGCGCCTACCTCAAGAGCCGGCTGTCGGTGCCGGTCGTCATCGCCAAGGCCAGCGGCTTCGACGTGATGCAAGCGCTGGCGCGCGCACGCCAGATTGCGCCCGAGATCGGCATCATCACCTATCAGACCACCATGCCGGAGCTGGCGCAATTCTGCGCCACCTTCGACTTCCGCATCGCCCAGCGCACCTATGCCACCGAAGAAGACGCACGGGCCCAGATCAACGAACTCAAGGCTGCCGGCATCAAGGTGATCGTCGGCGCCGGTCTGATTACCGATCTGGCCGAGGAAGCCGGCCTGACCGCCGTCTTCGTCTATTCCGCGGCGTCGATCCGCCAAGCGTTCGACGATGCGCTGGAGATCGCGCGCATCACGCAGTTGGAAGCGCGCCGTGACCGCAGCGCGCCGGTCCCCGATACCTTGCGCGCGCGCCATGGCTTGCACGACTTGCGCGGCGATTCGGCGGCCATGGAGTCGCTGCGGCAATCGATCGTGTTGTATGCGAAATCCCCCGCCACCGTGCTGATCCAGGGCGAAACCGGCAGCGGCAAAGAACTGGTGGCGCAAGCGATCCATCGCGAAAACCCGCGCATGGTGGCCGGCAACCGGCCCTTTGTCGCGGTCAATTGCGGCGCCATCGCCGAGTCCCTGCTGGAGTCCGAACTGTTCGGCTACGAAGAAGGCGCGTTCACCGGTTCACGCCGCGGCGGCCACGCCGGCCTGTTCGAGGCGGCCCATCGCGGCACGCTGTTTCTCGATGAAATCGGCGAAATGCCGCTGCCGCTGCAAACCCGGCTGCTGCGGGTGCTGGAAGAGCGTGAAGTGGTGCGGGTCGGCGGCACGCGCCCGATCCCAGTCGATGTGCGCATCATCAGCGCCACCCATTGCGACCTCGACGCCCGCGTGCGCGAACGCCGTTTTCGGGCCGACCTGTTTTACCGGCTGGGCGTGTTGCGCCTGTCACTGCCGCCGCTGCGCGATCGCAGCGAAGACCTGGTGCCGCTGGCCGAATGGTGCCTGAAAAATGCGCTGGCCGCACTCGGCGCCCGCCCACATCCGAATCTGCACGCCGAAGTGCTGGCCTGCGCGCCGCTCCTGGGCAGCTATGCCTGGCCCGGCAATGTGCGTGAATTGCGCAACCTGATGGAAAGGCTGGCGCTGTATCTGGCGGCAGAACCACTGCAGGCCTTGTCGCCGAGTTTCGTGATGGCGCTGGCACCGGAGTTGGCCGGTACCGCGCCGACGTCACTGGCCACCTCACTGGCCACCTCACTGCCGGCGTCATTGCCGCCGTCACTGTCGATGTCACTACGCGAGCCGCCCGCACCCGCACCTGCTCCTGCAGTCGCGCCAGCGCCCGAAACACCGGCACAGGTACTGGCCCGTTTCGACGGCAACCGGGAAGCGGCGGCCCGGCATCTGGGCATCAGCCGCACGACGCTCTGGCGCAAATTGCGGGCGCCGGGCTGAAAATATACTAGACCCAGTATATTTCAAGAGCCAATCAATTCAGGCGGATAATGCCAAGTTTAAGGCAATACTCCCCTTAATTCCGCCGCTGCGCGCCTTAATTCGGTGAGTGCCGACGCTCCCACTGCCACGAGCGTCAGGGATCGCTAGTGTAGTGTTGCATTCTGTTTGCCGCTTAACCGGCTGTTTGCGCGAATCACT